>DATBCW010000030.1:0-10156 GCA_036270255.1 Chthoniobacterales bacterium
CGGAAGGATTCGGTGTGACCGCCGGCATGGGGGTCGCCGTTGCCTTGGGTTTTTGTTTCGCGTCGGTCAGCGCGACGCTGATGAACAAAACAAAAGAAATTGTTCCCACGCGAAATCCGACTTCGCGAAAACCAGCGTGCATCCGATCGAGAGCCCTTAATTTCATCGGATTCCGCTATCGCATTCAAAATGGACCTTGGCAAAATTTCCGGCGCTGACATCGACGGTGAATTGCCTGCACCCGCCGAGCTTTGGCGTGGTCCCCGCGCGGCGAATCAAATAATGACCTGGCGGAATCGATACGCGAAAAGACCCGTCGGTCCCGGTCTTAAACGAAGTCACAACGCCGGTATCATTTGTCACTTCAAACGCGATATCTGACATGGGCGCCGAATCGGTTTCGCCCGCGCGCGAGGGACCACCGTGGACGGGCCCGGTTGTGATGACCCCTTCAATTCCCGTCGAAGCGGAGGGCGTTTGTCCGTAGTTCACGGCGGCAAAAAAGGTGATGGCGACCAGGCCTAGCAGCGCGCGAGTTCGCGGCTGTGAAAACATGCCAGTCATGGAACAGGTTAACGAACCACCGTCGATTGACAACTCTAGCGTCGCCAACGGGGTCAACGTTTATCCGACGCGAGCGCTGCATCGATATCCTCGTGCAATCCCTTTTCCACGTCGCCCTGGAGCTGAGCCCGCTTGCCGTTGATAAATACCACCGGCGTCCGGTCGAGGCCGAGTGCGGCGACGCGCTCATGATCGTCGCGCAGCCGCTTCGTAACTTCTTCGCCTTGGAGGTCTCGATTAAATCGGTCGACATCCAACTGCATTCGTCGCGCGAATTCGCTGAACCTGCTCCTCGGGTCAGCGACCTTTGTCCACTCGCCGCGCTGAAGATAAAGCACGTCGTGCATTTCCCAGAATTTTCCCTGTAATCCCGCCGCCTCGGCCGCGCGCGCCCCTTCGAGCGCGTGGGGATGTTGCGGCATGGGGTTGTTCCGGAAAACCACGGCCAATTTTTCTCCGTAATCGTGTTCCAGATTTCGCAGGGCTGGCCAAAGGATGAAGCACGGCATGCATTCGAAGTCCCCAAATTCTTCCAGGGTCACCGGAGCTTTGGGATCGCCGCGCACATGCGGCGGCTGCGCGCCCGGTTGCGCGACCGAAGCCACTTGCAGTCCGGGCGGGGTTCGGTGCGCCCGAAAGAGGAGTACGCCGGCGACGACTGCGGCGATGAAAACCGCCAGAACGATCCAGATAGGGAGAGAGCGGTTTGTTTTCTTCATTCTATGATTAGCAGTAATGTTCATTGGGCCGCTCTCTATTTCCAGCAGGAAGGCGCAGAACCCACGACAATGGCTGGCTGATTTTCGCGAACGATATTCGAGCGCGGACCGTAATACTCGCACTCATCTGATTGGTCTCCGATCGACGCGTGGTTGACGCCGGGCGTGGTCGCCGCCATATTCCGCGCTCCGAAATTGTAGGCCGGGCGTTTCGCCTGCCTTCGGCGGCAACCGGAGCGGTTGCCCTACAAGTCCGGCTCACATGGATAAAATCCGTAACATCGCCATCATTGCGCACGTCGACCACGGCAAGACCACGCTCGTGGATCAATTGCTGCGGCAATCCGGCACCTTCCGCGCCAATCAGAAAGTCGAGGAACGGATGATGGATTCGATGGACCTCGAGCGCGAGAAGGGGATCACGATCCGCGCGAAGAATGCGGCGTTTCAGTGGAACGGTTATCGGATCAACATTGTCGACACTCCTGGCCACGCCGATTTCGGCGGCGAAGTGGAACGCATCATGAAAATGGTGGACGGCGTTTTACTGGTGGTCGACGCGCACGACGGCCCGCAGGCGCAGACGCGTTTCGTGTTGCGAAAAGCGCTGGAGAACAAGGCCAAGCCGATTGTCGTGATCAACAAGATCGATCGCGAGAACGCGCGGCCGCACAAAGTGCTCGATCTGGTGTTCGATCTTTTCGTCGAATTGAAAGCGACTGACGAGCAGCTCGATTTCCCAATCATTTACGCCAGCGCGAAGAACGGTTTCGCCATGCGGGAACTGCACGAGAACAGCGAAGACATGACGCCGCTCTTCGAAGCGATCGTCAAACACGTCCCGCCGCCGCCCACTTCTCCCGAGCCATTTTTCCAGATGCTCGTTTCGAATCTCGATTACAGCGATTATCTCGGTCGGATCGCGCTTGGACGCATCGTCAGCGGGCGAGTGAATGTCGGGGATTCAATTGTCTGCATTCATCGGGATGGACGCCGCGAACGGGCGACCGTGACCGGACTTTTCACCTTCGCCGGGATGGGACAGGTCGAGCTCAAACATGCAAGTGTCGGCGATATCGTCGGTCTGACCGGATTCGAGGAAGTTTTTATCGGGGAAACTCTGACAGACCGTGAAGAGCACCCGCCGTTGCAATTTGTTGATATCGATCCGCCGACGATTCGAATGCGCATTCTGGTGAACGATTCGCCGTTCGCCGGTCGCGAAGGAAAATTCGTGACCGCGCGGCACGTCCGTGAGCGGCTGGTTCGCGAGACCCGCGCCAACGTCTCGCTCCAGATGAAAGACACGGAGGTCGCCGGCGCTTTCGAGATCAACGCCCGCGGCGAAATGCAGATCGCGATTCTAGTCGAGCAGATGCGACGCGAGGGCTACGAAGTGATGGTCTCGCGCCCCGAAGTTATTTTTCAGCGTGATGAAAACGGCGGGCTCCTGGAACCGCTCGAGAATTTATACGTAGAAATCCCGAGCGACAATCTGGGTGACGTTTTGCAAACCCTGGCCGCTCGGAAAGGTGAAGTCGTGACGATGGATCACCATGGCACGCGCGTTTCCGTCGAAGCGATCATCCCGACGCGTGGTCTGATTGGTTTCGAAAGCGATCTGGTCAATCTCACCCGCGGCGAAGGTTTAATGAGTCATTTGTTCCGCGAATACGCGCCGTTTAAAGGCGAGCTCGAAGGTCGGACTCGTGGCGTGATGATTTCAATGGAGCCCGGTACCAGCACCGCTTACGCGCTCAATAATATCCAGGCACGCGGCAAACTCTTCATCGGTCCGCAGGAGGAAATTTATTCCGGCATGATCGTCGGCGAAAACGCGCGGCCGGAAGATCTACCGGTAAATCCCTGCAAGGCGAAGCATCTGACGAATATGCGGAGCCAGGGCGACGGCAAAGGCATTCAACTCGAAGCGCCGCTGAAGATGAGTCTTGAGCGCGCCATCGAATACATCAGCGCGGATGAGTTTGTCGAAGCAACGCCGAAATCTTTGCGACTGCGCAAACGTATCCTCGACCCCACCGCCCGAAAACGGGCCCAGAACGCCGCCGCCTAACCCACGCATTTCATTGACAATCGCTCTCCGGAGCGGTTTAATTTCCGTCGTTAATTTACCTCCTCGATAACGATCCCCTTCGAGGCTCTCCGGTTCCCGAAAGAACCAAAGGTCTGTCCGGCAATAAGACACGAATTCGCATCTCATGGCGGGACACAGCAAGTGGTCCAAGGTTAAGCGCTTCAAGGGCGCGCTCGATACCAAACGAGCCGCTGTCTTTAGCAAGTTCGCGCGCGAAATCACCATCGCGGCCAAGACCGGTGGCGGCGATCCGGCCGGCAACGCGCGACTCCGCAGCGCGATCGTTTCGGCCCGGGCTCAGAGTACGCCTAATGATATTATCGAGCGCGCGATCAAACGCGGGACGGGCGAGGGAGTCGAAGCGCAGCATTTCGACGAGATCGTCTATGAAGGCTACGCGCCCGGTGGCGTGGCGGTGATCGTGGAAGCCGCGACGGACAACAAAAACCGCACGGCGGCGGAAATCCGCAGCATTTTTACCCGGAACCACGGTAACCTCGCCAGCAGCGGCAGTGTTTCCTACATGTTCCACAAAAAGGGGCGAATCACCGTTCCCCGGGGTTCCATCGAAGAAGACCGCGTTTTTGAGGTCGCCTTGGAAGCTGGCGCCGAGGAGTTGACAACTGAGGAGGAGCAGTATGTTATTACCACTTCCCACGATCAGCTCTACGCAGTAGCTGAGGCGCTCAAAAACGCGGGCGTCACCACCGATGGGCAGAAGTTTACTTTTATTCCAGATACGACAGTTCCGGTCCATGATGAGACCGTCGCGCTGCAGATCTTGCGCTTGTGCGACAGCCTCGAAGACGACGACGACGTCCAAAACGTCTATTCCAACTTAGATATTCCCGACGAATTGCTGGCGAAATTGCCGGTGTAACAACGCCGCTGGTTTGAATGGCGGCAGGGCTGCTCCGGCTGCGAACGAGGATCAATCTCTGCATTTATGAGCGAAGAAAACGAGAATCAGCCACCGCTGCAAACTGACGCGCCCAGCGACCGCCCGCGGCGTCCGCGCCGCCGCTTCCCGCGCCGGCACAATCGCGGCCCGCAGGATCAACGAGAGAATTTTAATGGACCCGGCGAACGTGGTGACGGCGTCGTGGCCGAGGAAAACTCCGGAGCCGCCCGCGTCAACGAGGGCGAACAACGAGAGGACGGCGGTTCGCAGAATGGCGAGATCGAGCGCGAGCCGGAATACGGCGATGGAATCATCGAGATCTCAGGTAAAGGGTTTGGTTTTCTCCGCGATGCGAAGCGGAATTTTGTCCAGACGCCGAACGATATTTTCGTGACGCCGGAAATCGTGCGGCGTTTCGCGTTGCGCGACGGGATGTGGATTTACGGCGAGACGCGGCGCGGGAATCGCGGACCGCAGTTGACTCGACTGAATCAGATCAACGGTGAAGAGCCGACGAAGTATCAGGGGCTGCGGCCGTTCGAAGAGCTGACGACGATCAATCCGAATCGCAAGATCAAGCTTGAGACGGTCCCGGACCGCTACACCACGCGGATCATGGATTTGATGACGCCGCTCGGCATGGGCCAACGGGGTTTGATTGTCGCTCCACCGCGCACCGGCAAAACGACGCTGCTCCATCACATTGCCGATGCCGTCGTGAAGAATCATCCCGAGATGAAGCTCATCATTCTGCTGGTCGATGAGCGTCCCGAGGAGGTAACGGATTTCCGTCGCTCCTGTCCTGGAGCCGAGATCATGGCGAGCTCGAACGACAGTGACATCAAGAGTCACACCCGCATTGCCCAGCTCGCGGTGGAGCGCGCCAAGCGCCTCGTTGAAGCCGGCAAGGACGTTTTCATTTTGCTCGACTCGATCACGAGAACAGCTCGCGCCTTTAACAACGCGATGGGCGGCGGCGGCCGCACCATGAGCGGCGGTATCGACGCGCGCGCCATGGAAACGCCGCGGAAATTATTCTCCGCCGCGCGCAACACCGAAGAAGCCGGCTCACTCACCATCGTGGCGACGGCGCTCATCGAAACCGGTAGCCGGATGGACGAGCTGATCTTCCAGGAGTTCAAAGGCACCGGCAACATGGAGATGGTGCTCGATCGCAAAATTAGCGATCAGCGCATTTATCCCGCCGTCGATATTTTCCTCTCCGGCACGCGCCGCGAGGAACTGCTCCTCCAGCCGTGGGAATTGGAGAAGATCAATTTGATTCGACGCGGACTCGCCGGCCACAAGCCCGGTGAAGCGATCGAGCGTCTGCTCATGTTCGTGAAGAAATTCCCGACCAATGAGCAAATGCTAAAGGGAATCCCCGGCTAGAAATTTTCGAATTTCGATTGGCGATTTTCGATCTGGGAAATCGTCATCGGGTCATGCAATCGAAAATCGAAAATCGAGAATCGAAGATTCTCGACGTCGATTGGGAGGTTCTTCCTCCCGAAGAAAAACGGAAACGCCAGGGGCTCGAGCCTCTCTTCAAGTGGCTCGCTCTCATCATGGATGAGATCGTTCGCGTTCCCGGGACGAATTTTCGTTTCGGTCTCGATCCGCTCCTCGGCCTCATCCCCGGAATCGGCGACACAAGCTCAGCGCTCGTCTCTGCTTTTGCATTGATTCAAGCGCTGCGACTCGGTGTCCCGAAAATTCTTCTGGCGCGGATGGCAGGCAATATTTTGGTCAACGAAGTCATCGGAATTGTCCCGGTCGTGGGCGATGCTTTTTCTTTCTGGTTCAAATCAAACGCCCGCAATTACGAGATCATCAAGAACCACCGGCTCGGAACGACGACGCCGAGCCGAAGCGACTGGCTCTTCGTCATCGGCATTCTCTTCGCGCTTTTTGTCGTCGTCTGTGTGGGAATCGCCGTGAGTTTCCTGGTTCTCGGCGCGCTCGCTCGGCTGCTCTTCGCTCGTTGATCTTCTGGCTTTCTGTAGCCGCTTCGCTGTGCCAAGCGCCAGGGACAATCGCCGGTAAACAAAGCGCTTCGCACAGCGAAGCGGCTACAGAAGATACTTCGAGTAGATCGCGTGCACTCCGTTCCGCGCTTCCCGATAAGTTTGCGCAAAATCGTCTAGGTTTTTTGCTCCAGCGCGGATCGCGAACTTTTCCTGTTCCGTTTTGTCAGCCGGCAAGGTCGACACGCTTTTGTTTTCCCACCGCCGCAAGGCCGATCCGATTGAGCGCAAATATTCGTAATGTTGCCGCAATTTTTCGGCGTCCGGCTTTCGCATAACCCCGGCTTCGACCAGTTGCTCGATCGCGCCGATCATTTGCGGGTTCCAAATCCCGGTCCGCATCTGGAGCGCCTGGACGAGAAATTCTGCTTCGATCACGCCGCCGAGACCCGTCTTGAAATCTAGTTCGTCAGATGCGCTCCCGCGGCCGCGCCGAATCCGTTCGAGCATCGCATCGATCTGGGAAAACAGATCTGGGCGCTGGCCGGCAATTCGCCAGACATGTTGGGCCAGCTCCATGAATTCGTGCTGGAGCGGCCCGGCGATCTGCCGCGCTCGCGTCAGAGCTTGCGCTTCCCAAAGCTGCGCGCGGGTTTGATAGTAGGCCTCGTAGGCAGTCAGCGAGCACGTCAGAATTCCTTTTTCGCCATCGGGCCGCAACCGCGCGTCGACCGTCCAAATACTGCCTTCAGCCGTCGTTTGCGCCATCGCCACCATCAGGTGCTGAGCGGCGCGAACATCTTCGCCGACAAACATCACATCAAGATCGGCGCCGTAGCCGATCTCGCCTCCGCCAAATTTGCCGAGCGCGATGATGGTGAGATCGCTTTCGCTTCCGCGAAGGCGATTGACGAACACGAGGCACGCTTCAGCAAGCGCCGAGTGTTCGGCGAAGATGGCGTGAAGATTCGCCAAGCCCAGGATGTCGCGAAGCAATATCCGAAGCCCCTGGGTCTGACGGTAAGTGCGAAGCAGATCGAGTGATTCCGCGGTGATTTCCAGCGCGTCGAGCCGCTTGAGATGTTGCGCGAAACCGACTTCGCGATCGAGCATGCCGGGACGCGTAATCTCTTCGAGCAATTGTGGCCGGCGAATCAGCAAGTCGCCCGCGTGCCGGCTGGCGTCGAATGTTTTTACGAGCAACTCAAGGAGCTTCGGGTTCACCACCAGGAGCTCGAATAACATGCTGCGCAGTCCGTAGGCTTCGACGAAGCGCACGAATTGATTGAGCGCCATGTCGGGATCGGCGGCGCGGTCCAACCAGCGGAAGAGGAGCGGCCGCAGATTCTTCAGGACCTGCCGCGTCCGCGGCGCAACGTGGAAGCCGCCGGGCGCTTTCGCCAGATCAGCCAGCGATTTAGCCGCGCTTTTTTCATCGCGGAAAACAGGAAGACGTTCTTCGACTGCATCCGCGGCGCTTTTGGGCTCAGAGATTACCCGCTGGAAAATCGCGCGCACCTTCTGTGTATGAGCGCGCAGGGCCGCGTTGAATTTCTCGATCGAAGAAAAGCCGAGGCTGCCCGCGAGCTGGAGTAAGGCGTCTGAATTTTCCGGCACCGTGTGCGTCTGCTGTTCCGCCTCGATCTGGAGGCGATGCTCAACGCTGCGCAAAAAGCGATAGGCCTCCTCGAGGGTGCGCGCCTCCTGGTGCGGCAGTAATTCCAGATCGGCCAGGACAGGAAGGACTTTCAGCGTGCTCGTTTCCTGGAGGAACGCGTGCCGCGCGCCGTGGAGAAGTTGCAGCGCCTGGACGACGAATTCGATTTCGCGGATCCCGCCTGACCCGAGCTTCACATCGCGCCCGATATTTTCGTGGCCGACTATATCGCGCTCGATCCGCCGTTTGACGCTGCCGATTTCTTCGAGAACATCGCGGGTCGGGCTTTTCGGAAAAATGAAAGGCTGATGTTGCCGAAGAAACTCATAGGCGAGCTCGCGGCTGCCAGCGATCCCGCGCGCTTTGATGAGCGCGAGGCGCTCCCAGGTCTCGCCGAAGCCCGCGTAATAGTTTTCCATGCTATCGATCGAGCGCGCGAGTGGGCCGGCGGTGCCTTCCGGCCGGAGCCGCAGATCGATTCGAAACAAGGCGCCGGCGGGATCGTGGGCCGCGAACGTTTCGATTATTTTTGCACCGAGCTGATTGAACCACTCGTGATAAGTGAGGTTCGGCGAGACCTGGCCTTCTTCGCCGTAAACAAAAATCACGTCGATATCGGAGCTGTGATTTAGCTCGCGCCCGCCAAGTTTACCAAGACCAAGAATCGCAAATGGCGTCTCCGGTCCGCCGCGCCGGCTGCGCAGCTCGCAATCCCAGTAGGTGTAAACTTCGCGCAAACAGATTTCGGCGAGCTGCGATAATTCGAGCGTCGTTTCTTCGAGCGATGCCGCTTTCGCTACTTCGCGCAACGCGATGCGAGTCATCTCGCGGCCCTTCCATATCCGGAGCGCCTGGAAATCCCCGGCAAAGGCTGTGCCCTCGGCAATCCGGCGCAGGTCGACCAGCATCGCCGGAATACCGCGCGGTGCGTCACAGATTTCCGGGCGAGCGAGCCACCGAAGAATCTCCGGATGCAGAACCAAGCGGGAGGCGCAAATACTCGAGACGGAAATCAGGTGGAGCAGCGCTGATTCTCCCAACGGAAACTGTTCGACCACCTCACGAAGGGGCGTCTGCTCCGCGGACCAGTCGACCGCCATACGTTCGAGAGTGTTCTCGACCTGTGGAGGATTGAGAGTGCCGGCGGCTTTCGTCTTGATCCAACTCATGGGAACCGCGGCAAAGAAAGGGGGAAAACGCCCAACGTCCAACGCCGAACACCCAATCTCGAATTCAGAAACAGCGGGGAGCGTCGTCTCCTAACTCGATATTGGGCGTTGGACGTTCGGCGTGGGGCGTTTTCCCCTAGTTCTTGCCCGTCATCTTGTCGCGCGCCTTCGCCAACAACCGCCTCTCGGCGCGCGTCAAACTCGACATTCCTTCGCGCGAAATTTTATCGAGGAGCGGATCGATTTCCCGGGCGATGAATTCTTCCGGCGTCATCGCGTTGTGGCGCTCTGCTTCCGCCCGGCGCTGGGTCAGCGCGCGTTGGAGAATCGATGGCCGGCCGAACCCGAGCAGATGTGCGTAGAACCAGCCGGCGATGCAACCACCGAGGAAAGAGCTATGCGCGACCGTCGCGGTGCGATCGTAAATAATCCCGAGGATGGCCAGGCACATCGCGGCGTACCCAAGGTGTTTGGCCTTCAGCCGAATCGGCAGCAGGAAAAAACTCATCGACGTTAATTCCAGCTCCGGAAGAATAGCGGCGTAGGCGACGACGACCGCCGCCGGTCCGCCCGACGCCGCCAGCAGCGCCGAGTTTTCGGGCATGAGAAACAAATGGCCGAGTTCGCCCGCGAGGGTTCCGGTGAGATAAAGAAAAAGGAACTGGCGTTGCCCGATGATCGATTCGACGTCGCGCCCGAGGAGATACAGCAGAAACATGTTCCCGAGCAGATGCCATGGGCCATCGTGCAAGAAGGCGGCGGTGATGAATTGCCAGCCGTAGGCCGAGCGCAGGCCGTGATCACTCAGCGCTAGATACTCCCGGACAAATCCCGGTTCGTAGGCATCGAGGAAAAGTTGGGCAACGAAAACGCCCAGGTTCGCGCCGATCAATCCGAGAAGAACGACCCGCGGCCGCTGGGTCCAGCGCCGGGTTGTGGGCGACGGTTTTCGGCCGGAGAGGCGCATGTCCCCGAGGTTATCGTAACGAAAATTCGTTGTCGATGGGCTTGTGCTGTAGCGGCGGCGCTCTGTCGCCGTACGAACGCATGATTTGGAATATGGGGCTGTCACGCCGACAGAGCG
>DATBCW010000031.1:0-1626 GCA_036270255.1 Chthoniobacterales bacterium
CGCGCACGCGCCTTACGTTGAAGAAACCGCCCGCGAGCTCGGATCGAACATCACCGATCGGCGAGAGGCGCTGAAGAAATTCATCACCAGCGCGACCGCGCCGGAGGTTGATGCCAAAGACAAACTCGGATCGCTCGCGGAGACCCTGCGGGAATACCAGGTCGCCGGCTTTGCCTGGCTCACGCGACTCGCGACGAACAATCTTGGCGGCATCCTCGCGGACGAGATGGGGCTCGGCAAAACCGTGCAAACGCTCGCGTTTCTCCGCGCAAACCAGGGCCACGGTCCGGCGCTCATTGTTTGCCCGACATCGCTCGTGACGAACTGGCAGAGCGAGACGCAGAAGTTTACGCCTGAGTTAAAGACGCTCGTGCTGGAAGGAGCGAACCGCGCGGGGCTTTTCAGTTCCATAAAGGGCGCGGACATCGTCATCACCAGCTACGCCCTGCTTCGTCGCGATATTGACGATCTGCGGAAATTTCAGTTTTCCACCGCTGTGCTCGACGAAGCGCAGCACATCAAAAATCCGGAGACACAAAATGCGCAATCAGCCTTCGCCTTGCGAGCGAAGCACCGTTTCGTGTTGACCGGCACGCCGATGGAAAATTCGGTGCGCGATCTCTGGTCGATCATGAATTTTTCTCTCCCCGGATACCTCGGACCGCACAAGGACTTCCGCGAACGCTATGAGCTGCCACTGGCGCGCGGCGCCGCGCCCGACGTGCAGCGACGGCTCTCCCGCCGTTTGCAGCCGTTTCTGCTTCGACGCCGCAAACGCGACGTCGCCAAAGATTTGCCGGAGAAGATCGAACAGGTCGTGCCGTGCAACCTAACGGGTAGTCAACGGAGCGCCTACGATGCGCTCCTGCGTGAGATCCAGAGCGGGCTGGGATCGGCCCGGAAAGGCGCGAACGCCGGCGCGCAGCGGATGAAAATGCTGACAGGGTTGCTGCGATTACGCCAGGTCTGTTGCCATCTCCGCCTCGTTGGTCTCGAGAAAGAAGATCCGTCCGCCAAGCTCGAACTGCTCGATGAACTGCTGGGCGAAGCGATCGACGGCGAGCATCGCGTCCTCCTCTTCAGCCAGTTCGTCTCCATGCTTCACCTTGTGCGCGATCGCCTGGAGGAGAGAAAACTTTCCTATTGCTACCTCGACGGTTCGACCAGGCGGCGGCAGGAGGAAGTGAACCGCTTCCAAGCCGACGACAGCATCCCGGTGTTCCTCGTCAGCCTGAAAGCGGGCGGCGTCGGCCTTAATCTCTCCGCCGCCGACACCGTGATCCATTTCGATCCATGGTGGAATCCCGCCGTCGAAGCGCAGGCCACCGACCGCGCGCACCGCATCGGGCAGACCCGCGTGGTGACTGCTTACAAGCTCATCACCCGCGACACCGTTGAAGAAAAGATCCTGAAACTGCAGGAGAAAAAACGGGCCGCCATCGACGCCGCGATCGACAGCGAAGAGCCCTTAATGAACGGTCTAACGACGGAAGAACTGGAAGAGCTGTTGACCTGACAAGCGGCCCTTTTTAGTCTTCAACATCGCGGCAGCGTTCATCGAGCTGACGACTAATAAGATCGATTTGCTCCGGAGTTAGTGGCTGGGGCTTCCATTTTCTAACGATC
>DATBCW010000032.1:0-10704 GCA_036270255.1 Chthoniobacterales bacterium
AATCGCCGGATTATCGGTCGCCTACGAGCTGGGCCGGACCGGCCAGCAAGTGATCGTCATCGATGATGGGGCAATCGGGCGCGGAATGACGGGCCGGACCACGGCGCATCTGGTGAATGCGCTCGACGACCGTTATTACGATCTCGAGAAATATCACGGCGAAGACGGAGCCGCGATGGCGGCCCAAAGCCACAGCGCGGCGATCGACTGGATCGAAACGGTCGCACAGAGAGAAAAGATCGATTGCAATTTCGAGCGGGTCGACGGCTACCTGTTTGAGCCGCCTAACGAGTCGTTGAAGAACCTGGAAAAGGAATTCGATGCCTGTCAGCGCGCGGGCCTTCCAGTCGAATGGGTCAAGAATGCGCCGATTGAAGCGTTCGACACGCATCGCGCGATCAAATTTCCGCGCCAGGGGCAGATTCATCCGCTGAAATATTTGCAGGGCCTGGCTGACGCTATCGTTCGCAACGGCGGCAGGATTTTTACCGGCACGAAAGTCGAAGAAGCGATCGGCGGCGCGAACGCCCGCGTCACGACCGCGAACAAACTCACCGTGACCGCGAAAGCCATCGTGGTCGCGAGCAATTCGCCAATCAACGATCGCTATGTCATTCACACGAAGCAGGCGCCCTACACGACCTATGTCATCGGGTTGCAAGTGAAGCGCGGCGACGTCACTCGAGCCCTTTATTGGGACACAGCGGAACGCGCGGGAATGGAAACCGGGCTCGGGCCCGTGGCGTATCATTATGTCCGGGTCGCGAAGGGCGACGATGCCGGGAACGAGATCCTCATCGTCGGCGGCGAAGATCACAAGACCGGGCAGGCGGACGATTTCGAGCAACGTTTTCAGCGACTCGAAGAATGGGCCCGTGTCCGTTGGCCGAAAGCCGGCGAAGTGGCTTTTCAATGGTCGGGCCAGGTGATGGAACCGGTGGATGGCATGGGTTACATCGGCCGCAATCCTGCCGATGAGGAAAACGTTTATGTCGTGACTGGCGATTCCGGGAACGGGATGACGCACGGCGCTATCGCCGGAATGCTGATTCCCGAATTAGTTCACCGCGGCGATCACGCCTGGGCGAAGCTCTACGATCCGTCGCGCATCACCATGCGAACCGCTCCGGATTTCGCGAAGGAGAACATCAACGTAGCCCGGCAATTCGTGGATTATTTCACCAGCGGCGACGTTTCTTCGCCGGACGCTCTGAAGCCGGGCGAGGGCGCGGTGATTCGGCGAGGCGTGAAGAAGATCGCGGTGTATCGTGACGAAGCGGGCACCCTGCACGAGATGACGGCGGTCTGTCCGCACTTGAAATGCATCGTGCACTGGAACCGGACCGAGACGACCTGGGATTGTCCGTGCCACGGCTCGCGCTTCGACGCGCTCGGCAAAGTGATGAACGGACCATCGGTCGCCGATCTGGCGCCGGTCGAAGAGAACGGCACTTAGTTTTCGCGTTCGCCGTTCGGCGGTTGAAATGGTTTTCTCGAATTCCCGGCGCGCCGCAAATCTTCGACGCGATGTTGCTCGTCGCGACCGGGCTTTTTTATCCGGCGCGTCTTCGCGCGATCAGCACGATTGAATCGACGGTGCGCGGCTGGCCGGAAATGCGCGTCGGCGTGCACAGGCTCGGCGGGATGGGATTCTTTTTTCGTGGCAAGGAATCAAGCCACATTCACGGCAATGGGTTGCTGGATTGTTTCGTGGGGCGGGCGAACCGCGATCGGCTGGTCGAGGGCGGTCGCGCTCTGCCGCATCACGTGTTTCCGCAGTCAGGCTGGATCAGTTTCTGGGTTCGGAACGAAAACGATATTCAGCCGGCGCTCGAACTGATTGGAATTGCGGTTAGAGCGAAATGAACGCTGAGAGTTTCCGCGCCTATTGCCTCGGTAAACCGGGCGCGACCGAAGGCACGCCGTTTGGTCCCGACAACATCGTGTTCAAAGTGAAAAGCAAAATGTTTGCGCTCCTGGCGTTCGAGGAAATTCCGCCACGCGCCAACCTGAAATGCGATCCCGATCTCGCGCTTGAATTGCGCGACCGCTACGAACAGGTCGAGCCCGGTTATCACATGAACAAAAAGCACTGGAACACTATTGTGCTCGATGGGGTGATCCCGGATGGCGAGGTCAGAAAGATGATCGACCATTCGTACGACTCGGTCGTGGAGAGTTTGCCCAAGAAGCTTCTGTAGCGGCTTCGCTATGCGAAGCGTTCGGTGATTGAATTTCCGCGCGCGGCGTCGCCCACAGGGCGACGGCTACAGAAGAGTTACAGCGTCCGCACCTGGACTTCGCCGACGTCCAGTTGCAACGCTTCCCGCGCCACCCGCAGGAATGCGTCCGGCGGATCGGTCAGGGCGACCTGCAACCGGCCGCCGTCGCTCGCGGACGCACATAGATTCTCTTGCTGCAAAAGATCGCGCACCGCCAGCGCGCAGTTTTGCGCGGAATCGACGAGCGCGATTTTGTCGCCCACGAGCCGCGCGATTGCCTTTCGCAGCAGCGGATAATGCGTGCACCCGAGGACGAGGGTGTCCACCCCGTCATTCATCAGCGGCGCGAGATATTGCAAAATGATTTCGTCCGTGATCGGACTTTCCAGCCAGCCTTCCTCAATCAACGGCACCAGAAGGGGACAGGCGCGTGCGGTCACGCGAATGTCACCATTCAACGACCGCAACGCCCGTTCGTACGCGCCGCTCGCAATCGTCGCCCGAGTACCAATCACTCCGATATGCCCGCTGCGCGTTTTCTCGATTGCGGCGCGCGCTCCGGGCAGAATGACGCCGGTGACCGTGACCGGAAGCGTTTCTTCAAGTTTCGGCAACGCCAGCGCGGAAGCGGTGTTGCACGCGACGACGACGGTCTTTGCGTTTTCGCCGAGCAACATGGCCGCGATCTCGAGGCTGTAGCGTTGCACCGTTGCCGCGCTCTTGCCGCCGTAGGGCACGCGCGCGGTGTCGCCCAGGTAAAAGATCGACTCGTTAGGCAGGAGTGACCGCAACGCCGCGACGACGGTCAGTCCGCCGATCCCGGAGTCGAACACACCGATTGGTTTGTTCGCGGTCGCGTTTTCGTTTTGAGCCATCGCGTTAATTCCCGCCGCTGATTGAGATGGACGGCGGATGATTTTCCGCGCCGAGCGGCTCAGTGATCGACCGCGTGTGCGGAGGCAGATTCACCTTCGCCACGGCGAAGTTCGCGCCCTGCGTCCGGTAATTCACGGCCGCGTTGTAATTCTGAATCCCTTGCGCAATCGCGGTGCCGAGCCGTTGCCGGTAGGAACTCGTCGAGATCCGCTGGCCTTCCGACGGATTACTGATGAAGCCGCCTTCGACGAGCACCGCGGGAATTTTCACATCGCGCAAGACATGGAACCGCGCGTGTTTCACTCCCCGATCGAACGCCGCGAGCCGAGAGAGGACCATGGCGTGGATCGACGCGGTGAGCGCGATGTTGTGTTCGTCCTGCGCATTGCCGGCATGCCGCGCGACATCGGCCGCGGAGAAATGGTGTTCGCTCGACATGTTTGAAGGCACGCCTTCCGGCGCGAGCGCAAAACTTTCCACGCCAACGCCGCCGGCCGAAGAATTGAAATGGATACTGACGAAGACAGCGTGCGGGAACCGATTCGCGATATTCACCCGTTGCTCGAGCGAAATGTAAGTATCAGTGGCGCGCGTCATCTCCACGCGATATCCGGCGCGCATTAATTCGCGGCGAGCGGCGAGCGCCGTATCGAGCGTGAAGGTTTTCTCGTTGCCCCAGGCGCCTGACGCGCCGTTGTCGAACCCGCCATGCCCCGGATCGAGCACGACGGTGTCGACCTTCTGCGAATTCTGAATCCGGCTCGGACGCAGGACCGGCTCGATGATCTTGCTCACGTCCATGACTGAGATCAGGTCTTCTTCGTTGCTGCTCAGCAGCGGGAAATCGGTCCAGAACCGGACGCCGTTGATGGAAAGTTCGCTCGTGCCCGCTTGCGCGCGAATTGTGCGGCGTTCGCTGCGCAGCGACACTGTGCGGCTGACCCGGGTGTATTCCGGGAATTGGTAGAACTGAGCGACGTTGGCGAAACTGACGTAGGGGCGGTTGTTCGGGCGAACCACGTTCCAATCTTCCGCTGGCGCTGCGAACGCGAGCAAGACGAAGCCGAGAGCCGCCGCGATCATCTGGCGCCGGGTCTTGCTCTTTCTCTTGCTCATTCTCTTGCTCGTAATCGTTCTTCTGGTGTTGTTCAAGCGGGCAACCTGGTAGGGACGGCGCGCTGCGCCGTCCGCCGCGGGCGACGTTCGCGGTCATCGCAGCGCGATGACCCTACCATTTGCAATCGACGCGCGTGCCCGCATCATTCCTCGCGATGCCTGAGCTATCGAAAACGTACGATCCAAACGCGGTGGAACCGAAATGGTACGCGGCGTGGGAAGAGGCCGGCTATTTCCGGGCGGACGCCCATTCGCCGAAGCCGCCGTACTCGATCGTCATTCCGCCGCCGAACGTCACCGGCATCCTGACCCTCGGCCACGTTCTCAACAACACGATCCAGGACATCCTCGCGCGGCGTGCGCGCATGCAGGGCTTTGAAGTGCTTTGGCTCCCGGGGACCGATCACGCCGGCGTCGGGACCCAGACCGCGGTGGAGAAGAATTTGCGGAAGACCGAGAACAAAACGCGGCAGGAGCTGGGTCGCGAAGAATTCATCCGGCGCGTCGTTGAATGGACCGAGAAACACGGCGGGATCATCATCAAACAGCTCAAGCGTCTCGGCGCATCGTGCGATTGGTCGCGTCAGCGTTACACGTTCGACGACGATTACGTTCGCGCGGTCGAAAACGTTTTCGTCGATCTGTATCGGAAGGGCTTCGTCTATCGCGGCCGGCGCATGATCAACTGGGATCCGGCGGCGCAGACGGCGCTTTCCGACGAGGAAGTGATCGCGCGACCGCAGAAAGGAAAGCTCTACTACGTCCGTTACGAGCTGGTCGACGAAACAACTCCGGCCCGCACTGCACTGACCATCGCGGGGTCGCCTCCGCCGCGCTTCATCGAAGTCGCGACGACTCGCCCAGAAACGATCATGGCTGATACGGCGGTCGCGGTTCATCCCGACGATCCGCGTTACCTTGCGCTCATCGGCATGCAGGTCTGGCGTCCGCTCGCTCGCGAAAAACTTCCCATCATCGGCGACGCGGCAATCGATCCGAAGTTCGGGACTGGCGTTTTGAAAGTCACGCCCGCGCATGACACGCTCGATTTCGAGATCGGCGTTCGGCATTCGCTGCCGGTCATTGACGTTCTGCATCCGGACGGCCGGATTAATTGCCCTGCGGTGCCGGAACTGGACGGGGTGGAGCGTTTCGCAGCGCGACAAAAAGCCGCCGAGTTGTTGGCACAAGCGGACCTGCTGACAAAAGAAGAGCCGCACGAGAACAATGTCGGGTTCAGTCAGCGGAGCGAAGTGCCGATCGAGCCGCGGTTGAGTGAGCAATGGTTTTTGCGTTACCCGAAAACCAAGGAAGCGCTCGACGTCGTACGCGATCACCTGATCCGATTCTTTCCCCGGCACTGGGAAAAGGTTTACGCGCAATGGCTGGAGAACATCCAGGACTGGTGCATAAGCCGCCAGATTTGGTGGGGACACCGAATACCAGCCTGGTATCGGAAATCCCAAAATCCAAATCCCAAATCCCAAGGAGGAGAAGATATCTATGTCGGTATCGAACCGCCGCCGGATCCGGAGAAGTGGCGGCAGGACGAGGACACACTCGACACGTGGTTCTCGTCGTGGCTTTGGGCTTACGAGACGATGGATGAAGAGACGCGGCGGAAATTTTATCCGACCTCGGCGCTGGTCACGGGACCGGACATTATTTTCTTCTGGGTCGCGCGCATGATCATCGCGGGGCTCGAGTTCAAGCCGGGAAACTCCGAGAAGATCCAGGACAACATTCCGTTCCGCGACGTGTTCTTGACGGGGCTGATTCGCGACAAGCAAGGGCGGAAAATGTCGAAGTCGTTAGGCAATTCGCCCGACCCGCTCGATTTGATCGGGAAGTACGGCGCCGATGGATTGCGCTTCGGCCTGATGCGGATTGCGCCAAGCGGCCAGGACATCGCGTTCGACGAAAAGCAGATCGAGGAAGGGCGGAACTTCGCCACGAAACTTTGGAACGCCGCTCGGTTCCGCCAGATGCACGGTCCGAGCGATGCGAATCCGCAGATCGACCCGCAGACGCTCTCGATTTATTCGGTCGAAGTTCTGTCACGGTTCAATGAGCTGCTGGTGACGGTTGAGAACGCCTATCGCGAATACAAGTTTAACGAAGTCGCGCAGGGCCTTTACGATTTCTTCTGGGGCGATTACTGCGATTGGTTCGTCGAAGCGGCCAAGACCGACATTTTCGCGGAGGACGAAGTCCAAAAAAAATCGGTGCTAGCCGTGATGGACTTCGTGCTCTCTGGATTTCTGCGGCTGCTCCATCCATTCATGCCTCACATCACCGAGGAGCTCTGGTCAGTATTCGGTTTCGGTAGCGAGACGATTCAATTTCAACCATTGCCAAACCCGGTCGAAGTGGATCCAAGCGGCGTCGAAAAGGTTCGCGCGGTTTACGACGTGGTCCGAGCGGGACGCAATCTGCGAGCTGAATCGAAAGTTCCGTCTAACAAGAAAACGAGTTTCGTCCTTCGACCTTCAGGTCCGATAAACGAGCGGGAAGTGCCGACGATGTCGCGGCTGTTGAACGCCGAGGAACTCAAACTCGATCCGAAGTTCCAGGCTGAGGCTGGTGTTCCTGTCGCAGTTACACCGCTTGGCGAACTGTTTCTCATCATCGCGACCGCCGATAAAGCTGCGGAACGAGAGCGTCTCGACAAGGAGATCGCGCGACTCGACGGCGAGCTGCGCACGGTCAACGCGAAGCTTTCAAACGCCTCGTTCGTCGAGCGCGCGCCGGCGGCCGTCGTCGAGGAACACCGAAAGCGGAAAACGGATTTCAGCGAGCAGTTGTCGCAACTGCGGCAGGCGCGGGCAGCAATGGATTGAAGTGCACCCGCTGGGTGTGAATGTCGGCCCCGCGCGCTTCGAAGTAGGTTTTCAGTTCCGGCGTGTAGAGCGAGTCGTCGTACTCGCGATTTAACTCGAGGCAAACTTGGCCGCCGGGCTCGAGCTGGTTCGCGGCGAGATCGTCGAGGAAATATTCCCACTCCGAAATTTTCCAGAGCTTGTCGCTCTTGTGTCCGTTGAAACAAATCATGTGCGCCGTGATCACGTCGAATTTGCGTCCGAGATCGGGCAACGGCTGATACGCTTCGATCCGCCAGATGACGCGCTTCACGCCGAGGAGATCGATCATCTCGGTGAACCCCGCGGTTTCGTCCAGATCCATCCCGAGAACCTCGTGGCCGAGGTATTGGCAGATGTAGAGGAAATAGCCGGTGCCGCAGCCGATGTCGAGAACGCGCTTCCGCCCGCCCAGGTCGAGGCCGAGATCGCGAACCCGCTTCAGATTGATTTCCATCCAGGTCTGGATCTCGAGATACTTCGGCCATTCGTCTCCCGGATCTTTCATCGCGTAACGATCGTAAATTTCCTGGAACTTTTCGCGGTCGATCGTGGTCGTGATTTTGGCAGCATCGAAACGCAGCGGCGCGCGACCGATGACCCATTGCTTCACGTGCCGCCGCGCGCTGGCGTAGGCGTCGCCGCTCACGACCTTTCTTAATTTTCGGGATAACTGCATTGGGAAAATGGCGGACGCCGCAGCGCGACGTCCCTACCGAGTTGTCAGATAACGTTGGTTTCGCCTAGAATCACATCAGCGCGGGCCTGATTCAAATCGATGAGTATCTGGAAAAAATTGCTCTGGATCGCGGTCAGCCTCCTCGGGCTTGCGGCACTGGCGGTGCTGGCGCTTTCGCGCGGTGAACAAGTCAGCGCGCTTTGGATCGTGACCGCCGGTCTGTGCGCGTTCTCAATCAGCTATCGCTTCTACAGCAAATGGCTCGCGACCAAAGTTTTCGTTTTGAATAACGAGCGGGCGACGCCGGCGGTGGTGAAGGAGGACGGGAAAGATTTCGTGCCGACGAATCGCTGGATGGTGTTCGGTCATCATTTCGCCGCGATTGCCGGGCCCGGTCCGCTCGTAGGTCCGGTGCTCGCCGCGCAGTTTGGATTTTTGCCGGGCACACTTTGGATTTTGATCGGCGCCACCCTTGGCGGCGGCGTGCACGACATGATTGTGCTCTTCAGCTCGGTGCGCCGCGGCGGCAAGACCCTCGGGCAAATGGTGAAGGAAGAAATCGGCCGCGGGGTGGGCGCGCTGGCGCTCGTCAGCGTGCTCCTCATCATGATCATGATTATGGCGGTCCTCGCGCTCGTGGTCGTGCAGGCGCTGGCGAAAAGTCCGTGGGGCGTATTCACGATCGCGACCACGATTCCCGTCGCCATGATCATGGGGCTCGGGCTGCGCTCGGGAAAATTTGGGGTCGGCTGGGTCACGGCGTTTGGGATTGCCGGTCTCGCCTTCGCGGTCTGGGGCGGACAATTCCTGGTAAACTATCCGGCGCTCGAACATTGGTTCCGCCAGGACGAGAAATGGCTGGCCTGGGCAGTAATGATTTACGGACTGGCCGCGTCGATTCTGCCGGTCTGGCTGTTGCTGACACCGCGCGATTATCTGAGCACGTTTTTGAAACTCGGAACCGTCGCCGCGCTCGCTGTCGCGGTGGTGTTGCTCCGCCCCATGTTGCTGATGCCGTCCATTTCCCGGTTCATCGACGGCACCGGTCCCGTGTTCGCCGGACCAGTCTTTCCGTTTGTCTGCATCACGATCGCCTGCGGCGCGGTCTCCGGGTTTCACTCGCTCATCTCGTCGGGGACAACGTGCAAAATGATCGCGCGCGAATCGCGCATCCGCGACATCGGTTACGGCGCGATGATCACCGAGATGATGGTCGCGCTCATGGCAATGATCGCGGCCTGCGTTCTCCAGCCCGGCGAATATTTCGCGATCAACACCAAGGGCGCGCCGACCGAAGTGGTGAGTAAAATTTCCGCGGCCGGATTTCCCGTGACCGAAGCCGGCATGGAAAAGCTCGCGAGCGATCTCGGCGAGAAAACAATGTTCAACCGGGCTGGGGGAGCGCCGACGTTTGCTGTCGGCATGGCGCATATGTTCTCCCGCGTCACGTCGAATCCGATCGCGCTCGCGCTCTGGTATCACTTCGCGATCATGTTCGAAGCGCTGTTCATTTTGACGACGCTCGATGCCGGGACGCGGGTCGGGCGATTTCTCCTCCAGGATTTGCTCGGCAATTTATGGAAACCGCTCGGCAATACGCGGTCGTGGACCGCGAACCTTTTCACCAGCCTTCTGCTCGTCGCGGCGTGGGGCTGGTTCCTGTATCAGGGCGTGATCGATCCGCTCGGCGGCATCAACAGCCTCTGGCCTCTCTTCGGCCTGGCGAATCAACTGCTCGCCGTGATTGCGCTCTGTCTTGGCACCACCGTCTTGATCAAGATGGGAAAGGCTCGCCACATTTTTGTCACGCTCGCGCCGCTCTGCTTCATGGTCGCCGTCACCTTCAGCGCCGCTTACATGAAAATCTTTTCCGCCGATGCAAGACTCGGCTTCCTCAGCGGCGCCGATTCACTCACCCGAACCGCCGCGTCATTGACCGACCCAACCAAAGCCGCCGAGATGGTTCGCCAAGCCGCGATCTGGCGCTTCGATGCCTTCGTCGCCTTCGCCTTCGTCGCGCTCGTTTTCCTGATCGTCGCCGGCAGCGCCTGGGAATGGTGGAAGCTCCTGCGCGGCACCAAGCGCATCGTCCTTCACGAGAGCGAATTCATTCCGCTGTCGCGGGTGGAGTCTGGCAGCGTCTAGGAGCGATAAATGATTCCTCCACAGATTTCGCCGATTTACACAGATTTTTCTTTCTCCCAAATCTGCGAAATGGCTCCGGTAATTTGTGGACGACTTCTCGGTCTCGAATAGGATCGCGCCCGGGTGAGGGATACGGGCGCTACATCGAGCAACACAGGCCGCCGTCGCGCTCTTGTTGTTTATGCGGTTGCCTCGCTGATCGCGGTTGCTTTGGGCGCTGTCACGCTGGCAGCGAGCAAACATCCGTTCGGTTCATGGTCCCGGAACCCTATCGCCTGGCTGATTGGACTTGGCCTGACAACGGGATTGATGCGCCTGCGCCGTTCGAATCCACTGTTCCGAGTAATCCTGGGAGTAGCGTTCGTCGCCCTCGCAGCCACTTTTCTCGCGCCAGCGCAGAACGGCGTTCACCGATGGATCGGTGCGGGTCCGCTTCACATAAACATCGCCGCGCTGCTTCTGCCTGCAGCCGTCATCGCGTTGGCTTTCTCTGGAATCTGGAGCCGTATCGGGTTGGCGTTCGTCGCCGCGACCGCCGCGATGCTCGTGTTGCAGCCCGATGCATCGCAGGCAACTAGCTTCCTTGTCGCGGTGATCATCATTCTCGGTGGCTCGCCCGCGCCGCGCGCTCGTCGAATCGTCGCGATCGCCATCGCCGTTCTCGTTGCCGCGATGTCATGGAGCCGACGCGATCCGCTCCGGCCGGTTCCGGAAGTGGAAGGCATTTTGCGGCTGGCGCTCTCAGTCTCACCCGTTCTTGCCCTCGACGCGGCAATCGCACTGGCAGCAACTTCTCTCTCGCCACTCT
>DATBCW010000033.1:0-7286 GCA_036270255.1 Chthoniobacterales bacterium
CTCATTGGTTTCGAGCCCGGCCCGATGCGCGGCATACATCGAAGCGAGCACTTCGCCGTAAACATCGAGCTGAAATTGGTTGGAAGCGGCGTTCCCGATCCGGACCGGCTTTGATCCCTCATAACCCGGCAGCCAGGGAACTTCCTGTTCGTCGAGCCGCCGCTCGCCGTGCACGCCGTACATGATCTGCATCTGCGACGCGCTTCCGGCAATCGCGCGGAGCAACCAGAGCCGCCAAGCTTTTGATTCCTCGAGATAGCCTGAGCTCATCAACGCGAAAAGTGTGAACGTCGCGTCGCGCAACCAGCAAAAGCGGTAATCCCAATTGCGCACTCCGCCGATTTCCTCCGGCAACGACGTGGTCGCGGCCGCGACGATGCCGCCGGTCGGTGCGTAGGTCAGCCCCTTCAAGGTGATGAGCGAACGCACGATCGGCTCCTGCCATTCGCCGAAGTTCTCGCACTTCTTCGACCATTTTTTCCAATACGCGGTCGTTTGCCGCAGGGCGTGCTCGGGATCGATCTTCCGCGGCGGTTTTTTGTGCGACGCATACCAGGTCAGCACAAACGGGATCCGCTCGCCTTTGCTGACGGTGAATTCCGCGACCGTCGTCAGGTCTTCACCGTGAGTTTCAATCGGCGAACGCAAAACGAGCGCGTCTGGTCCCGCGATCGCTTCGAGCGAGCCATCGAGCTTGCGCACCCAGGGAATAATCCGTCCGTAATCGAATCGGATGATCAGCTCCATCTTCAGCGTGACTTCGCCGCGCACTCCCTCAATGATCCGGATGATGTCCGGGTTCTCACCGCGCGGCGGCATGAAATCGATGAGGCGAATCGCGCCGCTCACCGTTTCGATTTCGGTTTCCAGAATCAGCGTCCCGTCGCTGTAACGCCGGCGCGTGCCCGTGATTTCTTCCGTCGGCGTAAACAACCAGCGTCCATTTTCACGATCGCCGAGGAGCGCCGCGAAACACGCGCCCGAATCGAACCGCGGAAAACAAAGCCAGTCGACGGAGCCGTCCCGCCCGACCAGCGCAGCCGTTTGGGTATCACTGAGGAAACCGTAGTCTTCGATTTTCATACCCAAGGAGGGGCGCTTTCCAAACCGCCCTTTTCGGCCTCGGCGGTTTGTAAACCGCCGCTCCTTGTTTCATGAATTCGCGCTATCATCTCGTTCAGAATGTCTGACGGCAACCTCATCGACCTCAGCCACACCGTCGAGCACGGGATGATCACCTACAAAGGTTTACCTGCGCCGATCATCTGCGATTTTCTCAGCCGCGAAGCCTCACGCGCGACCTACGCGCCCGGCACCGAATTCCACATCGGCAAAATCGAGTTGATAGCGAATACGGGCACTTACCTCGACTCGCCTTTCCATCGGTACGCGCACGGCCACGATCTTTCGCAGCTGGAGCTCAAATCACTCGCTGATCTCGACTGCATCGTCGTCCGCGCGACCGAGCGCACCGGCCGCGCGATCGATCGCCTGCCCTTCGATATCACGCAGGTGAAAGGCAAAGCATTGCTCTTCCACACCGGCTGGGACGTTCATTGGCGCACCGACCCGTACTTCGAGAATCATCCGCACCTGACCGGCGAGCTGGCGGAATCCCTCGTGAAAGCCGGAGTCACTCTTGTCGGCATCGACTCTTACAACATCGATTCGATCGACGACGGAACGCGCCCGGTCCACTCCGCCTTGCTCGGCGCCGGCATTCCCATCGTCGAGCACATGTGCGGCCTCGCCGCCGTTCCCGATCGCGGCGCCCGCTTCTTCGCTGTTCCCGTCAAAGTAAAGGGAATGGGCACTTTCCCGGTGCGCGCGTTCGCGAAGCTGTAGCTTTCACTCCTGCTCCTGATCATGATCATGATCATGATCTTGTTTAATTGCGAGGCTGCCCTGAAAGATCAGGAGCAAGATCAAGATCATGAGCAGGAATTCTTAGTCGCCAGTTTCGCGATCCCCTCCCGCGTGAGCCGGAAAACCGTCCACTCATTCATCGGCTCTGCCCCAAGCTTCCGATAAAACTGAATCGCCGGATCGTTCCAATCGAGCACCGCCCACTCCATCCGGCCGCAGCCGCGCTCCTTTGCGATTTGGGCCAGGCGCTCGAGCAATGCCCGCCCATAACCCTTTCCCCGTTTCTCCGGCCTAACGAATAGATCTTCGAGATAAAGACCGGGCCGTCCCAGCCAGGTCGAAAAATTATGGAAGTAAACCGCGAACCCGACTGGCTCCGTATTTTCCAGCGCCAGCAAAACTTCGGCTGAAGGATTCGGCCCAAACAGCACTTCCCGTAGTCCCGCTTCGGTTGCGACCACTGCGTCCGGCTCGCGCTCGTAAGTCGCGAGATCGCGGATCAACTCGAGGATGACCGGCAGATCCGCCTCGGTGGTGCCGCGAATCTCGAAGGATGCAGTCATATGCGATTCCGTTGAAGTTCAATCAAGGATTGCCGGTTTACAAACCGCCACTCGCTGTAGCCGTCGCCCTCGGGGCGACGCCAAGGTGGGAGGGGCCTTTGCGCCCCGACTGGTCGCCGCACAAAGGCGCCTCCCACATTCGCTTCGCACAGCGAAGCGGCTACAGAAAACAGATTACGGCGGCGGTGCGAGTTTAAAGACCGTGAATTCGGGCGTTTGCTCGACTAGCGTCGCGTGGGTCGCGAGATTCTCGGCGAACTCCTCATAATAATCGAGCCACCACTGCGTGCCGGCGTAAAAAACGAGATGGGTCGCGCCGCGGCTCCGGAGTTTCTCCAGATTTGCAATGATCTGGGCGCTATCGCGCGGGTTGCCGTCGTAAACTCCGTCCCCCAGGAAATGCCAGCCTTTCCGATGCGCGTAATAGAAAACCGTCGGATCGCCATCAGTCGCCGCGATGATTAGAGAATTCGCGGTCGTGGCTTCTTGCAGTTCAAGTCCAAGATCCCGGAGCGACGCCGCTGCCGGCCGATAGAAGGGTTGAACGCAAAAGAATGAGGAAACGGCAAATGACGCCACAACCAAGACCGCGCCCAGCGTGAGCAGTTTTCTGGGGAATTGCGTCCGCGTCGCGAACCAGGCGCAGGCGCATCCAGCAAAGACCGCCGCGATCGGCACGAGCGGAAGCTGATACCACTGATGGCGATTTCCATATCCGGCGAAGACAACGAAGAGGAACATCGCCGCAAGCCACCAGTGAAATACCCGAGTGAACTTGCCCCGCGGCGCGATGACCGCGCCGAAAATCGCGAGCACAAAAAGCGTGAGGCTCAGGCTCGAGAACACAGTCTGCCGCACGAGCTGCCAATACCAGGCCGGACTCATGATTCGGAATCCGCCCGCCCCAAAAAAATGGTACGGATAAAAACGCTCCGCGATCCGATACGCATGCCAATACCAAACCGCCGACGGAACCAGAACGACCGCTGCGAAGACCCACAGCTCCCATCGCGCAAACCAAGGAGCGGCGCTTTCCGAACCGCCGTCTTCGATCTTCTTCTTTCTCGGGATGATCGCCAGATACAGCAACGGCGCCCCAACGATGGCAGTCGGCAGCTTGATCAACGACGCGAGCGAAATCAGAATTGCCGAGAAAATCAGCCAGCTAAATTTCTCGTCCTCGATCCATCGCAAAAATAAATACAGCCCGATGATCGCCAGGCTTAGCGATGGCACATCCGGCATAAACGCGCGACTCGCCACGATGCCGAGGGGCGCGAAAGCGTAAAAAAACGTCGCCCAAACCGCGACGATCTCTCCAAAAACTCTTCGCACCAATCCAAAGAAAAACGGCAACGCGGCGACGAAAAACAGAACGCCTTCCATGCGCCCGATCCATTCCTGCACCCCGACAACCGTGTATGAAAGCGCGGCCAGGAACGGCAAAATCGGAAATTCCGTTCCCACATATCCCGGTTGATTCCCCGCCCAATCGATCTGCGGCTTCGTGAAATGAAATCCGTTTTCGAGATAGTTCCGCGCGATCGCGGCGACATCACTTTGCCGCCAGCTCCACGGATCAATGAATGGCTGGTCGATCCCAATCAGCCGAACGACGAACGCCGCGACGACGATCAGAACCAACAACCATTTGACGCGCACCACGCATCGCGTCTTGACAAACCACCCCATTAAAGTCAATCGAGTACACGCGCTTCGCCGATTTCGGAATGAAAACCGCCGCCACCCTGCTGATTCTTGCGCTGGCCATCGCCATGGGCCGCGCCGCCGAAGAACCGCAACTCGCCGAGGTCGTCGATTTTAAATTGCTCGTCCCGATTTTGCCCGAGCCTCCAGCCGGCTGGACTGCCGACAAAGCGGAAGGTTCCACCGACGACGTTGGTGGCACGAAAATCACCAGCGTCCATCGTGATTACAAAAAAGGTGAAGGCGACACCGCGCCCACCACATCGATCAGTATCCTCGATTCCGCGGCGAATCCGGATTACGTCGCGTCGACCACCGCCGCCTGGAGCATGAGCACGTCGACGCCGGAAGGTTATACGAAAACGCTCACCATCGAAGGCATGCCCGGTTTTGAAACTTTCGAAAACGAAGGCAAACACGGCACGCTCTGGCTAATGGTCGCGAAGCGCTACGTCCTCACCATCGAAACGCAAAATCAGGAATCGAAAGATCTCCAGGAATGGCTGAAGCGGGTCGACGTGAAGAAGCTGGCGGGAGTGAAGTAGCTACGGTTTCAGGACGACCTTCACGCACTTGTCTTCCTTATCCCGGAAGATTTGGTAAGCGTGCGGGGCCTCGGCTAAGGGCAGACGATGCGTGATGATGTCGTCGAGCTTGATCTCGCCGCGCTCGACGATGCCGATCAGCTCATCGATGTACTTTTGCACCGGCGCCTGGCCGAAACGCATCGTGATTCCCTTGTCGAAAATCTGCCCGAGCGGGAAAGCGTCGTAGGGCATTCCGTAAACGCCTACCACGGTGACGACGCCGCCGCGACGGACGGCGCTGAGGCAGAGTTTCAGCGCGTTGATGCTACCGGCCTGCATGTGGACAATGTTCGAAACCTTATCGATGAGCTTGCGATCCGCTTCGAGCCCGACCGCGTCGACGCAGACGTCGGCGCCTCGACCCTGGGTCATGTCGCGAATGACTTCGACGGCATTTCCATCCGCCGCGTTCACCGTCTCTGACTTCGCCGCGCGCTGCGCCATTTCCAATCGATACGGCTGAATGTCGACGCCGATCACGCGTTTGGCGCCGCGGAGCCACGCGATCTTCTGGGCCATTAATCCGACCGGTCCGCAGCCGAACACAGCGACTGTCTCGCCGCCTTTCAAATTTGCCCAATCGATCGCAGTCCACCCGGTCGGGAAAATATCAGTAAGGAAGAGGACTTCTTCGTCCTGAAAACGATCCGACACTTTGCGCAGGCCGAAGTTGGCATACGGCACTCGCACATACTCCGCCTGACCGCCATCGTAGCCGCCGTATAGATCGGTGTATCCAAAAAGGCCGCCGCCTTTTTGGTCCATGACGCCGCCTTCCGGCCCATATTTTTCCGGATTCGAATTCTCGCAATGGCCGGGCAACCCGTCGCCGCAGAAAAAGCAGTGCCCGCACGCGATCGGAAACGGCACGACGACGCGATCGCCCTTTTTCACCGTCGTCACTCCCTTGCCCGTTTCCTCCACGATTCCCATGAACTCGTGGCCCATCACCATGTCGTCCTTTTGCGGAAAGAATCCGTTAAAAATGTGCAGGTCCGATCCGCAAATCGCCGTCGAGGTGACGCGCACGATCGCGTCCTCCTCGTGCTCGATCTTCGGATCTGGAACCTGATTGACTTCGATGTGCCCGGGCCGGTGAAAAACGACTGCTTTCATGTTGAGAGGAAACGGAAGTGCCCGAAGCAGCGGATGCGGAAAACTCTCGCGTCACTACTCGCCCGCACTAGATTGCTCGCCGAACAATGGCTGACGAACGTAAAACTCTAGAGCAACGCGCCCAGATGACCGACGTGGAACGGCTCCGTCATTCGGCGGCCCATGTTCTGGCGACGGCGATCCTCAAGATTTGGCCAGAGGCGCAGTTCGCGGCCGGACCGCCAGTCGAGAATGGATTCTATTACGATCTCGAATTGGATCACCGCATCTCGCCCGACGATTTTGAGAAAATCGAGGCCGAGATGAAAAAGGAGATCAAAGCGAACCATACGTTCGAGCGCGTCGCGGTCTCGCGCGATGAAGCGCTGTCGATGGCCCAGCGCGGCGTCCTTGGCGCCCTTGGTGAGCGAACTTCTCCGAGCAAGTTCAAGCTCGACATCATCCAGAGCATTCCCGAGGGCGAAGAAATCTCTCTCTACCGCAACGGCGAGTTCACCGATCTCTGCGCCGGCCCGCACGTCATGCGCACGGGCAACATCGGCGCGTTCAAGCTCACCAGCGTCGCCAGCGCCTACTACAAAGGCGACGAAAACAATCCGCAGCTCCAGCGCGTTTACGGCACCGCCTTCAAAAACAAGACCCAGCTCGACGAATACTTCGCCATGCTCGAGGAAGCCAAGAAGCGCGACCATCGTAAGCTCGGCAAAGAACTCGAGCTTTTCACCTTCGACGACGACGTCGGGCCTGGTCTCCCCCTCTGGCTGCCCCGCGGCGCCGCGATCATCGAGGAACTCGAGAAGCTCGCGAAGGAAACCGAGTTTGCTTCGGGGTATCAGCGTGTCCGCTCAACGAACCTCGCGAGGGAGAGCCTCTACATTAAGAGCGGTCACCTCCCCTATTACAAGGAGTCGATGTTCCCACCGATGGAGGTCCATGAACACGGCGAGAGCGACTCGGTGGCGCAACGCTACTACCTCAAATCGATGAATTGCCCGCATCATCACAAGATGTTTGCCGCGTTGCCTCGGAGTTACCGAGACCTGCCGTTGCGGTTAGCGGAGTACGGAACCTGTCATCGTTACGAGCAGAGCGGCGAACTGTTCGGGCTCATGCGGGTGCGCTCGCTCCAGATGAACGACGCGCATCTTTACATGACGCCGGAGCAGTTCGAGACGGAGTTCAATGCCGTCAACG
Source organism: Chthoniobacterales bacterium (assembly GCA_036270255.1). Lineage (GTDB taxonomy): Bacteria > Verrucomicrobiota > Verrucomicrobiia > Chthoniobacterales > UBA10450 > AV80. The sequence continues at coordinate 7,034 of DATBCW010000033.1, forward strand.
AGATGTATCTGAAATACTTCAAGCTTTTCGGGATCGAGAAATACCTAATGCGTTTCTCGACCCACGATCCGTCGAAGCTCGGACAGAAGTATGTCGATGAGCCGGAGCTCTGGAAGCAAACCGAAGACATGACGCGGAACGTTCTGGAACGTTCCGGTATTAACTACGTCGAAGTGCCTAACGAAGCCGCCTTCTACGGCCCGAAGATCGACGTCCAGGTCTGGAGCGTGATCGGCCGCGAGTTTACCATCGC
>DATBCW010000034.1:0-29482 GCA_036270255.1 Chthoniobacterales bacterium
CGGAGAATAAGACACCGCGCTCGGCGCAGAGCGAACCGATTGCTTCAAGATCGATGCGATACCCACTACAATAATTCGCGCTGGCCAGCGCGACGAGTGTCGTTCGCTTTGTCAGTGCGCCCTCGACAATCTCGGCTGTGATCTCGCCGATGCTCGCGGTTTCCAGCAACACTGGCTTCACTCCGTGCCGCTCCAGGGCGAGCCACGGATAAACGTTCGCCGGATAGTCGTCGAGACAGCAAACAACCTCATCCCCTGGTTCCCAATCGAGTCCGTTCGCCACCGTGTTCAGGCCGCTGGCCGTCGGTCCCGTGAAGGCGATCTCTTCCGCCTCGGCACCAAGCAGACGCGCAACCAGGGTTCGCGTTTCCGCGATTCGTTCCAGCTCGACGTCGTATTGGCGCGCATCCGTCGAGGCCCGCTCGACTGATTCCTTCATCGCCTCGGCTACTCGTCGAGGAAGCGGGGCGTCCGAAGCATGAGCGCAATAAATTGTCCGCGCGCAAATCGGAAATTCGCGCCGGCGCAGGTTTTCGTCCGCGGCGAGCTCGGCGATCACGATGCTTTTTGCGTCCGCTCGCCCTGTTCGATCAACTTCCAGAACTCGCGGTTCTTCCCGAGCTGGTCGTCTTCCGCCATGGGAAGTTTGCTGCGGAAAAGAAAATCCCGAAACGTGTTTTTGTGGAGAACGCGGTGAACGGTGATCCCTTCCGGACGGCGTTCGAAATAAATCCGGTAATCCTTGGCGCGATAACGATGAAGCTTTTTCCCTTCGCGCTCGATCACGCCGAAGCGGCTCGCATCGAGATTATCGAGGTCCTCAGGCAAGACCTGAAATTCTGCGAGCAGATCGAGCTGCAACGACTTCGGCAGCGCCGCCATCTCCGCCGCGCTTAGCTCGTTGAAGATGATCTGAAACATCGCCTCTCACAGATACACACGCCGCACCCGGCTGCCAACGCGCGTGACTATCTCCCAGTTGATCGTGCCGGCTCGCTCCGCCAGGTCCGTCGCGGAAATTTCGTCATCCCCCTGTCGTCCCATGAGCACGACTTCATCATTCACGGCGGCGTCGGGCACGTGCGACACATCAATCACCATCAGGTCCATGGTCACGCGGCCGAGTAATGGACAACGCTGCCCGCGCACCAGCATGGCGGCCTCGCGATTAGACAGATGCCGCGGATAGCCGTCCGCATAACCGGCCGATAAAGTCGCGACGCGCATTGGCCGCGGGGTGATGAAAGTCCGTCCATAGCTGATCCCGTGGCCGGCCGGCATGTCGCGGATCAACGCGATCCGCGTTTTCCAAGTCATCACGGGCTTGAGCAGTTTCTGAAACTCCGGCAACGGCGAAATCCCGTAAAGCATGACGCCGGCGCGGACGATTTCATACGGTGTGTCGTTGAACGCCAGCGTCCCGGCGCTTTGCAGGATGTGCGCCTTGTAGTCGCCCGGAACTTCGACCCGAAATTGCCCCACGATCTTGAGAAATCGACCCAGCTGATTTCGGGTGAAGCTCTCGTCCTCGTTCGAAACCGGCATGTGCGTCGAAATGCTGTGCACCCGCAGATTTTGCAGGCCCGACACTTTCTTGAACGCGGCCAGGCTTTGATTTTCCGGCACCCCCATGCGGCCCATTCCGGTATCGACTTTGAAATTGATCGCGACGTTTCCGATCCGGTCGAACGCTTCCGCTTCCGTCACCGCAGAGATCGTCGGAATGAACTCCCGCTCGACGATGGTCGCTCTTTCCCCCGGCAAAGATGGTCCGAGAATGATGACCGGATGCGCCAGCCCCGCATCGCGCAACGCAATTGCCTCCTCAAGATTCGCCACGCCGAAAAGCTTCGCCTCGTTCGCCAACGTCTTCGCCACTCCGACCATGCCGTGCCCGTAAGCGTTCGCCTTCACGACCGCGAGTATGTCGGCCGTGCCGATTCGTTCACGCACAACTCCGATGTTATGAAGCAACGCGCCGCGATCGATCTCGGCCCAGCAGCGACAGGAAATTTCAGGATTCATTTGTGGACGCGAAAACTCGCACTGGCTTCGGAACCGTAATGTGTGGCTTGCGAAGATAAATCGGTTCCAATGATTCCACATCGCCGATTTCGCCTGGTTGCGTGGCGGCTATTTCCGCGAGTCGGCCGGCGGATGGATACGCCAATTTCACCTGAGAAAATTGCGCCAGTGATTCCGAAGTGAAGATCGGACCGGTCAATCGTCTTAGCCGCGCTTGCAGCTCAGCCTCCGATTCGAGAATCGGTCCTTCGATGAGCCGGCCGCTCTCGATTTTCACGAAGAAGAACGATTGGCGCCGCGCGTCGCCAATCACGCAATACTCGCTCTCCTCGACATCGAGCGCACAGATCGATGGAATTCCGGCCAGCTTGGCGCCAGTCGATGAACGCAATCCGAGCGCTGCGGCTATGGCGATGCGAACGCCAGCGTACGAACCCGGTCCTATCCCAACCACGATTTGCCGCGGCGCGCCGAAGCGCTTCAGGCAGAGCTGCACGTTTTCGAAAAACGCTCCTGAATGTTTTCGGTCGGCGGCAAAGTCGCAATCAAACAAAGCGTCGCCATCCGCCCGCAGGGCGATGCCACCACGGGCCGTCGACATTTCGAGAGCGAGGATTTTCATCGCGGAGTGATTCCTTCAATCTCGCGAACATTTTCATCGCGCATTTGAAACGAGAGCCATTTCGCATGGGTAGGAATGACGTCGCGGTAGCGGTCCGCCCATTCGATCAACGACACACCATCGCCGAAAACGTAATCGTCGAAGCCCAATCGCAGGAGTGCGTCACGGTCCTCGATTCGATAAAAATCGAAATGGTAAACCGGCAAACGGCCGCCTCCGTATTCATGAACGAGAACGAACGTCGGACTGGTCACATCAGCGTTGCTTTCTACGCCAGCGACGAAGCCCTTCACGAATTGCGTTTTCCCGGCACCGAGATCGCCGGTTAGAGCGAACACATCGCCCTGGCGCGCCTCGCGTCCGCACCGCGTGCCCGCCGCGATCGTCTCCTCAAAGCTTTTGGAAATGAACATAACCACGAGGGAATTTTCGAATTTCGAATTTCGAATTTCGATTAGCTAGTCGACCGATCCGCGTGAGACGGACGGTCGGGAACTTTTTTTGCCAGCGCGACATCAAGGATAGGGAATTTTTCGGCGGAATCGCGAAGAGTAGTTCGTAGTCTTCGCCGTCGGAAATTGCCTGCGCGATGGAGCAGCCGCGATTGCGCGGGAGCGCGGCTTCTTCCACTTCGAATCCGAGACCGCTGGCCCGCGCCAATCTCGGCAAATCGCTCCCGAGGCCGTCACTCAAGTCCATCATGGCGTGCACTGGGAAATTCTCGGTCAGCCAACGCGATTCGGCGATCCGCGGGACAAATTTCAAATGTTGACCGCGCAGCGAACCACCGAGGCGGCCGGTCACGAACAAATCGTCGCCGAGTTTTCCGCCACCGCGGCCGACCCACCGTTTCTTTTCGACGAAGCCGGTAACGCTCAGCGAGACTACTGTCGGCCCTTTGATGTTGCTCGTCTCACCGCCGACCACCGAAACGCCGAAACGGCGCCCTGCCTTCTCTATTCCTCGATAAAGCTGTTGGACCCAGGAAAGCTCGCGATCCGACGGGACGATCAACGTCACCAACGCAAATCGCGGGACGGCCGACATCGCAGCGAAATCGCTTAGCGGCCGCGCCATCGCTTTCCATCCGACCAGTGCGGGCGAAGTCGTTTTCGCGAAATGAATTTCCTCGACCAGGCAATCAGTCTTTAGGACGTCAAGCAAACCGTCTTTGCCCGAGTCCACCAGCGCGCAATCGTCGCCCGGCCCCAGAACAATCCGGCGGCCTGATCGCAGTTTCGATAAAAGTCGTTCGAGGAGCCGGTCTTCGCCGACATCTCGCAGCTTCATTGTTGGACCCAATCAGGAAAGGCCAGAAACGTCAGAGTCGTTGCGTTAAAGACCGCGTGCATCGTCATCGAGACTAGAATAGATCCGCTCCATTCGTAGGCGATCGCCAAACAGCTTCCGAGAACAAAGAGGGGTAGGAAGGAGGGCAAATGTCCGTGAACCGCGGCGAAGAGCAACGAGCTCGCCACTACCCCGATCGCGCGGCCGAAATAGCGCCGGGCAACTCCGTAGAGGAAGAATCGAAAGATAAATTCCTCCGCCATCGGCGCCAGCGACACCGCCAAAACAATGATGAGCATTCGTTGCTCGATCGTGCTCGAGTCACTAAACATTTCGACGATCGGCTGTTTTTGCGGCGGGCTCCGAAGCAAACGCTGACTGATGATATCGCCGAGAAGGATCAACGGATATGAAGCGAGAATGAAAATTCCGCCCGTCACAACCGTCCGGAAAAAACCGATCCTGCCAAAGCCGCCTAACGAATTCAGATCGAAGCGGCGGAGTCGAAGATAGCCGGCGAGCGCCAGAAGCAACCCCATCGTGACGCTGGCGCCGGCAATCAGATCGCCAGTCTCCATTCTGCGAACCTCGTGGGCCGGAGCGCTGGCCAGGGAGAACAGAAAAAAGAACGCGAGCAAAGCGGCGATGACTGCTTCGGGAGTGCCGAAGGTTCGCAGCGGAGAGGGCTCAGGGCTGGGAGCGCGCGCCGCGATTTGCCGAACGAGCGCAGCGTAGACGTAAACTCCGACTACCAGAAAAAACGCGTAGAAGACAACGCTGAGCGCCGGGATGAGACCGTCGACAGACATGAACCGGACGCTTCTAGGGAGCGTAAAAGCTTGGCAAAAAGTAAGCCCGCCCGGTTTCCAGTTGCGGCACTAGTTGGCTCGGCAAGGTCAGCTCGATCTTGTTATTCCAGCTACCAAAGGCCCGCAAAAAGCGACCGAAGGTAAAGGGCGGGCCGTATTTCACGACGGTGGCGCCGGAAGCGCGGCCCAGTTCTTTCGCTTTCGCAAAGGCATCTTCGATCTGGCCAGTGCCATCAATCAACTTGTTCTCGAGCGCGTCTTTCCCCGAGAGAATGCGGCCGTCGGCAATGGAATTCCGGAGTCCGTCCGCGGGCAGATTGCGCTCGTGCGCGACGACTCCGAGAAACTTTTCGTACGTCTTCATAACGAAACTCTGGACCAGTTCGCGTTCTTCCGGCGTGATCTGGCGGGCGCCATTGAGCATGTCCTTAAATTTGCCGCTTTTAAAAACGACCGAGGCGAGGCCCACTTTATTGAAAAGCTGCTCGTAATTCAGCGTTTGAATGATCACCCCGATGCTCCCCGTGATGGTCGTCTCGTTCGCCATTAAATATTTCCCGCCGCAGGCGACGTAATAGCCACCCGAGGCGGCCAGCGAATCCATGTAAACAACGACCGGCTTCTTCGCCCGCGTCTTGACCACCCAATTATAGATCGCGTCCGATGCCGTGACTTCGCCTCCCGGCGAATCGATTTCCAAAACCACCGCCCGGACGTGCTCGTCATCGCGCGCTTGCTCGAGCGCGAGGCGCATGTCGTCGACCATGGTGTCGCCGACGTTGCCCGGCAGGGATGAGCTAATCAGACCGCGCATCGTGATCACCGCGATCTTGTCGCTGCTGCCGCGAGCGCCGCGCTGCACAATCACCTCGCGGAAGGTCGGGGTTGGTTCTTCCCATCGCGAGGTACCGCCAAAACTCCGAAACGCCGTAATCGCCAAAACAAAATTGATGACCACACTGGCGCACAACGCGACCGCGAGAAAAACGCTCAGGCATCCCAGTTTTCGATCCGCAGGCATGACCGGGCAAACTGGTGGAGAACAGACGCTCGCACAAGAGGGAAAACCATGGCTTGGAAGCTGCTTTTTCGAGCCCCATGAACAACGCCGGGCATCTTCCCATCAGTGAAACCGCGCGCCGCGCTGGCAAAGCCAAAGGGAAGCGCGGCCGTCCGCGGAAAACAGCGGTCGCGCAGACCGCTGAAAGAGAATTGCCTGCGGTCGGGACGTTGACCCGAACGAAAAGCCTTCTGCTCGCCGCCCTCCGGGTCTGGGAACTCAAACATCGCATCAGCGATTAGCAGGCTGCTTTGAGGCTCAATCTGCTTAAAGGCGCTTTGCTTGGCGCTATTCTGCTCGCCGCGTCGGTTCAAGCGGCCACGCTCGAGAGCCTGGCCTCCAACGCTCAACCGCTCTCAGCATTGCCCCAGGTCCGGCTTGCTGATGGGACCTTTTACGGCGCGGACTTTGGCACTTTCAATAGCGGCTCCGGCCACGGTTCGATCCTCAAGCTAGAACAGAATGGCGTCGTCACGACGCTTTACAGTTTTCAGGAAACCACTGACGACGAAGCGAACCCGACGGTTCTCATCGCCGGTGCTGATGGCAACCTTTACGGAGCGACGGCGCCCCGTGCCGTGGGCGATCTCAACGGCATGATTTTCCGAATCACTCCGGCCGGCGTCTTCACGCCCATCTTCCATTTCCAGGATGGAAAAGGCACTCATGCGACGAGCCTTGTCCAGGCGGCGGACGGAAATTTTTATGGAACTGCGGAGGGTGACTCGAGCGGCGGATTCTTCAATCACCCGGCGAGCATGCACAACCCCGGAATTTTCTTTCAGCTCACACCAGCCGGCGTCTTCACGGTTCTTTATACCTTCACGGGCGGTCCGGATGGAAGTTTGCCGAATTCGCTGATCCAGGGCAAAGACGGCAACTTCTACGGCAGCACCTTCTACGGTCCGGAATCGCCGGCGAATATTTTCAGCGGGAACGGAACTGTCTTTAAGATCACGCCAGCTGGAGTGCTGACGACGCTTTACTCTTTTACCGGCGGCAGCAACGGCCAAAATCCGGGTGAGGTTATTGAAGGAGCGGACGGCAACCTTTACGGCGTCGCCGAGTCTGGAGTTATCCAGATCGTTTTCAAACTCACCTCAGCCGGACAACTGAGCGCCGTTTACAATTTGCAAGGCACCAACGGAACTCAGTCCCCCGGATTACTCGCAAGCACCGACGGAAACGTTTACGGGACGACGAAAGATGGCGGCATTCCACAGGCTGGAAATATTTTCAGGATCAGCCCTGCTGGGCAGATCGCGACTTACGCTTTCGACGGCGAAGGCACGGGCGGCAATCCCAGCCGAGCCTTCGAAGGTCCGGAGCACAGTCTGTATGGCGCGACCAATCTCGGCGGCGCGTCGAATAACGGAACTGTTTACCGCCTGAACATGGCGCCTCCGCGCAACCTGCTAAACATATCGACGCGCTTGCAAGTCCTCACCGGCGACAAAGTTCTCATTGGCGGCTTCATCATCACCGGCACCGATCCGAAGAAAATCATTGTCCGCGGAATCGGACCCTCGCTCAGCGGCGTGGGCGCGACTCTACAGGACCCGGTTTTGGAATTGCATCAGGGTAACATCACGATCGCGACCAACGACGATTGGAAAGAACACCAGGCTGAAGTAGAAGCGACCACGATTCCGCCCACGAACAATTTCGAGTCAGCGATCGTGGCCACACTCGCTCCGGGCGCCTACACGGCGATTCTTTCCGGCAAGAATAACGGAAGCGGCGTGGGCGTTGTCGAAGTCTACGACCTTGATCCAACCGCGAATTCGAAACTGGCGAATATCAGCACTCGCGGATTCGTGGATGTCGACAGCAACGTCATGATCGGCGGATTGATCGTTAGCGGAGGTGCCGGTGGGGGAAACGCCCGGGTGATCGTGCGCGTGCTGGGTCCGTCACTCACTGCTCTCGGTGTTCCGGGAGCGTTGCCCGATCCGAGCCTCGAATTGCATGACATTAACGGCGCCACGATTGCCTCGAACGACAATTGGAGAGTCCGCCCCGACGGCAGCACTCAGCAGGGCGAGATCCAGGCCACGGCTGTTATGCCGGCAAACGACTTGGAATCAGCGCTCGTCCAAAATTTCGCGCCCGGCAATTACACAGCGATCGTGCGCGGCACGAACAACACGACCGGCGTCGCGATTATCGAAGCTTACACGCTTGAGTAACCGCGCCGCTAAGAACGCGGCGGTTTACAAACTGATTTACGCCGCCCGCCTCCGGGAATAATCTCCGCCAGTTCCTGGCGCTCATAGCTCAGCCGGATAGAGCATCGGATTTCTAATCCGACGGTCGGAGGTTCGAGTCCTCCTGGGCGCGTTCCTTCCACTTCCGCTCGTGATCGAGGAGCCATTTCTTCCGCCACAACCCGCCGCCGTATCCGCAGAGCGAGCCGTCGGCGCGGATGACGCGGTGACAGGGAATGATGATGCACATCATGTTGTCGCCGTTCGCCCGGCCCACTGCCCGGCGCATTTCGGCATCGCCAAGTTTCGCCGCCATCCAGGAATATGAACGCGTCTCGCCGAGGGGAATCGTGCCCAGCAAATCCCACGTCCGCATTTGAAATGGTGAACCGACCGGCGCGAGCGGGACGCTGAACTCGAGATTTTTCCCGGCAAAATAATCGGCCAGTTCCGCGCGGACGGTCGCGAGGTGGGGATGCTCGCCCGGAACGATGTTGGTTTGCAGACGCGTCCGCAGAATCGACATCTCCCGCTCCATGGCGCGGCGATCGACGAACTCGAGAAGACGCAGCCCTTCGTCATCGGCGATCGCGAGCATCGCCCCAAGCGGAGTCTCAATCCGCCCCGCGAATAATCCGCCCTGTTTTTTTGCCGCGCTCGGCGAATCGCCGAAAATGCGGGCGAACGCATCACGGAAGCCGCTGGCGGATTCGAAACCGCTGCCATTCATTGCTTCCTCGACGCGCGCGCCCTTTCGGACTTCGCGCAACGCGAGTCCCATTCGTCGTGCTCGATGATAAGCCTGGAACGTCATTCCGTAGTGGCGCTTGAATTGGCGGCGCGCCGTCGATGGATCGATCGAGAGCGCCGCGAGTTCCTTATCGGTCAGGCGTCCATCAGGAGCGCGCTCTACTTCCGCGCGCAATCGCTCGATCAATTCCGGCGGACGTTTCTCGGGATCCATCGGGTGACAGCGCAAACAAGGCCGATAACCGCCATGCAGGGCTTCGCTCGGGGTCGCGAAAAAATCGACGTTCTCGCGCGCCGGCTTTTTCGCCGAGCAAGTCGGCCGGCAAAAGATGCCGGTCGTGCGAACACCGACGTAGAAAATGCCTTCGAAGGTCGAATCGCGATCGACCAGCGCACGATACATCGTGTCGGCGGGTGGAAGCAGCTCAGGGACTTTCATGCCGTTGGAATTTCCGTTCGTAATTATCGCCGACGCCGGCTCAATCGGAAAGCTCGATGTTTTCATGACGAACGATAAGCGCGCGAACGAGTGCGACGCATCGACGGAATTCGGGCGCTGAATTCGGTTCCATCGCTACAACTTCAAATCGCCCGGCTCATTCACGCTTCGATAGAGACGCGCTGCCTCTGTCGATAACGGCGACAGCATTATCTTGCCGGTGGCTGCAAGTTTCCGCACGAGTGGTTGCAACGAAGAAACCGAACCGCGTAGGGCGGCTTGGAAATCCGTTGTAGCTTCCGCCGGGTAAATCGCGGCTAGCGGTTCCGCGCGGTCGGCGATCGTCGGGACAACGCCGCAGCCGTCCTTGGCGCATTCCAACAAGTTTCGCAGTTCGCCGGCGGTCATGAACGGCATGTCGACAGCGAGCACGAGCAGATGAGTCGTTTGCATCGCCGTCAAACCTTTCGTTAGGCCGCTGAGCGGGCCGCGCGAAGGCTCGTCGTCGACTAGCAACTCGACTGTGTCCGGCAGCCAGCTCGGCGCGCTTCGCGCTGAGACAAATGTCTTGTCCGCGCGCAAGTCACGCAGCATTTCAAGCTGCCGCTCCCACAACGGCCGTCCGTCCACCTCGATCGTCGCTTTGTCGCGGCCCATCCGGCTCGATTCGCCTCCGGCAAGCAGCAGAGCGCTCAAGGTCATTCTCTTCTTCTCCTCAATTTCGTGCGATCATTTCGCATGCAGGGAGTCGGCGCGGGCAGCATCATCCGCCGGAAAGAAAATGGCGAACACGAATGCGTGACCGACGAGGTCGCCGTCGAAGAGCCATTGGAAATTCGAATCGGCGGCGAAGCGGTCGCGACCACGATGCGCACGCCCGGAAACGACGGGGAACTTGCCGCGGGTTTTCTGCTGTCGGAGGGCATCGTCCGCAACCGCACGGATCTGCAGACCCTCTCGTCGCCGGCTGAAAACGTCGTCAACGTAGAGCTTGCGCCCAATGTGAAATTCGCATCCGCCCCTATGCAGCGCTTCGGCACGATCTCGAGCAGTTGCGGACTCTGCGGGAAGAAGAGCATCGAATTTGTCCTCCAACATTTTCCGCCGATCGATTTCGCCAAAGACCAGACGCGAGTTGCGGAAGCGACTTTGCTCGATCTCCCGAATAAGTTACGCGCCGCTCAAGGAAATTTCGCGCGAACCGGCGGAATTCACGCCGCAGGAATTTTCGACATTGTCGGCAACGCGATCCTCGTCCGTGAAGACGTCGGCAGGCACAACGCGGTCGACAAAGTGATTGGACGCGCGTTTCTCGACGGTCTCCTCCCGCTGCGTGAACACGTTCTGATCGTGAGCGGACGTTCTTCGCTGGAGATCGTCCAAAAAGCGCTCGCCGCCCGGATCCCGATTGTGGCCGCCGTCTCAGCGCCCTCTTCGCTGGCCGTGAACTTCGCCCGCGAATGCGGCCAGACGCTGATCGGCTTTCTTCGGCCGCCGACATTCAACGTCTATTCCCACATCGAACGCATCGTGTTTGGGTAGCCAAGAAAGGGCGTCTACCAACGATGAAACGCGGGATGGCCTTCTTTCACCGCGACAAAAGTTCCGCGGCAGGTCGCGCAAACTTTTCCGCCGCCGCTTAGTGCACCTTCGACGGTTGCCTTGTTGCCCTCTGACTCGACGATTTTCGCTGAGAGAAAAACCGGGCCGTCGGTCGGCGTGGGCCGCAAGAGCTTGATCGCGTAATCAGACGTGACCGTGCAGGGCGGTCGATCTTCGCCGCTCGTCTTCATCAGGTGCCACGCGGCCGTCCAATTGCAGTGGCAATCGAGGAGCGCGCCGATGATCCCGCCGTTCAAAACTCCGGGGAACGCCTCATATTTTTTCTCGGGCTGCCACTCCGCCACCACTTCATCGCCACGAACGAAACTGCGAATGTGGAGGCCGTCCGGATTGGCCGGACCGCAACCGAAGCACGCATTCTCCGGCGCGTAAAATTCCTGAAGCGACTTGGCTTCGCCGTTCGACACGGTCACTTCGCTCCGTTGCCGGCGATCGAACCGGGATACGGCCGCAACTCCGGTCCAGTGTAAAGCGAACGCGGCCGGATCAGGCGGTTATGATCGTGCTGCTCGATCACGTGCGCGCACCAGCCGGCGATTCGCGACGCGGCGAAGATCGGTGTGTTCAGCGCCGGATCGAAACCAAACATTGTGAAGACCGGAGCCGCGTAGAGATCGACGTTCGCGCAGAGACCTTTCTCGCGCTCCATCGTTTGCTCGAGCTTCTCGCAAATCGGCACCCAGTTTTCCTTGCCGACGCGTTTCCCGAGATCGCGCGCGATCTCGCGCATGATCGGCACCCGGGAATCGCCACTCTTGTAAACGCGATGCCCGAAGCCCATGACTTTCGCCTTCTTGGCGAGCGCCTCCTTCAACCACGCTTCAGCGCGATCTGGCGTCGCGATCTCGTTCAGCATGTAGATCGATTCTTCGTTCGCACCGCCATGAAGCGGCCCTTTTAGCGTCCCACACGCACTGGTCACCGCCGCATACATGTCGGCGAGCGTCGACGCGGTCACGCGCGCGGCGAAGGTCGAGGCGTTGTACTCGTGGTCGGCGTAAAGGATGAAAATCGTGTCCATCATCCTGATCTGCCAATCCTGGGGCGCGGCACCGGTCAGCTTGTAAAAGAAATTGCCCGCCAGCGAGAGATTGGGTTTTTCCTCGATAGTCTTCTCGCCATGCTGGATCCGATAGCCGTCAGTGATCAGGGTCGAAACTTTCGCGATGAGCCGGATCGCCTTGCGGACATTTGCGTCGTGCGAATTGTCATCCAGCTCGGGGTCGAACGGCGCCAGCATTGAAACGCCCGTCCGGAGCATATCCATCGGATGCGTCTCTTTCGGCATGAGGCGGAGCGCTTCCAGGACTTCTTTCGGCACGGTCCGTTCCTTCGCGATTTGCTGGCCGAACTCGGTGAGCTGTTGCTGATTCGGCAGCTCGCCGTTGAGCAGCAAATAAGCGACCTCCTCGAAGTTCGCCTTCTCCGCCATCTCGTGGATGTCGTAACCGCGATACATCAGGCCGGCATTCGGATCGACCCAGCAAATCTCGGTTTCGCCTGCCACCACGCCGGCGAGGCCCGGGCTGTAGGATGGTTTGGTTTCAGTGCTCATAGCGTTCTCATTTCGTCGGATCGTAACCTAACAAATCGTAAAGCTCCTGCCGCGTCTGCATGCGGTCGACCCAATCCGCCTGCGTCCCACTCTTTTTTAGGTCGCGCAACATTTGAGCGGCGGCAAACATGGAAACACGGAAAGCGGTCTGTGGGAAAATCACCATCCGATATCCGAGCTCGGTAAGCTGGCCTAACGACAGGAGCGGACTCTTGCCAAATTCGGTCATGTTCGCCAGGAGCGGCGCTTTCACTTCCTTCGCGAAATCGCGAAACTCCTGTTCGGTTTGGAGCGCTTCGGGGAAGATAGCGTCAGCGCCGGCCGCCAGGTAGCTCTGGGCGCGTTCGACCGCTTTTGCGAAATTCTCGACCGCGCGCGCGTCGGTCCGGGCGATGAGCAGGAAATCCTTGTCGCGCTTCGCCGCTGTAGCCGCCGCGATCTTCTCATTCATGTCTTCGATCGCGACCAGCGTTTTCCCCGCGAGATGGCCGCAACGTTTAGGGAATTCCTGGTCCTCGATGTGACAGCCGGCCAAGCCAGCGCGCTCGAATTCCTCGACGGTCCGCGCCGCGTTCTCTGAGCCGCCGAACCCGGTGTCTGCATCGACGATGCACGGAATTTTCACAGCCCGCGCAACGTAACCCGCGAGCTGCGCGACTTCCGTCAGTGTCAGTAATCCGATGTCCGGCACGCCGGCCGTCGCGTTGCATAAACCGGCGCCGCTGATGTACACCGCATCGAATCCGCTCCGCTCGACGAGTCGCCCCATGGCGGCGTTGAACACGCCCGGCATCGCGACGCAGCCTTCACGAATCAATTCGCGCAAACGTTTAGCGGTGGTCATTTGGTAGACAGGATGAACAGGATGAACAGGATTTTCAGAGGGAAGAAAAAGCCGGTCAAAGATTCCTCATGAATCCTGCATGATCCTGTTAATCCTGTCCAAATTTCTTAGTCACCGCGGCATTTCGAGCGATGTCATTAATGCGCCCACATCGCTCGCTTGATCGAACTTCCAGCAAAGCTCGATCACGCGATCGGCGGCTTCCTTGCCAATCTTCGGCGCCGCGAGATTCAAAAACTTTCCTTCGAGCTCGGGATCCTTGAGCCGGTTCTTGGCGTTGCCCAACGGATAATCGACGCGTTTAGTCAGCCTCCGTCCGTCGGCAAGATTCACGTGCACGATGTTCGCGACCGCTTCGGCGTAGAGCGCGCTCAATTCATCGTTGCGATCGACTTTCACCCCTTGCAGGAACGAGACGATCCCAGTTTCCGTGAAGCGCTCGGGTGCGAACTGTTTATCGGTTACCTCACCGTCGATCAACGCGACCGCGGTGATGTAGGGCAAACTGTGGTCCGCGGTCTCGCGGCTTTGCGGTCGCCATTTCTCCGGCTCACTCCCGATGATGTCGACCGACGCATCGTGGCTCTCGATCACCATCGTTTTCACCTGCGACAGGTCCGCGATTTGATTGCGCAGAAAGAGCGCCGCTTCGATCGCGCTTTGGCTGTGATATTCCGCCGGCCAATATTTGATGCTCGTCTTCAGGATCATCGAGGCGGGCCCTTCGCCCGGAATCGCTTCCTTCGTTTTATCGAACACTTCGCGGACGTTGCCTAACGAGACCCCGAGTTCTTTCTCGAATCCCATCGCTCCTTCGAAAATCGGGGCCGGCCCGGTCATACCCGCGCGCGCCAGCAGGGCCGCGTAAACGCCGAGCCGCGCGGCGTTCGCGAACGCCACGCCTTTCCAGTGGGACAGCTCCCCCACCCGCGCCTGTCGAAACGCCGCGCAATGCACCCCGGCGATATTGATCGCGTGCCGCGTCCGCTCCGGATCGAGCTTCATCAACTTCGCGCAAGCGAGCGCCGTCGAGAACGCGCCATAGGTCGGATGATCCCAGCCCCGCGCGCGGATACTGGCCGCATCGCAAAGCCGGCATTGCACTTCGTAGGCGATCGCCGTCGCCAGAATCATTTCTTTGCCGGTGGCCCCGACACTTTCGCCGACTGCAAGCACAGCCGAAAAATTATCGCTCGGATGGGCCGGCTCCTTGGAAAGATAAGTGTCGTTGTAATCGAAATAGCGAATGCAGCACCCGTTGGCGAACGCCGCCCAATCCGGTGGCGCCTTGTGCGAGGTCCCGAAAACCGTCGCCCCATTTTTCGCCGAAAAACCCGAGACGACGGTGCGGGCGATCGTGCACGGCTCTTCGTTCCAGGCCCCGAGGGCGCAGCCTAACGAGTCGATCAGCCGCCGTTTCACTTCGTGGACGACGTTCTTAGAAAGGTCCTCGAAATTGAGCGAGCAAGCGAAAGCGGCGAGTTGGTGCGCGAGAGTCGGTTGGGTCATAAAAAAGTGAAGCTCCAATGTGGCAACGAATCGCGACGCGGCAACCGAAGCTGTTCCTTCCGGCTTTTCTGGTTAAATTTCTTCCGACATGAACAAAGTTTACGCCAACGCCGCAGAAGCCGTGGCCGGCCTGCTCCACGACAACATGACCATCGCCGCCGGCGGATTCGGGCTTTGCGGAATTCCGGAAAATCTCATCGCGGCTTTGCACGATAGCGGAGTGAAGGGATTGACGATTGTCGGCAATAACGCCGGCGTGGACGGATTCGGCATGGGTGTTCTACTGCCGGCGCGACAGGTGAAGAAGGTAATGGCGTCGTATGTCGGCGAGAACAAGGAATTCGAGCGGCAGGTGTTGTCGGGCGAACTCGAGCTGGAGCTGATCCCACAGGGCACACTCGCGGAAAGATTGCGCGCGGGCGGCGCGGGAATTCCCGGGTTCTACACGCGGACTGGTTTCGGCACGAAATTGACCGAGGGCAAGCAGACGAAAACTTTCGACGGCAAAGAGTACGTGCTCGAGCCCGGAATCACGGCCGAGGTGTCGTTCGTGAAGGCGTGGAAAGGGGACAAATCCGGAAACCTTATCTACAGAATGACGTCACGGAATTTCAACCCAATGATCGCGACTTGCGGCAAAGTTTGCGTCGCGGAGGTGGAGGAATTGGTCGAAGCCGGCGAGCTGGATCCGGACCAGATCCATACGCCTGGGATTTTCGTGGACCGAATCATTCAGGGCGAGAATTACGAGAAGCGAATCGAGTTCCGGACGGTGCAAGGCGCCGTTGTCGCGAAGGCGGGCTCAACTGTTCGTGATCTGCTCGCAAAACGCGCCGCGCAGGAGTTGCGGGAAGGCTACTACGTTAATCTCGGGATCGGCATTCCGACGCTAGTCGCGAACTACATTCCCGAAGGCATGCACGTCATCCTGCAATCCGAAAACGGCTTGTTAGGCATCGGTCCCTTTCCGCAGCCCGGCGAAGAGGATCCCGATCTGATCAATGCCGGCAAACAAACGGTCACCACGATGCCGGGCTCGGCGTTTTTCTCGAGTGCCGACTCTTTTGGAATGATCCGCGGCGGTCACATGGATCTCGCGATTCTCGGCGCGTTCGAAGTCACCGACTCGGGCGACATCGCCAACTGGATGATTCCCGGCAAAATGATCAAAGGGCCAGGCGGCGCGATGGATCTAGTCGCCGGCGTAAAACGAGTGGTGGCCGTGATGGAGCACACATCCAAGGACGGCAGCCCGAAGATTCTGAAAAAGTGCACGCTTCCGATTACCGGCCTGGGAGTTGTTAATCTCATCATCACCGATCTGTGCGTGTTCGAGGTGAAGCCAGGCGGCGGGCTGCTGCTTATCGAGCTGCAACCGGGGGCGACGGTGGAAGACGTTCGCGCGAAAACCGGCACGCCCTTCGAAGTTGCGCTTAAGAGCTGACTTTACGATTCAAAATAAAGGTGACGATGGTCCGCGCAGCCGGGATTGAATTGTCGCCAGCAATGCGGACAAACCGAGTCGCAGTCGAGATATTCGCGAACGGTTAGTCGATGGCCGCATGCGCCGCACAAAATAGCGGGCGTACTGAATTCTTCCTTTGGCCAAACCACCGCCGGATGTCCGGCAAGCTCAGCGTGGCATTCATGACAGGGAAACCAATTGCCGCAGCACTTGAATTTGATCGCGATGATATCGCGTTCGCCGTGGTAATGAGCGCAGCGCGTTTCTTCATCGACCTTCACGCCGATGACCTTCACGCCGTGAATGATCCTCACGTCGCGCGCTCGCGCGGGCAAAGCAGCACGAGCACGGATGCAATCAGCAGACAGACGGCCATGAAAACAAATCCCCAGTCGAACGAACCGGTCCGTTGGCTCAACTCGCCGACGACCTTCGGGCCGAAGTACCCGCCGATGCTAGCGGTGCAATTGATGAACCCAACGGCGGCGGCCGCCGCGGAACTGGTGAGAAAGGCAGAAGGCAGCGACCAGAACGAAGGCAGATAGGCGACTGTGCCAAACCCCAGCAGCGTGAAGAGCGTGACAAGCACGGCGTTTGTATGCGGAAGGAAAAACCAGGCGACGAGGGCGAGCGCAGCGATCAACTGCGGGATCGCGAAATGCCAGCGGCGTTCACGGGTGCGATCGGAGCTCCAGCCTAACAAGAGCATTCCCACAAGGCCCGAACCGAAAATCAGCAACGCAAACCAACTCACGCGCAGGACACTCCAGCTCGTGAACCGTTGCAGCATCGTCGGTTCCCAAGACCAAAAGGCGTATCCGCCCGTGTAGGTAAAGAAGAGCCCGGCAGTTAAGATGAGCACGGCGGGATGACGCAGCGCCTGCCAGATTGTCATCTTGTCCGAATGAGCCTTCGCCGCGCGTTCTTCGGCCAGTCGAGCAACGATCCATTCGCGTTCGTCCGGCGGCAACCACCGCGCTTCGCTGGGCCGATCAGGGAGAAAGAAGAGCGTTGCGATCCCGAGCGCGACCGCCGGAATTCCTTCCAGGAGAAAGAGCCACCGCCACCCGACAACGCCGAGCCAGTGCACCCCAAGGACCACGCCCGCGACCGGACCACCGACAATGAAGCCGATCGGAATTGCGGACATGAATCGCGCAACGGCCATGCCGCGGTCCTGATAGATAAACCAATGCGAAAGATAAACGATTACGCCGGGGAAAAAGCCGGCCTCAGCCGCTCCAAGAAGGAAACGGGCGCCGTAAAGTTCAACTGGGGTGCGCACCAAACCGGTGAGCGCGGTGAGCGCACCCCAGCTGATCAAAGTGATCCCGAGCAAGAGCCGGGCGCTCCAGCGTTCGACCAACACCGCGCCGGGGATTTGCAGAGCGAAATAGCCGATGAAAAAAATTCCGAAGGCCGTGCCGAAGACGGAGTCGCTCAAACCGAGGTCCCCTTTCATCCCGAGGGTGGCGTAAGAGAGGTTCGTCCGATCGAGATAATTCGCGACGTAGAGGAGAAAAAGAAACGGCAACAGTCGCCACGCGATTCGGCTCCGGGCGCGCGTCGCTACGTCTGATTCCGCGGAAATCATGGTCGCGCGCGCACCATACCGCCGGCGGACAGGCTCACAAATCCGAATTGATGGCGCGCACCCTTAACTGGCATGATGCTGTCCTGATGAAAACCAAGATCCAGTTCCCTCGTCCCCTCGCCGCTGCAATTCTTCTCCTCGTTGGATTGATCCTGACAACGCAGGCGGCTGATTCCTCGCGCTGGGCTGGCCAATATCGGGACGACAAATTTTTGGGCGACCGCGCCGTCTTTCAATTGAGCATCGAACAATCCGGAAGCGCGATGCAGGTCAGTTTCGACGCCGCCTGGGACGATGCCCACGGCGCCGCCCCGGAAGCGCAAGGGCCAGCGAAGATTTCAGGCAACACGCTTACGTTCACGTTCGAGGACAGCTTTGGAAATTCCGGCACAGGCACGGTGAAGCGCGCCGGGAACGATATTCTGATCACGATCAATCCGACTCACGTCGCCGATGCGCGTTGCCTGCCGTTTTACGGAAAGAACATGCGCCTGAAACGAGCGGCGAAGAAGTAGGCGCGGATTTCCCGCAACAACCACGGCTCGACAGCGTCTCGCCCTACCAAGGCTTAATCGCTCGATCTTTATGTGGTAGGGCGAGACGCTGTCGAGCCGTCAGCAGCGAAGTTCATTAAGCACCCCTTTGTAGGGCCAATCGTCTGGATCCTTGACCAAGCCCGCCCGCACCGGGTTCGCTCGGACGTATTCCCATTTCTCGGTATAGCTCTCCTCGTTGCGCAAGCGATGGTGAAAAGAATCTATTTGGAACCGCGGCGCGCTGTCACCAAGCGTGCGTCGGAATTCGCGCTTCCAAAATGTGATCCATGGTTCGATCTGGAGTGTCACGTCTGTTGGAGAACAGAAGAAATGAATGTGATCGGGCATTATTATGTAAGCCCCGATCATCCAGCGATCGGCCTTGCTCCACACTTTGACGAGTGCCTCATGGACGATGGAATTTGCCAGGTTCTTTTTGCGTTCTTGCGAACAGACGGTGACGAAAACAATCGTGGTCTGGCCAAGGAAGATAAAGACGCCCTTAGCCGGGTGACGACGCTGCTTAAGGGGCACGGCGCAATCCGGCGGCTCGACAGCGTCTCGCCCTACCGAGCGGCGATGGTCCGACTGACGTGGTAGGGCGAGACGCTGTCGAGCCATTCCGGGGGGACTTGTAGCGCGCTGACTTACACCATCGGCCGGAATCGTCCGACGACTTCCTGCAAGCGTTCGCTGATTTGGCCTAACGAACAGACCTCGGCCGCCTCGAGCAGAGCGGGGAAGCAATTCTCCTCCGTTTCGACAATGTCGGCGAGCTTGTCGAGCGCGGCCTCGGCTTTCCGAGAATTCTTCGCCTTGAACTTCTTCAAGCGGTCGACTTGCAATTGCTGCTTCGACCGGGGCGTGCGCGCGAGCTCAAACTCGTGCATCTCCTCGTTTTCGTTGCGGTACTTGTTCAGCGCGACGATCGGTCGGGTGCCGTCATAGATTTGCTGCTCGTAACGATGGGCGGCATTTTGAATCTGGCTCCGCTGATAGCGATTCTCGACCGCCGCGAGGACACCCCCGAGCCTCTCAATTTCGCGGAACTCTTCCAGGATTGCGGCTTCGACCGCCCGCTCCACCGCTTTCATCCCGGGCGAACCACTCAGCATGTTCATCGTGTGCTTAAAGATTCCTGATTCTTCGAGCAGGATCCCCTGGCTGTGCGCCGAGAGGCGGATCCATTCTTCGCTCGGCGTGGTGAACGGTTCGTCGGCGCTGTTCGAATGACACGAGTTCGTGCCGTTCATGTAAGCGAGCATCAGCTCGGCTGCGGTGCGGGTGAGATTGTTGCGGAACTCAGCCGCAATCAGAGAGCGGCCGCTGGTCTGGGTGTGCACCTTGTAGAGCTGCGCCTTGGGCCCGGCGCCGAAAACGTCGCGCATGCCGATCGCCCAGATGCGGCGTGAGACGCGGGTGAGCGCGATATATTCAACGTCGAGTCCGCAATCGAGAAAGAACGAGAGACGCGGGCCGAACTCGTCAGCCGACATGCCGCGGTTCGCCATCATCTCGGCGTAGGCGAAACCGTTTGAGAGCGTGTAGGCGGCTTGCTGAACTGGAGTGGAGCCGGCTTCGCCGATGTGATAACCGCTAATCGAAACCGGATACCAACGCGGCATGTTGCGCGTGGTCCATTCCATCATGTCGCCGAGAAAACGAAGTGACGCCTCGACCGGGAAGATGGTCTCGTTCTGCGCCTGAACTTCCTTGAAGATGTCGGCCTGGATCGTGCCCCGAAGTTTGGGAACAACATCGGAACCGAAGCGGCGTTTCGCGGCCGCAATGTACATCGCCATGATGATCGGCGCCGGACCGCTGATCGTCATCGACGCGGAGAAATCCGGCGAGCCGAGATCGAAGCCGTCGTAAAGCCGAACCATGTCTTCGACCGTGTCGATGGCAGTTCCTCCCTCGCCAATTTTCCCAAAGACGCCGTCGGCGTCGCTGTCGATGCCGTAAAGCGTCGGGCCGTCGAACGCGGTGCTGAGACGTTTCGAGCGCTGGTGCGCGCTGAGGAAATGAAAACGCTTGTTTGTGTCCTCCGCCAGCATCAGTCCCGAGAACAAACGCGTCGGCTCCTCAGCTTGCTGCGGTTTCGCGACGGTCTTTTGCCCATTCCGGCTCCCGTTTAATTTCGCTTTCTTGCCGTGCCCGTTCTTTTCATAGCTGCCAGTTTCAACGACTGGTTCCTGCCACGGCTCGAGATACATCTCGCGATAGGCGCCGTTCAGATACGGGAATTCGCCCGGCAATCCATCTCCTAACAGGAATCGCGCGATCTCGCCCGGCTCGTCGATCTCCGGCAATGCCAGACGCGGCAGCTTCAGGCCGGTGGGCGCCGTGCCAATCTTGATGTTGCGCTTGATCTCATTCCAACGATCCAGCATTTCGCGGCCAAACTTCTCGTCAGTCCGCGCCCGCTTCACTTCAGCGAGCACATGCTCGTTGTATTTTTCCACCGCCTCAACCACGCGTCCTAGTTTGCTCATCGTTTGCCTTTCTTCCTGGCCGTCACATCGCGCGCCAGCAAATCGCACAATTTGTCCACGCCGCGATCGCGATGCCGCTTCGCCACGGTCGAGATCAACTTCTGCTCTCGCCGGTTTTGTTCAAGCCGCCGCTCGATTTCATTCACGGCCGTCTTCGCCCGCTCGAGATCGCTCTTGTTCACGACCACGATGTCTGCCAGATCGAGCATCACGATTTTCTGCAACTGGAGGCGGGCGCCGTAATCAGGGTTCATCACCAGCACGGTTTGATCGACGAGCTTGCTCTGGAACGGCATCGCTTCCTGTCCTGTGCCGACAGTTTCAATGATGACGTAATCGAATCCTTCCTGCGCCAGCAGCCGCAGACAATCTTCCGTCGCGGGCGACAGACCGCCAGCTTGTCCACGCGTAGCCATGCTCCGCATGAACACGCGGTCGTGTTGCGAATTAATCATGGTTGCCCGATCGCCGAGCAACGCGCCGTCGCCCACCACGCTCGGATCGTGCGATAGAATCGCGATCCGCGATTTCGCTTCGCGCTTTAGGAGACGCAATACAATCTCGTCGATTAGCGTTGTTTTTCCCGCACCACCCGGCCCGGTGAAACCGATTACCTTTGTATTTTCGAATTTCGATTTGGAAAGCCCGGCCTCGCTCGCTCCGTTACGGCGATTTTCGATTTTTTTTCTCGGGCGCTTGCCGTTCGCGTAACTTTCTTCGATCTCCGTCAGCTTGCGCGCGAGCTTCATCTCTGGATCGGAAGTGGCGCGGCGCTTCGGGCGTTTCGCATAGCGTTCACGGACAAATTCGACCATGTCGGTGAGCGCGGTCCCGGCGAAGAAAATTTTATCTACCCCGCGCTTCTGCATGATGCGCTGGTCGTCGTGCGTGATCGTGCCGCCGCCGCCGCCGAAAACGCGGATGTCATCGGCCCCGCGCTTCTTCAATTGCTTCACGGCCTCGGCGAAGAACTCGATGTGCCCGCCGTTGAAACTGGAGATGCCGACGGCAGCGACATCCTCCTGGATCGCGGCGCGCACGATGTCGCTGACGTAACGATGAAATCCGAGATAAACGACTTCGATCCCGTGCCGGATGAACTCGAGGTTGATCGTATTGATTGCGCTATCGTGTCCGTCGCAAATCGGGACAGCAGTGAGAACACGGATCGGCGCGGACATAAGGCGCAAAACTTAACGGCAATCCCTTGTCAGGCAAAGCGTTTCCAGACTAGCGTCGCTGAATGCGCGCCGTCCGAACCATTGCGATAACTGGTCTGATCGTCGGCGCGATGGACATTACGGCCGCTACCATCCAGGCGATATCGCGCGGAGCAACTGCGACGCGGCTCCTCCAGTTCGTAGCCAGCGGTCTCATCGGACAGAACGCTTTTACAGGCGGCACCGCGACCGCCGCGCTCGGCTTAGGGCTGCACTTCGTGATCGCGTTTACGCTCGTGACAGTTTTCTACGCCGCGAGCCGCAGCATTGCCTTCCTTCGCCGTTACGCGGTGGCTTCGGGAATAATTTATGGACTGATAGTATTCGGCGTCATGAACCTAATCGTGCTACCACTGTCTGCCGCGAAGCCGCGCCATTCGCTGACTGGGGATCTCATCCAGATCGGCATTCACATGTTCATCATTGGTCTGCCGACTTCGCTGCTCGTTCGCCGGCTTTCTGGCGCGACTCGCGCGTGAGTGTTATCTCATGGCCATGAGCGATCCTTTGGATTTTTGCGGGAAGACAGTGCTCGTCACCGGAAGCTCGCGCGGGATTGGAGCGGAAATGATAAAGGCGTTTGGAGAACGCGGCGCGCAGTGTGTGGTGAACTACATCGCGGATCCGGATGGGACGAATAAGGCGGATGCGGCCAAGGTCGCGGCCGCGCTGCAAGAGCCGCTTGTGATCGAATGCGACGTGACGAACCCGGCCCAGATCGAATCGATGATGAAGGAAATCGAGGAACGGCACGGCGGTCTCGATGTGTTGGTCAACAATTCCGGAATCATTCGTGATCGGACGATAAAGAAGATGTCGGTGGAGGAATTCGAAAGCGTCCTGCGCGTGAATGTCACCGGAACTTTCAACGTCACCAAAGCTGCGGCCGCGGTGCTCCGGAGCAGCGGGCGCGTCATCAATCTCTCATCAGTCAGCGGCCAGATGGGATTGTTCGGCCAGGCGAATTATTCGTCGAGCAAAGCTGCGATTATCGCCCTCACCAAAGTCTCGGCGCGCGAGTTGGCTCGGCAAAATATTACCGTGAACGCGATCGCGCCCGGCTTCATCGACGTCGGGATGAGCAAAGGCATGCCGGAAGAGGTGACCGAGAATTTCAAAAAACAGATCCCGCTCGGCCGCCTCGGTGATGTGCAGGAGATCGTCAACGCGGCCCTCTTCCTCGCGTCCCCAATGGCGAGTTACATCACGGGTCACGTGCTGAACGTGAACGGCGGTTATTACATGGGCTGACCTGAGTCCAATCCATTCGCCCAAAGCGATGGCAACGAAGCAAAGAGCCAGTTATTTTTTTCTTCGGCTGTTTTTATTGGCGATCGGGATCTTTGTCTCCGCAGATGGCATAGCAGCCAAGCCCCGGAAGGCGATCTCCGAAGATCGCGAACTCAAGAAGATTAATCTCGCTGGCTGGGAGTGCCGGGACCATCCGGAAGGAGACGCTAAAACGCCGGATGACGCCGGACGAAATCGGCTGAAGAATCGCGCCGCTACCAATCAGGCGGGCGCAAACCTCCCGGCGCTAGACACCGCCTCGTTCTTGCAGCACGCCGCTGCGTTCGAGGCGGAGACAAAACGAAAACGACGAAAAGAGCTAACCAGCGCGCAGCGGCGACAGCTCAAGCCACTCGAAAAGCAGATTGTTTCTCTTACCGGCTACCTCGTGATTGCCTATCCGGGCCCTCCCGAAAGCACGAATTGCGGGTACATGGATTTTCACGACTGGCATCTTGAAGTGTTCGAGAAACCACTTGATCACGCGCCGCGAATTGGCGACCCGACACCGATCATCTGTGAAATTACGCCGCGAACCCAGAATGCGATCTTCCGCGACAACATTCGCATTCAATCCCTCGCCGGCTTTGTCCGCGCCCCGGATTGGACGGTAGAACCGACGCACCATCCAGCGCGAAAAATTCGCGTAACCGGATATCTTTTATGGGACGACGAACACAATAGCGTGGCCGACATTGGAAAGACCATCCGCAGGATTGGCGCGAACAAATATCATCACCCCTGGCGTTCCACTCCGTGGGAAATTCATCCCGTGTTGAAGATCGAAGCCGTCGACGGCAGCAAATAACAAGGTGCTAGTCAACCGGATGAACGATGTAGGTGCCGGCCTGCTTATCGTCCTCGAGTCTCACCAACCCGCGCTTTTGCGCTTCCAACAGCAGTTCGTTGAACGCCCGGAAACCATGCGCCCGCTCATTAAAGCCGGGGTTCTGCCGCTTGATCGCCTGCTTCACCAATGAACCGCGAATCGTGTAATCTTCCCCGCGCTCATTCCGCAGCGCATCGACAGTCCGGGCGATAAGATCAAGGGCGCGATCCACGGAAAGGCTGTTCTCCTTTTCTTCCGGAACTTTCGACGCGGGCGCCGCTGGCCGGGCCGTGCGACCCTTCTTGGGTTGTTCGACCCGAACGAGATCGTCGTAATAGATAAACTCATCGCAGTTGCTGATGAACAGGTCGGAAGTCGATTTCTTTACGCCGACGCCGATCACCTTCTTCGCGTTCTCCCGCAGCTTGCTCACGAGCGGCGAAAAATCCGAGTCCCCGCTAATGATCACGAAGGTGTCGACGTGGCTCTTGGTATAACAGAGGTCGAGCGCGTCCACGACCATCCGAATGTCAGCCGAGTTCTTGCCCGATTGGCGGACATGCGGAATCTCAATCAACTCGAAGGCCGCTTCGTGCAGGCCGCGTTTAAAGGTCTTGTAGCGGTCGAAATCACAGTAGGCCTTCTTCACCACAATGTGGCCCTTCAAGAGAAGGCGCTCGATTACCTTGCGAATATCGAACGCCGGAAACCGGGCTTCGACCGCGCCAATGGCGATATTCTCCAGGTCAAGAAAAACGGCCATTGTGGCCTCGGCATCAGTCGCGCTCATTAGGGGATTTTAGCGAGACGAGGCGTGGCAGCAATGGCCTAAGCGGCTCAATCCGTTGAGTTGGACAGGGATTTGCCGGTACAGGAGCTGCTTTTTCTTCACGGCATGCAACCAACCCACAAGTCCCGAAGCTCGATCGTTCGCCCCACGTTCAAGCGAACCAAACAAACCACGAGCTGGTCCTCCACCCGTCATGCGATGTCGACGTATGTCGCCGATGAAATCCGCGCTTACGCCACCATCCGCGACTTGGCCCTCGCCGAGGCTGAAAAATTGACCAACTCGCTGAACCTCGAGCGCGCACGAATCGCCAATGAATTCGTCGAGAACGCCCTCAAGCCAGCGCGCACACCGTACGAAAGCCAGCATCTGCCCGAAGGCGACGCGACCCGCGAACGCCAGCGTTGCGAAGCCGTGAAGGTGCGGCTCTCGCTCCTGCACGCGCATCTCGATGCGCTCGCCCGCGATCACGCCCACGCGGCGTAATTGCAGCGACGACGATTAATCGCGGCCCCAAATCATGGCGACGCTCGTCGTCAGACTGCCGCCCATGTTGAAGGTCAGGAATTTTTTCGCGCCGGAAATTTGTCGCACACCGGCCTGCTCCGTCAGGTGCTGGTAAGCCTCGACCACCTGGCGCACGCCAGTCGCACCGACCGGGTGACCGTCGCCGATCAATCCGCCACCGGCATTGACCGGAATTTCCCAGCCGATCTTGCCGCTCACGTTTTCGTTGCGGACCTGCGGTAACGCGGTCGCCCCGCTCATGGCCAGCTCGGCGCCCTTGCCGCGCTCGGCCAGGCCCAGTATTTCGTAGGCGCAAAGTTCCGTGATCGAAAAACAATCGTGCACTTCCACGCCATGCATGTCGCGCGGCGTGAGTTTCGCCATCCCAAAAGCTTTCTCTGCCGCCTTGCGCGCGGTTGAGAACGTCGGCGCGTCTTTCTTTTCCAAGGCGAGATAATCGGTCGAACTTCCGAAGCCAAGCATTCGCGGCAGCTTCGATTTATCGATGCCGTGCCGGTCGAGCCACTTCCCCGAAACCAAAACCAACGCGGCACTCCCATCGGTGATCTGCGAACAATCCGAAACCTTCAGCGGCGGAGCGACGCTCGGGTTCTTGTCGGAAACCTGCGAAGCGCAATCATAAGTCAGATCGGCGTCGCGCATTTGGGCGAGCGGATTTAACCGGGCGTGTGCGTAGTTTTTGTAGGCGACCCAGGAAAGCTCCTTCTCCGACGCACCATATTTCTCGATGTAGATTTGCGCGATCCGTCCGAACAATTTCGGGAACATGAAGTCGCCGTACTCCGGTTTCTCGATGTGATAATCGGCCGCCGCCCCAAGCACATCCGAGCCGTCGAGGGAGGACATCGTCTTCTGCTGTTCCGCACCGACCACGAGAACGGCGTCATGAAATCCACCCATGATCCACTGCGATCCCAGCAAAACCGAGAGAGCGCCAGACGCGCAGGCCGCTTCGGTATGCATCGTCGGAATCCCGTGCAACGCCGGATCGATTTCGGGGACGAACGCGCCGAGATGAAGCTGCTTGGTAAATTGCCCGGCGTTGAAATTTCCCACCGCGGCCGCCTGGATTTCCGACGCTTCGATCTTCGCATCGGCAATCGCTTTGCGGCCCGCTTCCGTGATCAGATCGCGGATTGTTTTCCCTTCCTTCTTCAGATTGCGCTTAAAATCAGTTCGGCCTGCGCCGAGAATGTAAACCGGTTCCATAATCGTGTTTGTTTAGAGAGTTGACATAGGGCGCTACGCCCGAGGCGGAAACATTGCGCGAAAAGCTCCAAGTTCCAAATCCCAAGCTCCAAACAAACTCCAATCTCCAAACGCCAAAAATGCTTTTGTAGGATGGGATTCGGGCGTAGAAATGGGGAACTGATCGATAGACGTTAATTCTTTCCCGCAATGGAGCCCGAACGATGACACAGCCACAACCCTACGTCCCCACCGAACGCGAGCAGAAGTTCCTCGAGAGCGTCGAAGAAGGCCGCTATGAACGGGAAATTATCAGTGGGCTCGGCCCCTTCTTCCACGAAAAGGCGCCGGAGGACATGCTCAACTTCTACTCCAAGGATGAGGTGACACGCCTGCAAGTGCTCAAGGGCACCGAGCGTGACGTGGAATCCCGGATGCCCGTGAAGATCACGCGCCATTACTACGAGCTTGCCCGGACCAGCGCCGCGATTCAGCGCATCGTCAAGGCCGACCCCGCCGAGACACTGGATCTTGCCGGCTCGGAGGATCCCGGCAACCAGATGGACTACAGCCCCGTCGAGGGCCTGCTGCACAAGTACGAGATGGGACTCATGTATGTCGTGGCGACCTGCTCGGCGCATTGCCGCTTCTGCTATCGCGAAGAATTGATCGCTCGCAAGCAGATCAAGCGACAGGACGGCACCATCGCGAAGAAGGGTCTCGCGCTGATCCCGGAGATCATCCCCTACATCAAGCAACACAACGAGGCCGTGGCGAAGAACGGCGGCGTGCACCCCGAAAGCGGACGCGAGAAGCTGCGCGAGATCCTCATGTCGGGCGGCGACCCGATGGTGCTGAACAATTCAAAGATCGCGGCCTGGCTCGGCGCGCTGGCCGAAGCCGGCGTCGAGTCGATCCGCATCGGTACTAAGGAGATGGCGTTCTATCCCCAGCGCTTCGACCGCACCTTCCTGTCGATGCTCGATCGGTTCCACGAGACCTACCCGCAAGTCGGCCTGCACATGATGCTGCACTTCGAGCACCCCGACGAGTTCCTCGCCAAGGATGCCGAAGGGAATTACATCGAGGACGCGCAGGGCTTCAAACAATGGGTCCCCGCGACGAACGAAGGGATGCGGCGCCTGGCCTCGCGCGGCTGGCTCACCGTGGAGAACCAGGCGCCGATCATCAAGGGCATCAACGATGACCCGGATGCCCTCCGCATTTTGCAGCGCGAGTTCGTGCGTGCCGGCGGTCATAATCACTACTTCTTCTGCGGGCGCGACATCATCGCCTACAAGCAGTTCAACGTTCCGATCGAGACCGCATGGAACATTCTCAATACGTCGCAAAAGGGATTGTCGGGCGTCGAGACCCACGCGCGCCTTTCCATCACCCATTACAAAGGCAAGACCGAAGTGGCCGCCGTCACCAACGAGGGGATACCGGGACTCGCGGGCAGCGAGAATGGCGTCTTGATCTTCAAGATCCTTCGGAACGCCGGCAGCGCCCCCGATCGCGGCAAGGTCTGCATCGTCGGCCGCAACCCCGAGGCGCTCTGGTTCGACGACTACGAGGACCGCGTTCTGTTCGACGAGGCCGGCTTGTACCATTACGCGCGTGTGAAGAAACCCGGACAGGCGCCGGGTCGCGCCACGGCTGCCCAACAGGCGCCGAGTATCGGCGCTCTTCAAGCCGCTCTTGTAACCGCCGAATGATCGATAAGCGGGTGGGGAGCGCGGCCGAGGCTGTCGCGGACATTTTCGACGGCGCCACCATCATGTTTAGTGGTTTCGGCGAAGCGGGCAGTCCCATCGAGCTCATCCACGCGTTGATCGATCAGGGCGCGACGAATCTGACGATGATCAGCAACAACTGCGGCAGCGGCCAGGTCGGCCTCGCGGCGCTGCTCAAAGCAGGCCGCGTTTCCAAGGTCATCTGTTCGTTTCCGCGCACCGCCAACTCGACCGTCTTCCCCGAGCTCTACCGAAGCGGGCGCACGAAATTGGAATTGGTTCCCCAGGGGACGCTCGCGGAGCGCATCCGCGCCGGCGGAGCGGGAATCCCGGCGTTCTACACCCCGTCCGCGGTCGGAACGCCACTGGCGGAAGGTAAGGAATCTCGGGAATTTGGCGGCAGAAGTTACGTGCTAGAGCACGGCCTCCGCGCGGACTTCTCGCTCATCAAGGGGCGGGTCGCCGACACCCACGGCAACATCCTCTACAGCAAGACGGCGCGAAACTTCGGCCCGCCTATGGCAATGGCGGGCAAGGTCACGATTGTCCAGGTCGCCGAGGTCGTCGAGCCGGGCAAGCTAGACCCCGAGTCGATCGTCACGCCCGGCATCTTCGTGGATCGCGTGGTCGGCATCGCCAACCCGGCTCACGAATCGGAACTCGTCGCGGCAGGAGCGTCGTACCCATGACGAAGCCGCCGGTGATCGGGCGAACACGCGAGGAGATGGCCCAGCGCCTGGCGCAGGACATTCCCAACGGCTCGTATGTGAACCTAGGCATTGGCATTCCGGAGCTGGTCGCCAAGTTCGTGCCGGCGGGCCGGACGCTGATCTACCACACAGAAAATGGCATGCTCGGCATGGGCCCCGCGCCCAAAGCCGGTGAAGGCGATCCCGAGCTGATCAATGCAGGCAAACAGCGCGTGACGGCGCTGCCAGGCGCCGCCTACTTTCATCACGCGGACAGCTTCGCCATGATCCGCGGCGGCCACCTGGATCTTTGCGTGCTCGGCGCGCTCCAGGTCGCGCAGAACGGCGATCTGGCCAACTGGTCCACGGGCGAGCCCGACGCCATCCCC
>DATBCW010000035.1:0-9177 GCA_036270255.1 Chthoniobacterales bacterium
CGAGCTGGCCGAAATTCGGAATCGGGAGATTGGATTCGTTTTCCAGACGTTTAATTTGCTCCCGCGCTCCAACGCCCTGCACAACGTCGAGCTGCCGCTCATTTATGCCGGGCTGGGCCGGACAGAGCGGCTCGAAAAAGCCCGCCACGCGCTCGAAAACGTGGGCTTGGGCGAGCGCATGTTTCACCGGCCGAACGAACTTTCCGGCGGCCAGCGCCAGCGCGTCGCGATCGCCCGCGCCCTGGTCAACAATCCCTCGATCATTCTCGCGGACGAGCCGACGGGGAACCTCGATTCGAAGACGGGCGAAGAGATCATGCAGTTGCTCGAGAATCTTTATCAGCGCGGGAACACCATCATCCTGGTCACCCACGAGCCTGACATTGCCCGCCACGCCCGGCGCAGCATCCATTTGCGCGACGGCCTGATCGAGAGCGATGCGAGTTCGGCGCATGAACCCGAGATTGAAAGACTCGCTGTCACCTAAATGAAACGGTTGATCTACGAGTTCAGCGAAAGCTGGAAAATCGCGATCGCGCAAATGCAGTCGAACAAGACGCGCTCGATGCTGACTGCGCTCGGCGTCATTATCGGCATAGTCGCGGTGACGTTGATGGGCACCGCCATCAGCGGGATATCAACCGGCTTCGACAAAAGCATGGCGATCTTCGGCGATGACGTCCTTTACGTGAGCCAGTTCCCGTGGACACCTGGACGAGATTGGTGGACCTACCGCGATCGGCGCGAAATCAAGACAGAATACGCCGACACGTTGAACCGAATGATCGCGGCCTCGCCAAACTCAAACCTCATCCTGGCGGTTCCCACATCGAACATTTTGAAAAGCGTCAAACGCAACGACAACCAGGTGACCGGCATCTTCGTCCAGGGGACGACGGCTGAGTATCCCCTCATTTCCGTGGTTGATTTCAATGAAGGCCGCTTCTTCAACGATCTGGAAACGAAAGGCGCGGCGAATGTTTGCCTCCTCGGTTACGACGTAGCGGACGCGCTCTTTCCATCAGAAAGCCCGATCGGCAAAGAAGTTCAAATAAGCGGGCAGATTTTTCGCGTGCTCGGCGTGGGCGCGCGCCAGGGCTCGTTCCTCGGGCTCTTCAGTCTGGACTCAATCGTTATCGTGCCGCTGCCGACGTTTAAGAAATTCTTTAGCGCCAAGAGCGAATCCGATGTGCGGGTGAAAGTCCGCGACAAGACGAAGCTCGAGGAAGCAAAGAGTGAATTGACTGGTCTTATGCGAAGGGTGCGCGCGTTGCCGCCGGAAAAGAAAGACGATTTCAACATTAACGAGCAACAGGCGTTCAAGAGCACACTCGATCCCGTGAAGAACTCGATCGCGATTGCCGGCCTCTTCATCACCGGGCTTTCGCTGTTCGTCGGCGCCATCGGGATTATGAACATCACCTTCGTGAGCGTGAAGGAACGCACGAAGGAAATCGGGACCCGCAAGGCTTTAGGCGCGCGCCGCCGCACGATCTTGCTCCAATTCCTGATCGAATCGACCGCGCTCTGCATCGTCGGCGGTCTGATTGGGCTAACTCTCGCCTACGGGATGTGTTTCGGAATCGCGACCGCTTTCCCCTCATTTCCGGTTCAGTTTTCATTGGGTCTCGTTCTTATCGGGATGTTCGTGTCTATCTTCACTGGTCTGCTCTCGGGCTTTGCTCCCGCCTGGTCGGCGTCACGACTGGATCCGGTCACTGCTCTCCGGTACGAATAAGCCAAGGAACTCTTCCCAATGGATGGAGTGCGGATCAGCTACCTGGTTGACCATCCTGAATACGTCCCGCAATTAGCTCAGTGGCTCTTTGAGCAGTGGGGAGCGATTCTTGGCGAAGAAACGCCTGCGGCTCGAATCAAGAAACTGCAGACGCACCTCAATCGCGACGAATTGCCGATCGCGTGGGTGGCGCATGCGAATGGGCAGGTTCTCGGAACGGCCGCGCTTCGTGTTCATGATCTTGAGGATCGCGAGGACCTTACGCCGTGGCTCGGCGGAGTATTAGTGGGACCGCAATTTCGCGGGCGAGGAATTGGTGAAGCACTTTGTGCGGCCGTCGAGGAACAGGCGCGATCGCGCGGCATCGATACGCTCTATCTGTTCACGCTGAACCTGCAGGCTTGGTATTCGGGCCAAGACTGGAGACCGCTAGCTCCGTGTGTCTGGCATGAACAGCCGGGCACGATCATGAGCAAGCAACTCAAGCCACGATGAAGCGATACATGGTGATCGAGCACTTCGCGCCGGGAATGAAAAACAAGGTCTATGAGCGATTCGAAGAGAAAGGAAGAATGCTTCCGGAAGGCCTGACTTATATCGATAGCTGGCTGGAAAAAGATGGCGACCGCTGTTTTCAATTGATGGAAACTGCGGACCCTTCGCTCTTCGATCAGTGGATGGATTCGTGGAAAGATTTAGTTAGCTTCGAAATCATCGAACTCGGCGAAAAGCCGGGAGTCCAAGTCGTGTAAACATCACGCGAAGTTCTTTCGTCCCTACGGGACTACAAGATAGAGACTCGGTGCCACCCCGCACTAAAGTGCGGGGCTATTTTCACGGACAACCTTGCCGATGTTGGGCCAATCGCGGGTGGGTTCGAGCTGCGATGATATGCGCCGACTATCTCACAATGCCGCACGCTCGATCGCCTATCCTTCCGTTCTGAGAATTCTGTGCTGCATGATCATTCGATCACGTCATGACGCGATCATTACCTGAAAATAGCCCAGCGCTTTAGCGCTGGGAATCGAGCCAGAAAAATGTGAAAGTCCCGCAGGGACGAAAGAATGCATTCGTTTTCCAGTTCTCTCCACCATTGCATCTTTGCTACAAAGGCACGCGAACCATCGCTCACGCCGAAAGTTCGCGACCGGCTCTGGCCCTACTTGGGTGGCATTGCACGCGAGAATGCGATGAAGGCGCTGGCCATCGGCGGCGTGGCCGATCACGTCCACATCCTCCTAAGCCTGCCCGCCACGATGTCCGTCGCGAAAGCGATGCAGCTTCTCAAGGGGAATTCCTCGAAATGGATTCACGAAACGTTTTCCGAGCTGCGAAGCTTTGCTTGGCAGGAAGGTTATGGGGCGTTCAGCATTGGCGTGTCTGGGGTTGAGGAGACGCGCGCATACATTCGGAGCCAGGAGGAGCATCATCGCAATCGCACCTATCGCGAAGAGGTAATCATGTTTCTTCAACGGCACGGGTTGCGGTTCGAGGATTCAATGTTGGAGTAAGTCACGTTTCTTTCGTCCCTGTCGGGACTCGACAATGCAAAACGATCCCGTTGTCCCCAGCGCTAAAGCGCTGGGCTATTGTCAACGCCACGGGAACGAACCTTTGGATTAGTACCGACAAAGCCACAACCGAATCGGCTTGTCTCGGTCCGGCCCGCTTTCGTATCCCAGAGACGTGAAATACTTCATCACCGCCGCTCTCTGTTTTTTCCTGTTTGCGCCCGCGTCCGTCATGTTCGGCGAAATCGCAACTGAATCGCAGCGGCTGGAACGCCTCGAACGCGCGGTCGAGTTGCTGCAACAGCGGAACGCCGAGTTGGAAGCGGAAGTGAAAAGTTTGAAGAAAGATAAGTCAGCGAAGGCGTCGGCGCCCGTGCCTTTGGCGGAAGAGAAGAAGTCGCACTTCGTTCCCGACAGCAAATCGGCCGTGGTCGAGAAAACGGAGACAACTGAAGAGAAGAAACCGATCTACGTCCTTCCGGGCGGATCGGAAATCAAGTTCACGCTCGGCGGGTTTATCCAGATGCAATACGAAGCGGGCGATGTCCTCGCGTTCGAAGGACGCTTCGGTTCGGGGGCGATCGACGATCGGTTTCGGCTCCGCCGCGCCCGTATCAATCTCACGGGAGATTTCGCGGAGCACTTCGATTTCAAGATTGAAGGCGAATTCGAACAGAGCGACGTCGGCCTAACAATACGCGATGCCACGGGACGCACCCTCGGCTCCAATTCCACCCGAACTGAATTCGGCGCCACCGATATCTTCATTAATTGGCACCAGTTCCCTGAGTTCCAAATCAAGGTCGGCCAATACAAAGCGCCGTTCGGTCTCGAACAGCTGACTTCCGATACGAAGCTCTTTCTCGCCGAACGCAGCGAGGTGACGAGCGCGCTGACTCCGGAACGCCAGGTGGGCGTCGAGATTTGGGGCAAGCCGTTCACCAACGTGTGGCCCGAGCAGAAGGACTTCGTGACCTATTGGGCTGGGATGTTCAACGGCAACGGCCGCAATGTTTCAGTCAACGACAACGACCAGTATATGTTCGCAGGCCGGGTCGAAGTGCAGGCGCTGAAGGCGCAGATCTTCAACGAAGACGCCACCGTGAAATTCGGCGCGAACGGGCTTTCGAGCCATGATTCGCCCGGCACGGTCCTGTCGCCAGCTGGAACATTGCGCGTGAATAGCGATGGCTCGCTCAGCGCGTTCACATCGCCGAGCGCGGCAAAACGAGAAGGATATGGCTTCGATGGTTCGTTCCACTGGGGGCGCTTCGATCTGATCGGTGAGTATCTGAGCGAAAGCTACGAGCCCCGGACTGCACCCCGATTCACGAAGTTCCGGGCCGACGGTTACTATGTGCAGGGCAGTTACTTCGTCATTCCCAAGAAGCTTCAGGTCGTCGCGAAATACGAATCCTTCAATCCCGGCCAGATGGTGAACGACGATATCAGCTCGATCTGGGGCGGCGTGAACTATTATATTCACGGCGACGATGTGAAGGTCATGGCGAATTACATCCATACCTGGTCCGATTTCCGAGAAAGCCGGCCGGCGCTCGGACAATCGGATTTCGATGAAGTCATTTTGCGGCTGCAAGTTATCTTCTAACCCTCGAACCTATGAGCACGATCAACGCTGAATCAGAAGTCCGGAAACGTTACGCGGCCGGAGCCCAAGCGACCGAGGCGCGGCTTTGTTGCCCGGTCGACTACAACGGGGACTATCTCAAAGTTATTCCAAAGGAAGTCATCGAGCGCGACTACGGCTGCGGCGATCCGAGCAAGTATCTGCGCGAAGGCGAGACGGTGCTCGATCTTGGCAGCGGCACCGGAAAAATTTGTTTCATTGCCGCGCAGGTCGTAGGCGCTGCCGGCAAGGTTATCGGGGTCGACATGACCGACGAGATGCTGGAGGTCGCGCGCCGGAACGCGCCGATCGTGGCGGAACGGATCGGCTATGCGAACGTCGAGTTTCGCAAAGGGCGGATCCAGGATCTCGCGCTTAGCATTGACCTGCTCGACGCTGAGCTGAAACGGCGACCGATTAGCAACGCGGCTTCGTTCCTCGCGGCGGACGAGCTTGCCCAGGAATTGCGAGTAAAACAGCCGCTCATCGCGAACGATTCAGTCGACGTCGTAGTTTCTAACTGCGTCCTCAACCTCGTCGAATCCGGCGCGAAGCGGCAGCTTTTCGAAGAAATCTTTCGCGTCTTGAAAGTCGGCGGGCGCGCGGTGATCTCCGATATCGTCAGCGACGAGGAAGTTCCTGGGCACCTCCAAAATGACCCGGAGCTTTGGAGCGGCTGCATTTCCGGCGCGTTGACGGAGGAAGGATTTCTGGCGGCCTTCACCGCGGCGGGATTCTATGGTGTGCAAATTCTGAAGCGCGACGAGCAGCCGTGGCAGACGGTCGAGGGAATCGAGTTCCGGTCGGTCACGATCGAAGCGTTCAAAGGAAAACAAGGGCCGTGCGTCGAACGGAACCAGGCGGTCATTTACAAAGGGCCGTTCAAGGAAGTGCTTGATGACGATAACCACCGGATGGAACGCGGCGGGCGTTACGCCGTTTGCGATAAGACTTATAACCTTTACCGAAAAGCGCCGTATCGAGAGTTCTTCGAATTGATCGAGCCACTCAACGAAGTGCCGTTGAACGAAGCGAAGCCGTTCGATTGCTCGCGGACGGCTAAACGTCATCCAAAAGAAACCAAGGGCCAGAATTACAACGCCACGACCGAAGCAAGTAGCTGCTGCGACGGCGGCGACTGTTGTTAGGCGGTTTCAGCGACGCCGTAATACCAACGATGCAATCGCCGTGGCGGCACGCCGGCTTTGTAGAGCAAGAGCAACGCGCCGTTCTGGATTGTCCGCCGCCAGGCGCCCTGCCGCTGATGATGTCGCGCGGATGAGCGAAGCGGCGGATCGAGAAGCACGACCTTTCCGGCCCCGCGTAATCGCGGCGAAAACTCGACGTCTTCCATGAGCGGGATCGGCGCGAACCCGCCGAGCTTCTGAAAAATATCGCGCCGGACGAAGATGCTTTGATCGCCGTAAAGAGTCGCGCCGCGCCGCGCTCGCCAACGTGCAATTTTCTCGAGCCACATCAAGCCGGGATGCCGCTCGTCGAACTTGCGATGAAACGCACCGCCCACCACCGATGGATCGCGCATCACGGTTTCGATTGCGCGAAAATGTTCGGGCGTGAACTCGGTATCGGCATGTTGAAAGACGAGCACCTCGCCAGTGGCGATCGAAGCGCCGTGATTCATTTGCTCGCCGCGATTGGGCTTGGCGACCGTGGCGAAGCGAATGCCGGTGGAATCAAGGGGACGGGACGGCGCCCGTCCCTCCAGCGCGACTTCGACGACAATAATTTCGGTGCGTCCGGGGAGATCACTCAGTTTCGGCAGCAGTGTCGCCAGATTCTCCGAATCCCGCCACGCTGGAATGATGAAACTGATCACGCCACCGGGTTCGCCGGCTGCGGTTGTTTCGCCAACTCCGGATCACGCAACCGTTCGTCGTAAACTTCGCTCCAGGTTTGCTGGTTCATCGCACACATCGGAACCGCTTCCCAGGTTCCATTCCGTTTGACCGCGCCTTTGAACACGCATGAGTCGAGGCGGGCCTTAATAACAGGATCCGTCTTAGCGCTGGCGACCTTCTCCGACCCCATGAAGTTGTGCATGCCGACGCCGAGAGTGTGGACTTTCCCGCGAAGGAGCGACTGGAAGATTTCCCGCGGCGCGTTCCGCGAGGTGAGGTAGCGCGCCATCTGAATCGCGACGCGCGCGATCAGCAGCGGGTTTTTGAAAAGGACACCCATTAGCCGATAAACCGGCGTCCCGGCGTCGTCGTTCACGAGCGATAATCCGCCAATCTTTCGCAGCACTTCGCCGAGGAGATGGTCGAACTTCGAGTCGTCAGGCAGGAGGGGAAAATATTTTCCCGACGGCCGCGCCACTAGAAGCGAGGCCCAGCTGTTGCAATCCGGATGCCCGAAAATGGAAACGTCGCGCCGAAGCGGCATTCCCACGCCCTCGCAAATTTTTTCCCAGACATCAGCCGGCGTGATCGGATTCTCCGAGAACAGGGTCCGGCCAGTATCGGCTTCCGGTTGGAAGCTCAGCATGCGCCAGACGTAACTGCGGCGCGGATCGGCGAGGTACCAGCGAATGACTTCCGGCACGTCGTCGATATTCCGGCGCGTAACGGTAAAGCTGAGCGCGTATTCGAGAATGCAACCGGTCCTCTCGCGAATCCGCAGGGCCAGATCGGTGAAGGCCTGACGCACCGGGTGCAGGTCCGCTTCGCACTTGATTCGTCCGATCGGAAAACCGTGCCGGCCCGCCTGCGTCATGTCGACGTGCACCGAGATCTGCCGCAGACCGCCTTCGACGACGAGCCGCTCCAGAAACTCCGGGTGCTCAATCAACGTTTGCCCGTGCGTCATCAACATCGGGATCGACCCGACCGAGTAGGCGTAACGGACGATCTCGATCAACTCATCGGCGCGCCCTGATTTCCAGTAAGCATCAGCGACGTCCCCGCCGGTGATTTGCAATCCACCACCCGGTCCCTGGAAACGTCGGTTCGCATCGATCTGCTCTTTCACCTGGGCCAGCGACGGGATCGGGATCGAGTTCGCGTTCTTCGGCAAATAGCAGTGAGTGCAATGAAACGAGCAGTAGCTGGCGCCGAGCGTGAAACCACAGTGCGTCAGGTGACGTCCGGAAATCTGGTTGTTCGTTTGCAGCTCTGCCGGTAGCGAATCCCAGCGCGCGCGTAGCACCCGCGCCTTTTCTTCGACGATCGGATTCCGAAACGCGTCCCAGCGCTGCCGCCAACGCGACGTCCGCTGTTTTTCGGGGACCGCGAGTGCGACCATATTATTTCGCTTCGTTCAGCGACCAATTGTAATCCTGGTAGCTGATCTTCACGTCGTTCGGCAACGGTTTGGAACGCCGTTTGTTGATAAAAGCGATCGGGCCGCCCTCCTTGAAGTCATCTTTGTACCAATCGAAAATTTTGGAGAGCTCCGCCGTTTTCGCGCCTTCCTGATACGTCACGCCCTTGGGACTGTTGACGAAATTGCGAGCCAGCTTTTCGAACTGCGACTCGAGGTTGCCTCCGCGAAATGCATCCGTGCTCAAAGGAGGACAACTCTGGCTTGCGCAATTCAACGCAAAATGGACCCGTGGCTCTCCGAACTTGGAACGGATCGTTTCTTTCTCGAGCGCGTTGAAGCTGGTTTGCTCGCCGGCGACCTTGAGCTTCTTCGAGGTAAAGAAAGTGAAGAAGGTGTCCTTCACACTCTTGGTCGGGTATTTGTCGAGCGCCTCATGCAGGATCCAGGCGTTATAAGCATTGATGTAAAACGCGAGTTGATCGCTCCGGCTCATCGAACCGACGTTGGCGGCAGCGATCCCGTCCACGACACTTTGAAGATCTTTCATGTCTGCCGCGTTCGCTTTCCAGGCGGCATACTTTACCCCGCCCGCGGTGACGTATTTTTTCAAAAGCCGGTCGTAACTGTCGGTGAAGTTGTCCGCGGCACGGGCGAGATTCAGTGGGGCAATCGCGGCAGCGGCCAAAAGAAGCAATGAACGAGTTCCAAGGCGCATGTCACCAGTTCGCACCTCTTCGCGCGATCGGGCAAGCCAAAATGCTTCTTTGCTTCGTCCTGACTTTCGCGCTGCCGATCCTGACAGAGGCAACGACAGTCTGGATCGACACGGATGTCTCGATCGGATCGCCCTTCCGGGAAGTGGACGATGCCTTCGCGCTTTTGCTCGCGATTCGTTCACCCAACTTGGAGATCGCGGGGATCAGCACCAGCTACGGTAACGCGTCTCTTCGAGCGACCACGACAGCAGCGCGAGACCTCGTCTCCAAGTTCGATCCACGACTTGACGTTCATCCCGG
>DATBCW010000036.1:0-15615 GCA_036270255.1 Chthoniobacterales bacterium
GCTACTTGAAAATGAAGCCGAATAATCTGGTCGCAAGGACAGAGCCGGCAGACGGATTCGAACCGACGACCTGCTGATTACAAATCAGCTGCTCTACCAGCTGAGCTATGCCGGCAACAACGCGCGCAGTGT
The DNA here is from genome assembly GCA_036270255.1 of Chthoniobacterales bacterium. GTDB lineage: Bacteria > Verrucomicrobiota > Verrucomicrobiia > Chthoniobacterales > UBA10450 > AV80. The sequence goes on from DATBCW010000036.1 coordinate 133, forward strand.
AGCGCACCGCCCCCCGCGCCACAAGCGGCTCCGGCGTTTACATCCGGGAGCGCTTGCGAGTTCTAATCCGACTCCGCTTGCCGAAGCGTGGCCTGCGCCGAACTGCTTGCGTGGCGCGACTGGACTGCAGCACCGACACAAGTTTATCTCGGTGATCTAGGCAACCGGGTCGGAAACCTTGCCGTTCTTAAAATTCTGCATCGCGCGGTCCATCATTTTGAGCGTCCGCGCAGAAATCACTGCCAATTGGCGGACGCCACCGCTTCGGCGCGGCTGAAGTATGATGTTACCGTTTTGATCGTGAACCACATAGAATTTCCGGGATTTCGCGCCCTTGATCGTAATTCGACGCTCTGAGTCTAACTCTGCCTCATATTCCTTTACCGCCCCCATACGCATATCCTACCGACGTTCATACGTATCAGCAAGGCGAGGGTCGCCGCGTCTTCGTTTCAATACGACGCGCTAAATCAGGCCAGTCCACCTATACACATGTCACAAATCCGACTAATCCAACATAATTAATAGGCAATTTCCCTTAATTGGATTCCTTTGCGTTTTATAGTAGACTTACCGCACCTATATTGTCGGCCTCTCTCCAGAACTGATTGACCGAATTTATCCGAGCATCAGCAGTCAGCGGAAAGCCGCGGAAAGGAAAATGCGCGCCGAAGTCGCGTATCGCAGTCGCCGCGGGACTGACCGCAAGCGGGATTATATATGGTGGCGACGCGAACTCCAGACGCCTGGAAGTCAGCCGAAAGTTACTTTCGTCGTCGCCCCGGCGCAATCACCCATCTCTGGGGATGACAGGACTTTTGAGAAGCTAGTCGAGAGTCGATCCGTCAGGATGTCCGAAACTGCTATCCCTGCGTGATGGTTTACAACCTGCAGCCGTCGGGCGTTGATTGGATGATGGCCTCGAAACATTTGCGTTTACAATTGGAAATAATCCGTCACAAATATGATGAGAAACGTTGGGAGCCGATAAATGAAGACGAAGCATCAGCAGTCAGCGGAAAGCGGCGGAAAGGAAAATGCGCGCCGAAGTCGCGTATCGCAGTTGGATGTTCCGGCCTATTCGCTGGAACATGCCCTACGCATTCCGCACGCGATTGGGGAGAATTATGCATTTAAGCCGACCTCGCCGCTAGACGTTGCGGCAGCAATCAAGTTGTCGCCCCAATCAAGCCAGTTTCGAATGATTTGTGGCGCAGCGATCGCATATGGCCTGACGAGCGGAGGCTACAACTCCAACCATATTGAAGTTACGTCACTGGGGCGTCGGATCGTTGGGCCGACCGTGGAAGGGGATGATCAGATGGCCAAACGTGAGGCTGCGTTGCGCCCCAGAGTAGTGCATGATTTTCTAGAGCACTATGATGGCAACAAATTCCCGCGCGAGGAAATCGCGTTAAACGTTCTAGCAAATATGGGCGTGCCTCGTGAGGCGGCCAAACGCACGTTCGAACTGATTCGTGAGACCGCAAAATCTGTGGGCTTTTTCCGAGAAATTAAGGGGGCGCTTTACGTCGCACTAGGCGAAACCCCTGTTCCTGCTTCTAAAGCGGATAGAGAACCGCCGACCGCTGATGGCGGAGAAGATCAAGCGTTGGGAATCGATAAACCCTTATCTGTCCCTGCCGCCGAAAATCGCCGCGTCTTTATCACGCACGGGAAAAACAAATCGTTTTTAGACGCACTCAAAAGCTACCTGAGTTTCGGTGAGTTAGAGCCTGTGGTTTCTATAGAAAGACAATCGGTTTCTCAACCGGTCCCTGACAAAGTGCTTGGAGACATGCGCCGATGCAGTGCAGCAATCATTCACGTGGACGCGGAACAAAAGCTATTGCGCCAAGATGGCGAAGTCGAAATCGTTCTGAATCCGAATGTCCTCATCGAAATTGGTGCTGCGATGGCGCTTTACGACAGGCGCTTCATTTTGCTTGTAAAGGAAGGCGTGAGGCTGCCGTCGAACCTCCAAGGGTTGTACGTTGTCAACTATTCTGGCGAAACAATGGACGGAGAAACAACGATTAAGTTGTTGAAGGCCATCCAAGACATAAAAAATCATGCGCCGCCAAAATTGGAATCAAGCCGGACTTCAATCTCTGAGTCGGCAAACGCATAAGAACGACTTAGAACCAGATGGCATCCACGATTCGTCTCGGCGTGCCAGAAATGGAAACACTTTGGAACGAATTGCTGGCAGAACAAAATGACGGCAAAATATGCGCGGATCGGGCTCGGCTCCTGAAACGTTTGCGGAAGACTTTTGGCCTTCTCGCGTTGAATCCGCGTCACCCGAGTTTGCAGTCGCACGACATAGATGCGCTATCCAAGCGATACGGTCACAGGGTTTGGCAATCGTATCTGGAAAACCAAACCCCCGCAGCTGGTCGGATATTCTGGGTGTACGGACCGGAACGACATGATATAACGATCATCGGTGTTGAGCCACACCCGGACGACACCAAAAGTGCGTACGAGAAGGTTGTTCTTTCATCGGTCCGCATTTCGACCTCTTCCCCGGGCGGCAAGCAACGCAAGAAAAGATAATGGCGTCGTTTGCGGCAGAAGTTGGCGCGCCGTCACATCCGGGAGCGGACGTCGACGGTCAAAGGCTCGGCGGTCTCGAGCCTCTTGACCACGGTGCTCAGGTAGACCGATTCCGGATAATACGCCTTGTATTTCGTGATCTCGGCCCGGTTCAAAACTTTGAATCCGTAACGCTCGAACATTTTCTCGCCGCGCCGATCCTGGAAGGTTGCGATCTGGCCGTAAACGTGTTTCTCGCCACTGCGATAAAGATAACTCAAATACGCGCTCATCAGCGCGCGCGTCGTCGACATCTTGCGCGCGTCCGGCATCAGATTGATGTGGAAATGCGGCGTGCGCCGGGGCGCGGCCGGGACTTCCCGCCACCCGTGGCTGATCATCCAGCGGATGAACCGGCGCGACCGCGCGTCGTAGCGCGGGTAACGCCAGAGCGCGCGGAAAAAAAGCCGGATGTTCTGGCGGAACGAATAAAACTGATTCCAGAGCGGCTTGCGCGATCCGATCAGGTAGCCACGGATCTCGCCGTCACCTTCGAGCACGAAAGACGATTCGGGCTCCTTGTCCGTGTAATAGCTCGTCAGGAAATCAGCGAATAATTCGTGATCCTGAAACACCGGATCGATTGGATCGCCCAGGAACCCAGTCTGGCAACAAAGACGACGGACCGCGCCGCGATCGGTCGGGCGGTAGCTGCGAATCGTGAATGCCTTCTCGGATTTCATGGTCGGACCAAGGGATAGTTTGCGCAGACCTCGCGATAAATGCAAAACAGTCGTTCGAAGACGCGGGGCCAGGAATATTCTGCGGCGCCTTTCGCCGCGATATCGCCCATGGCGCGCAGGTCTCGCTCGCTAAATTGTTGGATCGCGCCAGCGAGCGCTTCGGCGCTGTTCTCTGCCGCCCATCCGTCCTGATCGTGGAGGATAATCCCGTCGAGCCGCGAGCCCCGAATCCCCACGACTGGCGTGCCGCAGGCCTGACTTTCCAATGCCACGAGGCCGAACGTCTCCTGAGTCCCCGGATGAACAAACAAATCCGCCGCCCGATAAGAGCGGGCGAGCTCCAGCGGGTCGGTGGAATACTGGATCCAGTTCACGGCCTGCGTTTCGGCTTCGAGCTGGCGCAATTGTTCGCGCTGTGGTCCGTCGCCGATCACCACAAGACGAAATTCCCCCGGGCGGCGTGTCATCAGGATTCGGAACGCTTCGAAGAGCGCACTGGTGTTCTTCTCCGGCGCGAGACGGCCGACGTAGAGAAGAAGCTTTTGCCCGGGACCGATCCCGAGCGTTTTCCGCATCTCCGGTCCGTCATCCGGATCGGGCGCGAAATTATCCGTATTCACGCCCAGGGGAACGAGTCGCGTGTTGCGCACTCCCCATTCTACGAGCACCTGCTGCAGCGGCTCGGACGGAACGCACGTCGCTTCAAACCGATTGTACATTTTGCGCACGTATCGTTTCGCCGCCGACATGAGCGATTTCCCCATGCGGTGACCGAGCAGTTTTGACGCGCTGCGCAAATAGGCCTCCGGGAAATGCGAATGATAGAAGGCCACGACTGGAATTTTCGCCGCTCTTCCAAATGAGATCGCTTTCCAGCCAACTTGGTAAGGATCGCTTGATTCGATGATGTCCGGTTGTTCGTGTTCCAGGATTTGTGCGACCGCCCGCAGATCGAGAAGCGCGCGATACCGCGCTGTCTTGGAAATCACGGGCGATCGGATGGAATAAATTCGGGCGCGCTCGTCGCCAGTCCGCTCAGTCCTTTCGCCCGGGACAATCAAGATATGCTCATCGCTGGTCCGCTCGCGAACGTAGTTCGCCTTTTCATGCACGTACCGCTTCACTCCGCCGCTGAGCGGTGAATAGAACTGGGTTAAATCACAAACTTTCAATGGCTCAGCGATTGTAGGGCAAGCGTTCCGCTTGCCAACCAACGGATCGGCAGACGGTGCGCCTGCCCTACAAATTTCTTGCCCAAGACCCGCCTATCTGCCGAGCGCGCCGAGATATTTCTCGGCTTCCATCGCGGCCGCGCAGCCCGAGCCCGCCGCGGTGATCGCCTGTTTATAAACACGATCGGCTACATCGCCGGCAATGAACACGCCAGGGTGTTTACTTTCCGCGACATGCTTCGCAATGAGATAACCGTCGGGATCGGTCTCCAGTTTCCCCTGAAACGCTTTCGTGTTCGGATCGTGACCGATCGCGACAAAGACGCAGGCGACAGGCAGCTCGCGTTCTTCGTGCGTTGTAACGTTGCGCAAAAGCACGGCGCTCATCTCGCCTTTCTCGTCGGGGATGTAACGAGTGACCACTGTGTTCCAGATCGGCTCGATCTGGTCGCACGACAGAACGCGGTCCGCCATGATCTTCGAGGCGCGTAACGCGTCGCGCCGGTGAATTAAATAAACTTTCGAAGCGAACCGCGTCAGGAACAACGCTTCTTCCGCGGCCGAGTCGCCCCCGCCGATCACGCAAACCGGCACGTTTCGATAAAATGCGCCGTCGCACGTCGCACATGAGGTCAATCCGTGGCCGACCAGTTTTTCTTCATTCTCCAACCCCAGCCAGCGCGCCGACGCGCCGCTCGCGACAATCAGCGCGCGCGTCTCCAACCATTCGTCGTCCGCCTTGATCCGCACGTGATCGGTCTGCGGTTCAAAATCGGTTACCTCGGAATAAGCAAAGCGCGCCCCAAACTTCTCCGCTTGCGCGTGCATGTTCATGATCAGTTGCGGGCCGTCGATTCCCTCGGGGAACCCGGGGAAATTTTCCACGAGCGTCGTCGTGGAGAGCTGCCCGCCGGGTTGCCGGCCTTCAAGCACGAGCGGATTCAGATTGGCGCGGGCCGCGTAAATCGCGGCGGTCAATCCGGCGCAACCGCTTCCGACGATGATCACTTTTTCCATCGCGAGAACCTAGCACACGGAGCAAATGCGAGCATAGAGTTCAGCCACCATGCCCGAGCTCGCTGAAGTCGAATATTATCGCCGGCAATGGGACCCGGGCCTCGGCGCGAAGATCGTCGGTGTCCAACTGCACCCGCGGAAGCGCATCTTTCGCGGCGAGAACACGCGCGCGCTGGCCCGCAACCTAATGGGCTCCCGCTTCCTGCGCTCCGAGTCGTGGGGAAAACAGATGCTCTTCGAATTTTCCGGCGACAGCTTTATCGGCATCCATCTGGGCATGACTGGAAAGCTGCGGATTGAGCCGTCGGGATTCCGACCGGAGAAACACGACCACCTCGTTCTTTATCAAGCAAAACGCGCCCTGGTCTTTCGCGACGCGCGCCTCTTTGGCCGCGTCCGGTTTCATCAAGGAAAAATGTCGCCGGCCTGGTGGCGCGCCGGCGGACCCGACATTCACTCGGCCGCGTTCGACCGGAAATTCTTCGACGGATTTCTCAAGCGTCACGCGCGGGCGCCGATCAAATCTATTTTGCTTTTGCAGAGCGGTTTCGCCGGGATCGGCAACTGGATGGCCGATGAAATTCTTTGGCGCGCAAAGATCGCGCCGTCCACGACTGCCGGCCGTTTGTCCGCAGCTCGTCGCGCTGGGCTATTTCGTGAGACCCAATTCGTTGCCATCGAATCGCTGCGAATAATCGCGCCGGAATTCGGCGATCCACCGCGCGATTGGCTGATCCATCAAAAGTGGAAACGCAATGGCGTTTGCCCGCGCCATCGCACGCCACTACGGAAAGCAATGATCGGCGGCCGAACCACCGCGTGGTGTCCAAAATGCCAATCGTAAACTACGTGACGTGCACCACGATCCTGTGGAAGCCGGTGGTCCCTGATTTGAACGGACGTTCCTCGTCCAATTCCTGGACGACGCCTTCGCCGTCGGTCGCGCGGACGACAAGCCAGTAATCGCCGGACGCGGCTGGCCGCCATTCGTAACTCCAGAGCGCCCAGGTAAGTTTTGTGCCTGGATAATCAAGCTTCGCTTCCTGCCACGTACTCTCGTTGTCGACGCTGACTTCGACTCGCGAAATCCCACGATCGCCGCCGAAGGCTACGCCGCGCAGCGCAATTCCGTTCGCCGCGATCGCTCCGGGAAAAGTCGATTCATGATCGGGCTGATCGAAGCGCGATCGCGTCGGCACGATGAAATCCGGGCCCCAGCCTTGTTTCTCGTAAAAGCCGATCGCGTTTTCGTCGGCCACTTCGATCCGCGTGATCCATTTCACATGTTTCTCGCCGAAGTAACCGGGAACGATCACTCGCGCCGGAAAACCGTGGCGATCCGGCAACGTCTCGCCGTTCATCTCGTAAACGACGAGCGTCGTCGGATCCATCGCCTTTTCGAGTGGAAAGGTATCGGTGTAATTGTCGACTCCGTGCAACCGCACCTTGGTCGCGCCAGCGAGCGGCGACGCGGCCGTGAGCAGCACTTTCATTGGCACGCCTTTCCACTTCGCGTTGCTCATCAGGCCGGCATCGAGTCCGTTGCTGATGCACATCAACGTGGTTTCCTGCTCGATCGCCGGCAGCGATTTGAGCCGATCCAGCTTGTAGGTTTGGCGCGTTTGGACGAGTCCGGTGACTTCGAGCCGCCACAGGTTCGCATTCACTTTCGGGTCGACGACGTTCTTTGTGACGCAATAGAACAAGTCGTTAGGCGTGATCGGCTGAACGATGCGGCCTTTGTATTGGGTTCCGTCGTAACTGAATGTCGCGAGCTGATAGAGCCGCCGCAGCAACGCGGCGCCGCTACCCGCCGCCAACAACGCAATTCCGCTCGCGATCAACGCCCGCCGGCCAATCGGCGGACTGAATTCCTGATCGTTGATCTGGACGCGCGCGCGTGTGACGTAGCGAAAGACCAGGACAAGCGTGCGCTCGAAAACAACAAAACCCGCGAACAGACCGGCAAGCGTGGCGACCATCGCGGCATTGATCGGCAATCCCTGATAATGCGTCCCCAGAACCGGCCACAGAAAAATGCCGAACACCGCCAGCGGCAGCAGGGTGAAGACAATCGCCGTGACAATGAATCGACTCCGCTCGCGACGCCGCATCACGAGGCCGTAAATTATTCCGCCGAGTCCGCCGACGAGCAGCTGGCCAGCGATCACAGAACCGACGCCGAGCTGTTTCATGTTGTTGTACCCGCCGACGCGGCCCATGAGCGACAAGAAGGTGTCCGCCGGAATGAAGACTGAGAGGCGGTCGCCGAAGATCACGAGCGGCGTCGCGATGCCGAAGAGCCATGCGAGCAACAACATCGTGACCGTCATAAATAGGCCGGCGATGAACCCGGCTAGAAATCCCGCTCCTATCGCGCGCAATTTCGTCATGTCGCGAGATTATAGAGTCTGTCGTCCGGCGGGAATCCTATTTGGAGGGACGGGCGCTGGCCCGTCCTTGTCGATCGCAGGGGGCGACACAGCGGTCGTCCCTCCAGTTAACGTTCGAAGGCGATGCGAAAGAGCGTCGCGACAATCCGGGTGCCGGCCACAAAGGTTCCGCGCAACGTGCCCGACACTTTTGATTCGCCGCCGGTGCGGCAGCGATGGTTCACCGGGACTTCCAGAATTCGCAGTCGCGAGCGCGCGGCACGCATTTGCATCTCGAGGTTCCACCCGTAGGTCACCTCTTTCATCCCAAGCTTTTCCAGCGTGTCCCGGCGAATTGCTCGAAACGGACACATGTCGGTGTAGCGCACCCCATAGAGCAATCCGAGGAGCCAGCCGGCGACACGACCGGCGAAAACTTGCTGGAAATTCATGCTGCCGGCCTCGCGTTTACCGCGGGTCCGGGAGCCGATCACGAAATCCTGTTCGCCGCGTTGAATTGGCTCGACGAGCTCCTGCATGAATTCGGGACAATCGCTTCCGTCGCCATCAAGGAACACCACCAGGTCGCAGTCTGCTGATAAGGCGCGCACGCCCGCGGCGCAGGCGCGGCCGTAGCCAGGCATTGGTTCCAGGACCACCTTCGCTCCGGCGGCTGCGGCGCGATCCGATGTCCGATCGGTGCTTCCGTTATCGACGACGATGACTTCGCCGGGCAAACCAGTCGTTAGGCAATCGCGCACAACCGCGGCGATCGGTTCCTCTTCGTTCAACGCCGGAATGATGACCGAGATCATCCCAACACCAGCCAGGCGAGTGAGAAATAAAACGCCAGTGCGCAGAAGTCCGTCACCGCCAGTGTAACGGGCCCGGCCGCGATCTTCGGGTCGAGCTTCAGCGAATGTAAAAGCGACGGGACGCTGAATCCGAACAAGCAGGCCGTGACTAACGATATCGCGATGCTCGTGCCGATAACGGCGGCCCCGCTCACGTCGTGCCGCCAAATCCAGACGATCGCGCTGACAAGGATTCCGCAAGCCAGGCCCAGCAAAACCGCGGTCGCCATTTCCCGGCGCAGATTGTGGAGAAACCACTGTCGCGACAGCGTGTTCGCGCGCAACGCCTGAATGGTCAGCGTCATCGATTGCATGCTGACGCTTTCGTTGAGCCCGAGCACCATCGTGAGAAAGAAGGCGATGACCAGACTCCCGGCGAGCGTCGTTTCAAAAAAGCCGGCGAGCAACGCGCAGGCGGTCCCGGCACCAACCGTCGCGAGTAACCACGGAAAGCGATAACGAAAAACTTTCCATGGCGACGCGCCCCGGATTTGAGCGAGGCGAAAACCGAGCGCTTCGAAAACATCGTCCGCAACATGCGCGACACTTCGGCGTTCTTCTTCCCGCTCACCGGCCTCGAGCATTTCTTCCGCGAACAGACTTACGTCCACCACGCCGATCACGCGCTTCTGGCTATCGACCACGGGAAAGGCAAAAAACTTGTAGAGCACAAAAAATTCGCACGCTTCAAGGACAGTGGCCGTAGCTGGTATGGCCACGACTTTGCGCACCATGATTTCTTCCAGCCGGGCCTCCAGCGGCGAGGTCAATAAGCGCCGGGTCGGTAGGACGCCGACGAGCCGCTCATCCGCGTCCGTCGCGAAAAAGTAAATGACGCGTTCGCCCACGCCTTCCCGCCGGATGCGATCGAGCGCTTCGGCGACGCTCATTCGCGCATCGAGTAGCGGAAAATCTTTCCGCGCGTGCTCGACGATCGACGAATTGAAATCGGGGATCTTAACCGCCTCGCTCACCGCCTACCTTTACGCGATGAACGATACCTTTGCTCCGAAGAATGTTTGCAGCTTCGCTGAAATAATCGCGCACATCGGATTGCTGGCGGATCCAATCGAGGTAGCGGCGAATGCCGGTCGCGAGATCGACTTGCGGTGAGTAGCCGGCGGCGCGGATCCGCGCGGTATCGCTCGTGAGATGGCGCATTTCACCGGGACGAAATTCGCCATTCACTTCCGGCGCAATGTGGATATCGAGCGCGTCGGAAATTTGTTCCGCGATTTTGCGAATGCTCACGCCCTCGCCACTGCCGACGTTCACCGGCAGGCCATCGAGTTGGTCGCTCTCCGCGGCGAGCAGATTCGCGCGCGCGATGTCTTCGACGAACGACATGTCGCGCGTCTGTTCGCCGTCCTCATAAAACACGGGCGGCAGGTCGTTCAGGAGACGCGTGCAAAAAATCGCGATGACGCCGGTGTAGGGATTGAAGATCGATTGGCGCGGGCCGTAGGTGCAGGAGTAACGAAGTGCGACCGTGGGAATCCCAATCTGTTTGCCCCACAGCAGAACAAGTTTTTCCTGATCGACTTTCGTCAAGCCGTAAACCGTCTCCCCGCCAACGGGCGCGCGCTCGGGCGTGGGCGCCGTCGTCGTGATCGCGCCGCAGATCGGGCAATGCACCTCCCAGTCGCCGCGCTGGAGCTGCGCGAGCGGACGCACTTCGGGAAAAACCAGGCCGTGCTCGGGACAGGTCGCCGCGCCTTCGCTGTAAACGGCCTGCGATGATGCGACGACGATCTTCTTGATCGGCAAGTTTTTTTCGCGAATGACCTCCAGCATTTGGGCCGTGCCGAAGCTGTTAACCCGGACGTATTTCGCGATCTCAGGCATGTATCCGCCGTAGGCCGCCTCGTGAAAGACGACGTCGATGTTGTTCAAGGCGCTGGAGATCGTCTCTCGATCGGTGAGGTCACCTTCGATGAACTCAACCTCGTTGCTGATCCAGGTTGGCTTTCCGTTACGATGTGTTTGCGGCTCGAGATTATCGAGGATGCGCACTCGCCAGCCTTCGCGCTGCAACAAGTCCGCGAGATGCGAACCGATAAGACCGGCGCCGCCAGTGACGAGAGCGCGCTGTCCGTGCGGCGTCATGATTGGGACTCGTTAGGCCAAATCCGGGCGCGGCCTTCTCGCTGAAATAATGCCGAGAGAAAACCGCGGGTCGCGGGAGCTGCGAATCCCCCCGGCGTTTTCCCATTGGACCCAAACAATTCCTGACAGAGACGCGCCAGCGTCGCGCGATCGTCGATGTCGTACCAAGTCGGAAGCAAGTGGACTGGCAAATCGATTTCGCTCGCCGCCCTGATGGTTTGTTCGAGAACGCGCTCAGTACTCCAATCGATCGGATCGAACAATTCGTGACGCGGTTTTTTCAGCCCGATCAAATAGTAGCCGCCGTCATCTGACGGTCCCAGCACCACGCTATCTTCGTCTCGGGACAGGTACTCGATCGCTTGGGCAAAGGCGGTCGCGGGAACGGTCGGGCTGTCAGAGTCGATCAGACAAAGCGCGGAGAACCCGAGTTGAAGAAGGTCGTCGGTCGCGGCGAGGAGGCGTTCCCCAAACTTATCGCCTCGCTGTGGAACGAGAACGAATTCTTGAGGCAATATCTGGGAATACGCTGCTTCGGCGCCGACCGGAGTATAAACGCCGACGCCCACGGCGCTGCTGCTGCTAACCGCGAGTGAAATTGCAGCAGCCGTGTCACGAAGAAAACAGGTATTCAAGGCCGCCGCTTCTTCGGGTGACAACGGCGGCGTTAGTCGCGTCTTTACGCGACCGGCTTGCGGCGCCTTCGTCATCACAGCGAGCGCGGTCAAGCCCGATGAAACGCGGTCCCTTTTCGACGGGTCGAGGACGCGATGTATCGCATTCATTCCGAAACGTGCTTTCTCGCCGGAACGCGAACGATCAACCCTTTTCGCAGAGGGCGTACTGATACCGCCCATCGCGCCAGGTTTCGATTTTTTGCCACGGCTGCGACGCAAAAAGCCGATTCATTTCGCGGGTGGAAAGGACCCGGGCTCGGGTCGGTTCGCAGTAACCGTTCTTGAATCGCGTTAGACCGGCCAGAAGCCACATCGTGAAGAGTGGAATGGAGGCCCAGAACGCCCAGCGTGGTTCCGCAATGAAGCAACGTCCACCAGGCTTGAGGACGCGATACATTTCTCCAACCGCTTGGCGCCGGTTCGGGAGGACCGTGAAAAGACGGGACGCTATTAGCACGTCGAACGAGCTGTCCGGATGCGAAAGCTCCAGAACGTTGTCGCTCTGGAATCGGCAGTTGTTTAAACCGAGGGCATCTCGTTTCTGGCGGGCCCAGCTCAACTGGCTCGGTGATCGGTCTACCCCCAGGACGGATATTTCCCGGAAGCGCTCCGCTAGTCCGCACGAATAAAATCCTGGACCGCATCCAAGTTCGATCATTTTTTCTCCAGCCCGCGGTGTGCCGCTCGGCCAAAGCGCGGCGATCATCCTTTTCGTGTCGTCGCGAAAAAGTTTCTCGCGGCAAAAGATGTAGAGCCACGCGAAATGCTCGAAGAGACTATCCGAAGGCGGGTCTTTTATTTCCTCGGTCTGGATCGGCACCAAAGCCGGAGCCGGAGCCGTTTGGGCGAGCGACAATACGGCTGGATCGGCCATCGAGTTGGGTTCGGTTTGGAGAGTTTTTAACACCTTCTTTAAGATTGAATTCCTAAATTACGGGACCTTTCTTAATCTTATCGGTGCGAACAACCGGGTCGGTCTTTCGATTTCACCAACGAAGACAGGAAGTGATCAGCCTGTTGATAACACCGCTGTCTATTCTCGACAAATAGCATCGTGGAAACGCGGACGTGAATCTATTGGACCTTATTCGATCTTGTTGGCTTCTTGTTCGGCAATCATTTAACAACGCGGAATGAAGATCGTTCCTCGAGTTGGGATCAGCTTGGCCGCTTGTGCTGTCATGTTCGCACGAACGGTGGCCGCCGAGCCATCACTTTTGGAAATTCAAAAGATCCTGGCTGGGAAAAAATTTGTCGATCTGACCCACGAGTTCGCGCCCGGCATTCCCAAGTGGAAAGGGTTCCCCGATGAAAAAAGGGAGGTAGCATATTGGTATGAAAAAGGCCGCGGCTCTCTAGGCGACGGTTTCTTCAGCGAGATTTACACGCACGTCGGGCAATGGGGCACCCACGTGGATCCGCCGGCGCATTTTATAAAAGGACTTCGGACGGTCGATCAGATCACACTAAAAGAAATGGTTCTCCCCCTCGTTATTATCGACGCTCATAACGAGGCCGCGAAGAACGCCGACTACACGTTAAGTGTCGAGCGGATCAAGAAATGGGAGACAGACCACGGTCCCATTCCGGCGGGTGCGTTCGTCGCTATGAGAACGGATTGGTCGAAACGATGGCCCGACGCAGCCGCGATGGAGAACGCGGATGCGACAGGCGTTGCCCATTATCCGGGCTGGAGTATGCCCGCACTAAAGTATCTTTATGAGGACCGCAAGATCACCGCATCCGGTCACGAGACAACCGACACCGATCCCGGGATCGCCACGTCGAAAGATGATTATTCGCTCGAGACCTATGTTCTAAAGACTGATCACTACCAGATCGAGCTCCTGGCTAATCTTGATCAGGTCCCGGAGAGCGGTGCTGTTGTCATAGTCAGTTTCCCAAAACCCAAAGGCGGCTCTGGGTTTCCCGCGCGCGTCTTTGCGATCTGTCCGCTGTAGTTCGGAATCGCGAGCGATCGGTGTCTTGCGCCGCGACGGCGGAACGGTGAGTATTTCGTCATGGTTCGGATCCGGCGCGCAATCATTTTGCAGCTGAGCGCTTTGCTCGTAGTGGGCGGCGCGCTTTTCCTGTTGAGCCGGCGGTTCCCACTGGTCGATGAGCTGGCCGATGTGCAGCAACACGTCATGCGCTGGGGCGTGTGGAGCGCCATCTGGTATCCGGTTCTCTACGCATGTTGTAACGTGCTTTTGTTGCCAGGCGGCGTGTTGAGCGTTGGGGCTGGATTTTTTTTTGGGCTCTGGTGGGGATTCGCAATCGCGTTGCTTGGGAATGTGGGCGGCGCGGCCATTTCATTTTTTATTAGTCGTTCAATTGGACGGCAATGGCTTCGCCGCAAACTTTCGCGGAACCAAACGTTTACCGCGCTCGAACCCGCCATCGACAAGCAGGGGTGGAAGATCATTTTGTTAAGCCAGCTTCATCCACTGTTTCCAACCAGTCTTCTCAATTACCTCTACGGATTGACTAGAATTCGTTTCAAGACTTGCATGCTCTGGGTCGCCGTTGGACAGGCGCCGGGACTCTTTCTTTACTCTTATTTGGGCACGCTTGGGCAGCTGGGGTTGAACTTGGCGCGGGGCCGGAGCCATCCACGGGTTATCGAGTATTGGATTTGGCTTGGCGGGTTCGCGACCGCAGCAATAGTTCTTATCATCTTGGGCCGGATAGCATTAAAACTATTAAAAAGCGCTCAAGAAGAGGTGAACCCAAGGACTGCGCCACCTCACGAATTAGCACTTTCAATCGAGCCAGCAGAGGTTCCACGTGGAACGTTAACGAGTCGATGAAATCCTACGATGTCATCGTGGTGGGCAGCGGACACGCTGGGGTCGAAGCAGCTTTGGCATCGTCCCGCCTGGGCTGTCGGACCCTCTTGCTGACCCAAAACTTGGATACGATCGCTCAGATGTCCTGTAATCCGGCGATTGGAGGGTTAGCCAAAGGCCATATCGTGCGAGAAATCGATGCGCTCGGCGGTGAAATGGGAGTTAACGCGGATGCGACCGGCCTCCAATTTCGTCTTTTGAACAGGACGAAAGGACCAAGCGTAAGAGCTCCGCGCGTCCAATGCGACAAGAAGGGCTACCAATTTCGAGCGAAAGCGGTCTTGGAGCGCGCGGAAAATCTTGATATCAAACAGACGACCGTTTCGCGGATTCTCGTAGGAAAGGATTGCGAGGTCCAAGGCGTAGCGACCGATATCGGCATCGACTTCAACGCAAGCGCCGTCGTTATCACCTCTGGGACGTTTTTGCGAGGGTTGCTCCACGTCGGGACAGAGAGTCGCCCGGGCGGGAGGATGGCTGATTCGAGCTCCGGGCTAAGCGCTTCTTTGCACGAACTGGGATTTGAGGTCGGACGTTTCAAGACCGGCACGCCCTGCCGAATAAATCGGCGAACGATTGATTTTAGTCGGTGCGAGAAGCAATTGGGCGACGATCCTCCACCCTTTTTCAGTTTCTTGCCAAGGTTAGAAACGGCGGGAAGCGGGACCAATCCGTCAATGTTCCCCATGGAACAAATGCCTTGCTGGATAACCTACACCGGAGAAGAAACGCACGACATCGTCCGCAGAAATCTCAACAAGTCGGCCCTCTATTCTGGTCGAATCGCCGGCACAGGGCCGCGCTATTGCCCTTCCATCGAGGACAAGGTCGTCAAGTTCCCGCACAAATCGACGCACCAGATCTTCCTAGAGCCGGAAGGCCGCAACACGGAAGAATTCTATGTGAACGGCTTGTCCACGAGCTTGCCCTACGACATCCAGGTTCAGTTCATTCGCTCTATCCCTGGACTAGAAGAGGCCGAGCTTATGCGACCGGGCTACGCGGTCGAATATGACTATTTCCCACCGACCCAGCTCAAACAAACGCTTGAAACGAAGCGCGTTAAAGGCTTGTATTTCGCCGGGCAAATAAACGGAACCTCAGGATATGAAGAAGCTGCTGCTCAAGGACTTATATCTGGAGCAAACGCCGCAC
>DATBCW010000037.1:0-35048 GCA_036270255.1 Chthoniobacterales bacterium
CGGCTCGGGATGACATTCCCCGCGTTCCAGCAAGCGTTAATGCGCGATGACATTCCGAATCGCGCGCAGCTCGGTGAGCATTTCGTCGTATTCCTCGAGCGTCAGCGCCTGCGCCGCATCGCATAGGGCGCTCTTCGGATCGTTATGCACTTCGACGAGAACGCCATCGGCTCCAGCAGCCACGCCGGCGCGCGCAAGCGGCGCCACCATATAATTTTTCCCGGCCGCATGTGACGCGTCGATGACCACGGGCAAATGCGAGATCCGGCGCACGGCTGGAACGGCCGCGAGGTCGAGTGTGTTTCGGGTGTGAAGGGCAAAGGTTCTCACTCCGCGTTCGCACAAGATCACCTGGTAATTTCCCTCCGACATCACGTACTCGGCCGCGAGCAACCATTCGTCCAGCGT
Source organism: Chthoniobacterales bacterium (assembly GCA_036270255.1). Lineage (GTDB taxonomy): Bacteria > Verrucomicrobiota > Verrucomicrobiia > Chthoniobacterales > UBA10450 > AV80. Next base: position 409 of record DATBCW010000037.1, read on the forward strand.
GGCAGCCATGCCGCGCTTCAACAACACCGGCAACTTCGACTTTCCGGCTCGGCGCAGCAGGGAAAAATTTTGCATGTTGCGCGCGCCGATCTGGATGATGTCGCCGTATTGCTCCACCAGTTCGACGCCGGCAACATCGAGCGCTTCCGTGACGATCCTCAATCCGAATCGCTCCCGCACTTCGGCCATGATCTTGAGGCCTTCTTCGCCGAGGCCGGGAAACTCGTAAGGCGAGGTCCGTGGTTTGAAAGCGCCGCCACGGAAAAAACGCGCGCCGGTTTTTGCCACGGTTTCGGCAACGGCAAAGGCTTGCTCCCGGCTCTCGATCGCACACGGCCCCGCGATGACGGCCAACTCATCGCCGCCAATCGTCGCGTCGCCCACCCGCACGACCGTCTTGTCCGGACGCAGATCGAGCGTAATCAATTTGTAGGGTTTGCTGACGCGGATCGCTTCGGCCACGCCCGCCATGTTCTCGAACCGGGCCGGATCGACGGCGCCCTGGTTGCCGGTAATGCCGATCGCCGTCCGCGTCGCTCCGGGCATAACGTGAGGCCGATAACCGAGATGCTCGATTACCTTTACCACGGCGGCGACTTCCTGCTCGGCTGCGCCGGCTTTCATTACGATCAGCATGAGGCGAGTATTCTACACGAATTCAGTTTGGCGACGATTCGCCCAGCCATTTTTTCGCGGCTTCGATTTCCCCGAAGACCAACTGGTGGCCGGAATCTTCAAGACGATGGGTCACGTCGCTGCCCGCCGCGCGAAGCATCGCCGCGAGCCGCTCGGCATTTTCGACCGGAATAATCGGATCGCATTTGCCCGAAGAGATCAGGACGCGCGTGCCGTTTAGATGCGGAGAGCTTGGCGGCGTTAACGGCACCATGGCGCGAAGAAGGACCGCCGAGGCAATTGGACCCGGCCGCAGCAAAAGCACGGCCGCGGCAACGTTTGCGCCGTTCGAATAACCGACCGCAGTCAGCCGTTTCAGATCGAACCCGTATTGTTCTGCGGCTTTCGGGAGGAAATCGGCGAGCTCGTTTGCTCGTCGGATCACGTCCGCTTCATCGAAGACGCCTTCGGCCAGGCGGCGAAAGAAACGCGGCATGCCGTTCTCGAGAACATTCCCCCGCAGACTGAGCAACGCCGCGGCCGGATCGAGATCATGCCCGATTGGAATCATATCGTTCTCGTTGCCTCCGGTTCCGTGAAGGAGGAGGAGGACGCGACCGGACTGGTTGTCCTGCGTTGGAATGAATCGGTGAATGAAATCCATATTGCGCGCCGAGTTAAAACCAAGGAGCGGCGGTTTACAAACCGCCGACGAATTCAGAGGGCGGTTTGGAAAGCGCCCCTCCTTGGTCTTGCGTATACGCTACACTAACCAGAAGGATGTATCTCTGGCGAAAGCACGTGACGAAAGACTGGCTGGGAGAGCGCTCCGATGCGTTGATCGCCCGCCTCGGCATCGCGATCGCAATCATTGAGCAACCAGGAAAAACTCGGACGCTGGTCCAGGTTTCATGCGGGAGACGAAGTGAGGCGAAACAGCTTCAGCGGGAATTCGGCGGTAGAATCGAGAAGTTGCGCACCGATTGGTTGCAGCAATTCGCCAGGAAATCGCGCACCAAACCATTGCGAATCGGTTCGCGATTAATTGTAAGTCGCGGAACCGAATCGAAACTCAAAGGGGCCCGAACAATCGTCATTCCTGCAGAAGCGGCGTTCGGCACCGGGGAGCATGCGACCACAGCGATGTGTTTGCGGATGCTCGAACGCACCACGCGGCCGCTCGACGATTGGACGATGCTCGATGCCGGAACGGGCAGCGGCATTCTCGCGATCGCGGGAAGCTGCTTCGGCGCAAAACGAATCGTCGCCATCGATAACGATCCCATCGCTTCCTCGACCGCCCAGCGAAACGCCCGCACGAATCGGGCGCGGAACATTGAGTTTCAGACCGGCGATGTTCTGAAGCAGAAGCTCGCGGGAAAATTCGACATCATCACGGCGAATCTGTTTAGCGAGATTCTGATCGCGGCGTTGCCAATTTGGTCGCGGCGTCTGGCCCGCGACGGGCACCTGATTTTATCCGGCGTTTTGCGTTCGCAGGAACCGGCTCTCCTCGCGGCGTTGCGCCGAAATGGTTTTCGCGCCGATGAGATCAGACGCCGCGGTAAATGGATCGCGCTTCTGGCGTCCCGCGCGCCCGGAAAATGATTTGACGCAACGCCTCCTCGAAAGCATTTTCTCCGACCCGTTCGCGGCCTCGATTTTCCTGCATCCACGCGGTTGATCTTTCGGCGCCGCGCCGGAGACACCGCCATGCCGGACGAACAGCTTTCCTATGTCATCGTGACGCCGTACTCGATGCGCAAATCGCGCACCGGCGGCATCATCGCGCGCCTCATTTCGCGGACCGGGCTCGACCTGGTCACCTCGCGCATGTTTGCCCCGAGCGCGGAACTGACGAAACGCTACGCCGACACAATCGTGACCGAGACTGACCCACGCCATCGCGCCACGCAGGAGTTGATCCGGGATTACGTCCTGAAGAATTTTACCGGCAACGTGAATGGTCAGCGGCCGCGCGTGCTCTTCCTCGTTCTTCGTGGCGAAAACGCCGTGGACAAGGTCCATCACACGATTGGCCACATCGTTCACGAACGAACCAGCGGCGAAACAATTCGCGATACGTTTGGCGATTACATCACGGACGATTCCGGCAAGGTCGTTTACTTCGAGCCGGCAGCGCTGGCGGCGTTCGATCCGAAAGCGGTCGAGCGCGACTTGAAACTTTGGGCGGAATTCTCGGACAGCGACGGCGGAATTCTTGATCAGGTCATCGAATTCCCGAAGGACGCGAAAGTAGAAAAATCGCTCGTCCTGATCAAGCCGGACAACTTCAAGTTCCCAAACCAGCGGCCGGGCGGCGTGATCGAAGTCTTCTCGCGCACCGGACTCTTCATCATCGGCTTCAAGGTCCACCGCATGAGTGTGGCGCAGGCCCAGGAGTTTTACGGACCGGTCTTGCCCGTCCTGGAAGAGAAGCTCGGCGCCGACAAAGGACGCAACGCCTGGGAAGACGTCATTGAATTCATGGCAGGCGGACGACCGAGCAAAGTAAACGACGAGCAACGAAACGCGCCCGGCTCCGAGAAATGCGTCGCGATTGTTTACCAGGGCGAAGACGCGGTCCGGAAAATCCGTGATGTCCTTGGACCGACCGATCCAGCGAAAGCGCCTCCGGGTTCGATTCGAAAAGAATTTGGCCAGACGATCATGATCAACGCCGCCCACGCTTCCGATTCCGCCGAAAACGCGAAACGCGAGATGGCGATCGTGCAGGTGGACGAGAACAACTTTAAACCGCTCATTGAAACCTTTTATGCGCGCTCCTAGCGTGCCTCTTTTATTTTGAACACCCTCAACCCGACCACAACTGCCATGGAAATCTCAGCACGCGCCGCCCAATTATCTCCTTCCCTCACCCTTTCAATCGACAGCAAAGCGAAAGCGATGAAAGCCGAGGGCATCGATGTCTGCGGGTTCGGCGCGGGCGAACCGGACTTCGATACGCCGGAGCACATCAAGCAGGCGGCGATCGCCGCGCTGGAAGGCGGATTTACAAAGTACACACCGAGCGCGGGTCTGCCGGAATTGCGCCAGGCTATCGCGGATAAACTCGAGGCAGACAATCAGCTGAGCTACCGCCCCAGCCAGGTGGTGGTGAGCAGTGGCGCGAAGCATTCCTGTTACAACGCGATCCTCGCCACCTGCCAACCCGGCGATGAAGTCCTGATCCCCTCACCCTACTGGGTCAGTTATCCCGACATGGTGCGGCTCGCCGGTGCCGAGCCCGTCATCGTGCAAACTACCGAGCGCAACGGCTGGAAAATGCGCGCCAGCGATTTCGAAAATGCCATGACGCCGCGGACGAAAATGCTGATTCTAAACAGCCCGGGTAACCCGAGCGGCTCCGTTTACACCCGCGAAGAGTTGGAAGGAATCGTCGAGGTCGCCGCGGAAGAAGACATCTACATTCTCTCGGACGAAATCTACGAGAAGCTGGTTTACGACGACACGAAGCACGTCAGCGTGGCGTCGCTCTCAAAGGAAGCCTACGATCTGACCATCACGGTCAATGGTTTCAGCAAAGCCTACGCGATGACGGGCTGGCGCCTGGGTTACCTCGCCGCGCCGGAAGCGGTTGCGAAAGCGGTCGACAATATCCAGAGCCACAGCACGTCGCACCCGTGTTCGTTTGCACAGAAGGGCGCGCTCGCCGCACTCAAGGGCGATCAGCAGGCGCTCGCCGATATGCGCGACGAATTCTCGATGCGCCGCGACTACATGTATGACCGGATCACGAAGATCCCGAACATCACCGCTGTGAAACCGCAGGGCGCGTTTTACATTTTGGTGAACATCAGCCAGCTCGGGTTGAGCTCGCAAAATTTCGCCGATCGTTTGCTCAGCAAAGCGAATGTCGCGGTGGTCCCGGGCGCCGCCTTTGGCGACGACCGCACTGTGCGCCTCAGCTACGCGACCAGCATCGACGTGATCAAAAAAGGCTTGGATCGCTTCCAGGATTTTTGCCGCACGCTGTAGGGATTTCAGATTTAAGATTGCAGATTTAAGATTGGGCGGCAGCGTCGCCTTTCACAATCTGCAATCGTCATTCTGAAATCTGCAATGTCTACCGGTTATCTCGCGCTCATTCTTCACGCGCACTTGCCATTCGTTCGGCATCCGGAGCATGAGGAATTTCTCGAAGAGGACTGGCTCTTCGAAGCGATAACCGAGAGCTACATTCCGCTGCTCGCGATGATGGAGCGGCTTGTCCGCGACGAGGTGCCCTTCAAGTTGACGATGACAGTCACGCCCACGCTCGTCGCGATGTTGCAGGACGAGTTGCTGCGCGAGCGCTACCTCCGGTATCTCGACCGCTCGGTAACGCTGGCCGAGCGAGAGGTCACTCGCAATCGCGAGGACGACCGTCTGCGTTCTCTCTCCGAATTTTATCGCGAGCATTTTCGGCAAAGCCGGGAGCGGTTTTTTCACTGGAACGGCGATTTGCTCAGCGTGTTTCGATCGTTGCGCGACGAAGGCTCGCTCGAGATCATCGCTTCGGCCGCGACGCACGGTCTGCTGCCGTTGCTCCAGCAATCGCCCGAAGCTGTGCGCGCCCAGATTTTTGCCGGCTGCGATTCGTTTCGCACGACGTTTCAGGCCGACCCGGCTGGATTTTGGTTACCGGAATGCGCTTACCATCCCGGCGTCGAAAACGTCCTGCAGGAAGCGAACGTCCGCTGGTTCATCGTCGACGCGCACGGCCTGATGCTGGCCGATCCCCGGCCCCGCCGTGCGATCTACGCGCCCTGTTTCACGCCGGCTGGACCGGCCGCGTTTGCGCGCGATCGCGATTCAAGTCGGCAGGTTTGGAGCGCCGCCGAAGGTTATCCGGGAGATCCGGCCTACCGGGAATTTTATCGCGATATCGGATTCGAATTGCCGCTCGAACATCTTTGGCCGGGATCGAATTCCGCTCCACGAAAATTCACTGGCATCAAGTATCACCGGATCACTGGCGGCCACGTTGAGAAAGAGCTGTACGATCCGGCGACTGCGTCAGAAGTCGCGCATGCGGATGCCGCGCATTTCCTCAACGCGCGCCGGAAGCAGCTCGAAGAGCTACGTCCTTTCGGTTTCGATCCAATCGTGGTGGCGCCGTTCGACGCGGAGTTGTTCGGCCACTGGTGGTTCGAAGGTCCGCAGTTTCTCGAATCCCTGCTTCGCCAGGCGGCCCACAGCGAGCAGGACCTTCGGCTCACCAGCGGAGAAAACTACGGACACGAGAATTTTCAGCTCACAACGCCGACCGAATTTCTCGCGCAACATCCGACTCAACAAACCGTTTCGCCCGCTGCCTCAACCTGGGGCGAAAACGGCCATCTCGGCGTCTGGCTCGACAAAACCAACTCGTGGATTTATCCGCATCTCTACTCGGCCGCGGAACGGATCACGAACCTGGCGAAAATCCATCGGGAAGGGACGGGCGAGCTTGCCGGCCGCGTTCTCAAGCAACTCGCGCGGGAGCTCCTGCTCGCCCAGTCCAGCGATTGGGCGTTCCTCATCCGGACCGGCACGGCAAAACATTACGCGACGAAGCGAGTCAGCGATCATCTGCTGCGGTTCAATCGGTTGCACGACGAATTTGTCGCCGGGCAACTCGACGAAGGTTTTCTGGCAAACTGCGAATGGCGCGACAACATTTTCCCTGAGATCGATTGGCGGCCATATTGTTCCCGATGACGAAGACGATTGTTCTCCTTCTCGCAGCCGGATGGATCGTAAATAACGCTGCCGCTCAGGAAACGCCGACGCCAACGGCGACATCCACGCCGGCGCCTCGAAGCATCCGCATCAGCTTCGTGCCTCCCCCGCTGGATGGCACGATCAGCTTGGGCGTCTACGACGCGAGCGGAAAACTGGTGCGCGTTCTTTTTCGCGAAGCGGACATCAACGAATTTAATATCGGGACCGACTCACTTTCGACAACCTGGGACGGAAAGAACGACGCCGGCGAAAATGTTCCGGCGGGGAAGTATACGGCCCACGGTTTCGTTGTCGGCGATCTCAAGATCGAGGGCGTAGGATTTTTCTTTAACGACTGGATCACGTCCGCTGACGGACCGCGCTTCTCGCACATTCGATCCTTGGCGATGCGCGACGAGAATTTATTGCTCGCAGTCGATCTGGTGCCGCCTGGGGAAGGCCACGTTCTCTTCGATGTCGGCGACAAGTCCATCACGGTGAAGGATACCGATTCGGAGACAAACAATGATACCGGCGCCGGTGTGTCGGGACGCGACGGCACTCGATGGGTGATCCAGGCCGGCGAGGTAAAACAACTGTCCGCTAACGGCGAGATCCTGCGTCAGTTACCCATTGTGCCTGAACAGCCGGCGGCGAAATCGATCGCAGCCTCCCTGAAGGAAGATAAAATTTATCTGCTCGAGGAAAATGAAAAAGGTCAACGCGTGCGCGCCCTGACCCTGGTCGCGACGAAAGGCACCGGGAATGACCAGGCGATTTCCGAGTGGAAGGTCGACTTCGAAAAATCGATTGTCGCGCACAAAAACTTTTCAATTGCCGGAGGCAAACCGGTCGCAACTCCCGCGGGGGAAAATATTCCCGACAGGGTAAAGATGAAGCTTCAGGCCAATCCGTTGTTGAACGACGATCGCGTAACGGTTGAGATGATTATTGGTCTGGATGCCGACGGCAGTTTCATTAAAGCCGCTGACGGCCTGCCGCTCTGCACCATCAGTGAGACCCAGAACCTAAGCCGGGCATTGCTGGCCCCGCATGGCGCAAACGGGCTCGACGTTTTTCAGGATGACGGCGCCGTCGTAGAACAATTTCGAATCACCGGCGTGGACGAAATGATGAGTTTCGATTGCGGCGGTTTTGAATTGAAATAACGCGGCCGCCTGTTTGAGATTCGTCGATGCCGCGCGACATCGTTTACTTCGATCTGGAAACACAGCGCACGGCGAACGACGCCGGCGGTTGGGCGCGGAAAGGCGACATGCGGATGTCGGTCGGGGTGGTTTACAGCACCGCCACTGGTCGGTACGAAGTTTTTGGCGAAGCCCAGGTGGATCGGCTCGTCGAGCGCCTGCGCCGCGCCGATTTGGTGGTCGGATTCAACGTCGTGAATTTCGATTACCAGGTTTTGATGGGCTACACGATCCTCGATCTGGTCGCGGAATTGCACACAGCAGATCTCATGGCCGATATGGAGAAGCGCATCGGTCATCGGCTCGGGCTGGACGCGATTGCGCACGCGACTCTCGGGATTCAGAAAACGGCGGCCGGATTAGACGCGATCCGTTGGTGGCGCGAAGGGCGGATCCTGGAGATCGCCGAGTATTGCTGTTTCGATGTGAAGGTGACGCGGCTCGTGCATGAACACGGTTGCCGGCACAAGGAGCTGTTCTTTCACGATCGCTTCGCGCGCAAGCACCGGATCGAGATCGACTGGGCGCATCTCGACCTGTAGCCGGCGAAACCTTCCTAGTCACCGCGCGCAATCTTTGTTTAGTTAGGCCTTATGTCTTCGGAGCTTCAGCAGACTCTTGCCAAAAGCGCGAGCGTAAGCGGCACCTCGTTGCACACGGGCGAGAAGGTCACGCTCAAATTGCAGCCGGCGCCGGCCGATTCCGGGATCACGTTTAAACGGCGCGATCTGGCGGAAGAACCGACGATCGCGGCGACGATTGCGAACCTGAAGACAGTTGAGCGCGCGACAACAATTGGTGAAGGCTCGATGCGCGTCCACACCGTCGAACATGTCCTTTCCTCTCTGGTGGCGATGGGAGTCGACAACGCCGTCGTCGAAATGGACGCGAACGAACCGCCCATCGGCGATGGCAGCGCTAAGCCCTACGTCGAGCTCATCAAAAAGGCGGGGATCGTCGCCCAGGAGACACCGCGTCGGATTTTCGACGTGCGGGAGCCGATCCATGTGGAAACGAAAAGCGGGTCGCTCCTTGTCGTTTTGCCCGATCCAAAATTCCGAATCTCGTGCACGCAGGCGGGACCGAACGGGCAATTCACCCAGTTTTTTTCCACCGAAATCACGCCTGCGATTTACGAGAACGAGATCGCGCCTGCACGGACATTTGTTTTTTACGAGGACGTCCGTCACCTGATGGACAAAAATCTGATCAAGGGCGGGAGTCTCGAAAACGCGATCGTGATTCGCGGCGACGCAGTCTTGAGCAAGGAACCACTTCGGTTCCCCGACGAATTCGTCCGGCACAAAATTCTCGATATCATCGGCGACCTCGCGCTTTTTGGGCAACGAATTCGCGGCCACATTATCGCGGTTAAGCCGGGCCACGGCGCGAACGCTGAACTGGTGCGGGCGCTCACCCGCGAGTTCGCGCGCTCGGCTCCGATCCTCGAATCACACGCTTTTCCACCGGGCGAAGGCGGTCTCGATATCGGCCAGGTGATGGAACTCCTTCCGCATCGTTATCCGTTCCTCATGGTCGATCGCATCGCGCGGTTTGAAGGCGAAAACCGCTGCATCGGCGTGAAATCGGTTTCGGTGAACGAGCCGTTTTTCGCCGGTCATTTTCCAGGACACCCTGTCATGCCGGGGGTGTTGCAGCTGGAAGCGATGGCCCAGGTGGCGAGCATCCTGATGATGCGGATCACCAAGAGCAGCGGCGGGCGCCTCGGTTATTTTGTAAGCGCAGACGCCGTGAAATTCCGGAAACCGGTTTATCCGGGCGACACGATTTTCATTTCAGCGGAGCTGGCAAAGACACGCGGCAAAAATATCGCGCGGCTGAAATGCAGTTGCTCGGTGAACGAGGCGATCGTCTCGGAGTGCGAGCTGATGATCACGTTCATGAATCAATGAGCGGCGCTCAGATTCATCCGACGGCGATCGTCGATGCGAAGGCGGAGATTGGACCGGGAACGATGGTTGGGCCGTATTGCGTCATCGAAGCCGGAGTCGTTGTTGGTTCGGATTGCTGGCTGCAACATCACGTGACCCTTGCGGGTCCTATGATAGCCGGCGTGCGGAACAAATTTTACGCCTACTCTTCGATTGGCCAGCAAACCCAGGATCTGAAATATCAGGGCGAACCGACCTATCTCGAGATCGGCGACGAAAATACCTTTCGTGAATTTGTAACCGTCAATCGCAGCACGACCAGCGAAGGCAAGACGCAGATCGGTCACCGGGGAAATTTTCTCGCCTACAGCCATATTGGCCACGATTGCGCCGTCGGCGACAACGTGGTGTTTTCGAATAACGGGACTCTGGCGGGGCATGTTCAAGTCGGCGATCACGCGATCATGGGCGGGCTCACCGCGGTCCATCAGTTTTGCCGTCTTGGCCGGTTCGCCATCACCGGGGGCTGCTCGAAGATTGTGCAGGACGTTCCGCCCTTCATGATCGCCGATGGCAATCCGGCAAAGGTGCGCGGGATCAACGTTGTCGGCCTCGAGCGCGCCGGATTTTCGCCGGAAACGATCAAGACAATCAAGGAAGCGTTTCGCCTGATTTATCGCTCGAAATTCAATACCCGGCAGGCGATCGAAGCGATCCAGCAGGAGTTGCCGGCCAGCGCCGAGCTCACGCAGATCATCGAGTTCATCCGAACGACTGAGCGCGGGATCATTCGTTAGGCCGGCACTTGCAAAGCGCTGTCATCCCGAGGCTGGCGAAGCGCGCCGAGGGATCTCGCAAGCGGTCAGTCGCTTCCGCGAAAGAAATCGCGTACGTTGTCATTGGACGCTTGGTTTCTCGCGTAAGCGCAAATTGCAACTGTGAGGTCCCTCGTCGTCTGCGGCTCGGGATGACACGCAAGCTCCTATGGTTTCCGGGGATTCGGGGCCATGGCCGGCTTCGTGGCGCGAAGTTCCATCTCCATCTTCTTCAAGAGCGATGACGCGGGGGCATCAGGCGCGATCCGCAAAGCGGTGCGGACAAGATCGAGGGCGCGCTTCTGTTTGTTCTGTTTCGCGAGCGCCTCGGTTTCGTGCAGGATGGTCCGCAAAATATCATCACGCTTTGTGTAAATCGTTCGTGCCAGATCGAAACAACCGGACGCGCTAACAGGATTTTCGGCCGTTGCTTCGAGCAAGCCTACGTCTTCCAGCATAATGGCGTTGTGAGTCCGAGCGGCGAATTGCTTCGCCGCGGTCCGAAATTCAGGTGCGCCTAACGAGCCGTTCTTGACGGCGAAATAGTGATAGGCGCTCCAATCGGACGACGGCTTTTCTTTGTCGCCGAGGCCCATCCACCCCGCATAGGGCCGATAAAGCGGATCGCCCACCATGACGGACATCCAGGAAAGCACCGGGGCCGACATGTAGGCGCTCTCGGCGAACGTGAATCCGTGGAGGAGCCGATCATTGAACACATCCAAGTGCGCAGTGAGCTGAAGATACGGCTCGTAAACATTCCCGATTGTCGCGGCCGCGCCTTTGGTCAAGAGCGGCCCGGCCCAGCCTGCGTTCGCGTCGTGGAGCGTGCTGGCGCTGAAAGAATGAATGTGGATCGCAACCGCGCCCGGCACGAATTGAAAGTCGGGCTGAGTGAACGGACCGGTCATCGTCCCGGCGTACCATCCATAATACAACGCGCAATCCGTCATCGGATAGCTATTCGGAAAAATCTCGGGCGTGTCTTCGTAGATGAGCGGCACCCCGACCTTGTGCAGCTCATCGCGAACCTCCGCGAGCCAGTGATCGCCCAACCCCAATGCGCCGGAAGGATTGTGCGCACTATCTATATAAGCGCGCCCCCACAGGCCGGTCTTTTCCGTTTCAATGGCGTCGGTGATCATCCGGCGAACGGTCGCAGCCTCGGGCGCGTCCAGACGGCAGACCAGCAGCACCTGCGAGTTCTCCACTTCCGCGATCGCGCGGTAGCTCTGGAAATAAGGATTAGGCTGCGGCCCCGAGATCTGCTCGGAGAATGCGCCGAGCGCCGCGATTTCGGAATCGACGGAAGCATCGTTGCGGTTCCCCAGTGGAGGGCCGCCAGGCTTATCGCCCGGATAGTTCGCCGCGGCGCGGATTTTTAAGGGCACACCCCTGATGAGAGCGACGAACCGAATCGAATTACTCGTTACCGTGATCTGGCCGCCGCGCGGCTCGCTCAGCTTCCACCAGCCGCGCTCTTTGAAGATCGCGCGGAGCGGATCGCGGATCATCGCGTCGTATTCGTCGCGCCCGATTTCTTCCGTCTTCGAAATGCTGAGACCGACAAGGTGGTCGCGCGCGATCCCGCGCTTCTCCGCGTAAAATTTTGCCAGCTCGACGGATTCGGGAACGTCTTTGTTGAAAACAACGATCGTAGCCGGTGCGAGCGGCTTCTCGGCAAAGGCCGAAATTGCAGCTGACGCGAGCAAGAAAAACCAGATCGGACGAAGCTTCATTCTAAAGGCGCAGCTTCAACCCGTCGTAGGCAATGCCGACTCCGGGCGGCAGCTCCGCTTCACTTGATTGCGCCAGCTCATGGCAAATGTGGGTGAAAAAAGTTTGGCGCGGCCGCACTTTCTCCGCGACTTCGAGCGCCTGCGCGACACTCAGATGAGTTGGATGGGGCTTGCGCCGAAGAGCGTCGATGATCAGGACTTCTACTTCATTGATTTGGTCAACGATCGCGTCGGGGACCGCGCTGCAATCGCTCAGGTAGGCGACGAGCTTTTTCCCACCACGCGAAAACAGATAACCGTTCACCGTCGATTTTCCGTGCGGGACCGGAAGCGGCGTAATGGTTGTTTCCCCGAGCTGGAACGGACCGTCCACAATGTGCGGCACCGGCACGAGATAACCGGGGAATCGGTTCAAACCGTTGAAAGCAAATTCATAGACGCGGGCGAGATCGCGCATCGTTTCCTCCGACGCGTAAACCGGAATCGACCCGAGATCGTGCGAATAACGCCGGAGATCGTCAAACCCCATGATGTGGTCCGTGTGGGAATGGGTGAAGACAACCGCATTCAGTCGCCGAATATTTTCGCGCAGCGCCTGAGTGCGAAAATCCGTGCCGGTATCGACAACCCAGGCGCACTCCGGCGTTTCAACGTAGATCGACGAGCGCAGTCGTTGATCGCGCGGATCGGGCGAATGGCAAACCTCGCAATCGCAGCCGATCATCGGCACCCCCTGCGACGTTCCGGTGCCAAGGAAGGTCAGCTGAAGTTGAGAGTTGAGAGTTGGCACTTGAAAGTTCAAAAGAGAGAGGTCGCGCGATCTCTCTCAACCAACAACTCTCAACTCTCAACTTCTTCCCCAATGCCAGCCACGCTCAGCCTTCTGCGAATCAGAAACCTGGCTTTGGTGGAAGACCTGGAATGGCAGCTCGCTCCCGGCTTCACCGCGATCACGGGCGAGACTGGCGCCGGTAAATCGATCATCATCGGCGCGCTCCAATTGCTTCTCGGCGACCGAACGGACAAATCGCTCATCCGAACCGGGGCGGAATCGTGCACCGTCGAAGCGGCTTTCGCCGGCCAGGAATTGAAACAACTCGCTTCGCTCCTGGACGAATCCGGGATCGAGAGCACTGAGGATGAGCTTATCGTGAAACGCAGTTTTTCCACGGCGGGAACGAATCGCCAGTTTATCAACGGATCGCCCACCACGCTTGGCATTCTTAAGCGTCTCGGCGACGAACTCGTCGACCTGCACGGGCCGCACGACCATCAATCTCTGTTGTCCCCGGAGCGGCAGCTCGCGCTTCTCGACGGCTACGCGCACAATGCCGAGACGCTCCGGAGTTTTTCGGAAGCCTATCGCCGGCTCCAATCGTTACGCGCGGAACACGCCAGCCTGAGCACCGCGGAATCGGCGCGCGAACAGGAAATCGATCTGCTTCGTCATCAAATCAACGAAATCACAGGCGCCAATCTGGCCACGGGCGAGGAAGAAGAAATTTCGTCGCGTTATCGGCTGGCCAGCAACAGCAAACGGCTCCTGGAATTGGCCGCCGCCATTTCGCGCCGCCTATCCGAAGCGGACGATGCGATCCTGCCGCAATTGGCGGAGACGCAACGACTCTTGCGCGATCTGGAGAAGATCGATCCGGATAAATCCGCACTCGCCGATGCGCACGCGGCGTGTGTCGTCGAGCTGTCCGAGATTTCGCGCGTGGTCGCACAATACGCCGAACAGCTCGACCTCGATCCTGCGCAGCTCGCAGCTCTCGAAGAACGGGTGACGCTCTTTGAAACTCTGAAGCGCAAGTATGGCGGCTCGATTCCGGAGGTAATCGCGTTCGGCGAGGGCGCCGCGGAACGCATGCGAAAAATCGAAGGACGTGACGCCGAGCTCGAGCGGTTGAATCAGGAGATCGAAGGTGCTCGGGGCGAAGTGGAGCGGATCGGGCATGCGCTTCACAAGGCGCGCAGCAAGGCGGCGCCGAAGCTCGCGGAAAATATTCGCGCGAATCTGCGCGATCTTGGCTTTCGGCAGTCAGAATTTGAAGTCCAGCTGGCTGCCTTGGAAGAAGCGCGGCCGGCAGGGTTCGACTCCGTCGAACTGCTGTTTTCTCCAAATCCAGGCGAGCCCGCGAAACCGCTCCGTCTGATCGCATCGAGCGGCGAAATCTCGCGGCTGATGCTCGCGATCAAATCTTCCCTGGCGGCCCAGGATGCGATCCCGCTTCTGGTGTTCGACGAGATCGACGCGAACGTCGGCGGCGAAATCGCAAACGCAGTTGGTGAAAAAATGCGAAAGCTCGCTGCGGAGCATCAAGTGTTGTGTATCACCCATCTGCCGCAAGTGGCCGCCGCAGCAGCGACCCAGTTCGTGGTTACGAAAGAAGTTGTGGGTGGCCGGACGCACTCACGGCTGAGCGAAGTGAGCGGCAAGGCGCGCCAGGAAGAAATCGCGCGAATGCTCGGCGGGAAAACTGATTCGGCGCTCAAGCACGCCGCGACTTTGTTGAAACGCTGATGCTGAATTGGATTTGGCTCGCGCTGGTAGTGCTCGCGGTCGCGATTGGCGGCTGGAACAATCGGCTCGGCGAAGTGACGAATGGCGCTTTCGATGGCGCGAAGACGGCTGTCACGATCGCTCTAGGCCTGATCGGAATCATGGCGCTGTGGTTGGGCGTGATGCGCCTGGCGGAACGGGCCGGGCTGGTGCAACGGATCGCCCGCGCTTTGCGTCCGGTAATGCGTCGCCTTTTTCCAGACGTGCCGCCGGAACATCCGGCGATGGGCTCGATGCTGATGAACATGGCGGCCAACATGCTCGGACTGGGCAATGCCGCCACGCCCCTCGGCCTCCGCGCGATGCGCGACCTGGAGCAGCTCAATCCACGGCCCGGCGTCGCCTCCAACGCGATGTGCACCTTCCTCGCGATCAACACGGCCTCGGTGCAACTAATTCCCGCGACTGCAATCGCGCTGCTTGCCTCCGCCGGTTCCGCTCGGCCGACTGCGATCGTCGGGACGGCGCTGCTGGCAACTTTGTGCGCAGCGACGGTCGCAATTACCTCCGCGAAGCTTTTGGAGAAGCTTCCGTTTTTTCGTCTACCTTCCGTTGTAGACGGGATCGATGATCCCGGCCGTGAAGCGCCCCTAACATCTGCCGGGATCACCGATCCCGGCTACAGTGACAATGTCATCGCCATCGAGCCGCGCGGTTGGCGGCGTATCCTCCCATTTCTCCTCGTTCTTTTCTTCCTCGGCCTATTCGTTCGCCTCGTTTTCCCCGGCTGGTTCAATCTTCCCGCGGATCCGACTGCCACCAACCAAAACACGTTTGTTCGCAGCGTAAACACGCTCTCGATTCTCGCCATTCCGTTTCTTCTGAGCTTCTTCCCGGTCTACGCCGCCACCCGCCGGATCAAGGTCTATGAAGAATTCGTCGAAGGCGCGAAAGAAGGATTCGGCGTGATCCTGAAAATCATTCCGTTCCTGGTCACGATGCTGGTCGGCATCGGCATGTTTAAGGGCGCGGGTGGAATCGATTTGCTGACGCGTTTGCTCACGCCGGTCCTGACGCCGCTCCAGTTTCCGCCTGATCTTTTGCCGCTCGCTTTGATGCGGCCGCTGAGCGGCAGCGCGACTCTCGCCTTGCTGACCGACATCATTCATCGGCTCGGCCCGGACAATATCGTGAGCCTGATGGCTGCCACCATTTACGGCAGCACGGAAACGACTTTCTATGTGGCTGCAGTTTACTTCGGATCGGTCAGTATTAAGCAAACTCGCCATGCCATTCCCGCCGGTTTGCTAGGGGATCTCGCCGGGGTAGTTGCTTCCGTGATTGTCTGCCGGGCAGTATTCTGATTCCTAATCGTGCTCGTGCTCGTGATCGTAGTCGCCCGCCATTTCCCTCGATCGTGAGCAGGAGCACGACCAAGATAACGAGGGAAAAATGATAACAATTTTTACCTCGCCAGTGGCCTAACAGATTTCCTATCGTCCGCCTGCACATGATTCAGCGCGATTACCTCATCATTGGAAGCGGAATTGGCGGCAGCAGCGCCTGCGAAAGCATCCGCAAATACGACAAGCGCGGCCAGATCACCCTGGTCGGCGCAGAGACCTTCGCGCCCTATAAGCGGTGGATGCTTTCGAAAACTTTCCTGCGCGACAAAATTCCGCCGATGAAAAAAATGCCGGTGCTGGATGCGCATTGGTACGAGAAGCACAAGATCGAGACGCGGTTTGCGACGATGGTCACGCAGGTCAAGATCGATCGCCGGCTCGCGGTCCTCGGGAACGGGGAAACGATCGAGTTCAATAAAGCGTGCTTGGCGATGGGAAGCCGGCCGGTGCGGCCGCCAGTAGCGGGCGTGGGGCTCGGCAACGTTATTTATTTGCGGACGATCCGGGACGCGCTGGCCTTGCGCGAGATGGCGTCGCTGGAGAAGGCGATCGTGGTCGTGGGCGGCGGGCTCTTGGCGTGCGAAGCGGCGTCGAGCCTGCGCCAAATGAAATTCAAGGTCAGCATGATGCATCGCAACGCTTACTTGCTGAACCGCTACCTCGATCCCGAGACCGGCGCGTGGGCCACGTCGTATTTCGAAAAACACGGCGTGACGTTGTTGCTCGGCGAAAGCCTGAATGGATTCGAAGGCAAGACGGTTTTACGAAATATCCAAACGAAGAGCGGAAATCGGATCGCCGCCGGAGTGGCCGTCGTGGCGTGCGGAGCTGAACCGAATCTCGATCTGGTCCGCAACACTCCTCTCGCCGGTCCCCACGGATCGCCCGTCAGCGAGTATTTGGAGACCGAAGAAAAAGGTATCTACGCGATTGGCGACCTGGCGTTCTACCCCGATCGAATCATGGGCGGCGTGCGTCGCCAGACCCATTGGGAAAACGCCCGGGAACAAGGGCTCGTCGCCGGGGCGAACATGACCGGTAAGAAACGGATTCGTTACGAACAGGTGCCGTATTTCTGGACCGAGATGTTCGATCTGAAATTGGATTTTATCGGAGATTTCAGTCTGCCGCCGACGCGAGTGAGCTTAAAAGGGACGTACGCGAAAAAGAAATTCGTGGTTCGCTATTATCACGGAGAAAAGCTACGAGCGCTGCTGCTTTGTCAGGCCGCTCCGCGGGAAGTCGACGCCGCCAAGACGGAACTGCGAACGGCGCTCGGGAAGTAACGGACAGCCTACGGCCTGTGATCGGAAATCTCGAGAGCGGGATTACGCACCGAGATAAGCTTCCAATCCCAGGGCCACGTTGCGCCGGGTTGCCACTCGAATTCGAAGGGTGTCTCTAGAGAGTTCACCCTCGCCTGGACGGAGTCCGCGAATTCCCCCGTCCCCTTTACCGCGATCTTCGCCGTCCAATAACCGCGACCCTCTTCACGCCGAACAGCGACGTCTCTCGCTTCGATCTGCGTCTTCCCAAGCGCGCCGAACACCTGCGGAATCCGTTGAAGCAGCAATGGCCGGGCGTTCCCCCACTGGTCCTGGTAAGCGTCGCCGACGAATTCGGCAACGCCTTTCCAGTTATGTTTTTCGACCTGCTCCAGCAAATGGGCGTTGTGCAGATCAATCTGGCGTTGCGGTTGCCAAAGCCGGAAAAGATAGATCGCCCAGACAACCGCGACGACGAGTCCAGCGTAGAATCCATTGCGAAAAGTCACGTGCGACATTCCGCTGCGAGACCGAATTTCGCGAGCGATTCCGATTGACGGCAGCGTCTGCTAGGGGCATGAACCGTGCTGACCTAAACGCCTCTCGCATGTTCACAATCGGTTCCTTCGCCATCGCTGTTTTTGCCGTCTTCGGAGGTGTTTTTTTGGCCTGCCGCAACGATCGCGACGAAACCTGACAAGCGTTTCCCCTTATGCTGGATCACGAGGATTTGAAGTGGATCGCCACCGCTTCGACTGAACTGAATTCGATGTTGCAACAGATCGCGCGCTACGCGGATCTGGCCCGGCAGCACAAGGGCGAATACAATTACATCGAGATGCTCGGCGAACGCGTCGAGCTCGCTTCGAAAACCGCGCAGCAACTTTTCGATCACGTCACTTCGCGCATCCTCGAAGGAAGCGCGGCGAAATCGAAGACAGCGCCCGACCCCTCACGGCCTCCGGAATTCAAAGTCGTCCGGTCGGCAGACGAACCCGCGCCGAGAACGAGAACGGCGCCAGAGAAACCCGCGAGCCGCGGCAAGGCGGCTGGTGAAAATAAGAAAGCGCCGGCGAAACCCGCGGGAATTCCACCGGAAATCTCGGTGTTGAATCCTAAGGGAAATCGCGAATTGATTTTGCTGGTCGACGACGAGGCCGAGATTTCGGAACTCGCGGCCACCATGCTGACCGATGAGGGTTATCGCGTGATCCTGGCGCGCGATGGTTTTGAAGCGTTGAAGATCTATCAACAAATCGGAAAGCAGATCGGCCTCGTCATTCTCGATTTCTTTCTGCCGGTCATGGATGGCGACGCCGTCTTCGATGAATTGCGCGCCCTGAATCCGGAGGTGGTCGTGGTTTTGAGCAGCGGTTTCGCCGAGCAATCGAAGCTGGGGAACATGCTCGCCCTCGGTCTCAAGGGTTTTATTCCCAAGCCGTACACCGGCGAGAAGCTGCTCGAACAAGTCCGTTCCACCATCGACGCCGCGCGACTTGCCGGTTCGTAGACGCTGCTGGCGGACGCGGCGATTGCTAGTTTTTCGCGGGAAATCGGCGCGGGTAGTGGCACCGATTTAGCTCTAGGAATCCGCGCCCATGGCCCGCATCGATTCATTCTTTAAGCTCATGGGAGAGCAGAAGGCGTCCGACCTTCACCTCTCCACCAGCAACCCGCCAATGCTCCGCATTAATGGCGAACTCGTTCGCGTCGATTATCCACCGCTCCGGAACGACGAACTCAAGGCGATGGTTTACGAGATCGCGCCGGAAGGAAAGATCAAGATCTTCGAAGAAACTTCCGACATCGATTTCGGCTACGAAGTACCTGGAATGGCGCGTTATCGCGCAAACTTCTTCCAACAGAAATACGGCATCTCGGCTGTCTTCCGTTTGATTCCGTCGAACGTCCTGACTGTAGAGGACCTCGGTTTACCTCCCGTTCTGAAAAAATTTCCGATGCTAAAGAAGGGACTCGTTCTCGTGACGGGCCCGACTGGCTCGGGCAAATCGACCACGCTCGCAGCGATGATGGATTACGCGAACCTGCATCGTCACGATCACATCATCACCGTCGAAGACCCAATTGAGTTCGTGCATCGCAGCCAGAATTGTCTGGTGCAGCATCGCGAAGTCGGCGTGCACACCCGTTCGTTTGCCGCAGCGTTGCGCGGCGCGTTGCGCGAAGATCCGGATGTCCTGCTCGTTGGTGAGATGCGCGATCACGAAACGATCGAGCTGGCGTTGACTGCCGCGGCCACGGGACACCTTGTTTTCGGTACGCTGCATACTTCCAGTGCGTCAAAGGCGGTCGACCGAATCATCGACGTTTTCCCCACCAACCAGCAGAACCAAATCCGAGCTACTTTGGCGGAATCGCTGAAGGGCGTGATCGCACAGAATCTTTTCAAACGGATCGACAAGCCAGGCCGCGTCGCGGCGCTCGAAATTCTGGTCGTCGACATGGCGATCGCAAACCTCGTGCGTGAAGGCAAGACCCACCAGATCCCCGGCATGATTCAGGTCGGCAAGAAAAAGGGCAACCAGCCCCTCGACGACGCGATCATGGAACATCTTCGCCACGCCCGCATTTCGCCGGAAGAAGCGTGGGACAAGGCAATCGACAAAAAGAAATTCCGTCCCTTCCTCAAGGAACCGCCGATGGACGGCGCGGACGAATAGGAGCCTGCGATGAGAATTCCAGATCTCGATCGAATCTTGGGAGCGATGCTGCAAACCTACGACGGCATCTCCGACCTGAATTTTTCCGTGGGTCATCCGATGCAGGTCGAGGATTTCGGCGAACTGAAGCCCGTGTATGTCGATCCGCCGATCGAAGCGCTGACGCCGTATCAAACAGAGCAGATCGCGCTGACCTTGATGCAAGGGAATCGCCGATTGATCTACGATTATCTGACAGGCGGTTCGTGTGATTGTAGCTATTCGCTCAACGACGAGGCGCGTTTTCGCGTTAACATTTTCCGGCAGCAGGGCCATTTCTCGATCGTGTTGCGGAAGCTACAAGGCGATATCCCAACGGTCCAAACCCTCGAATTGCCGCCGATCTTCAAGGAGATCGCGAAGGAGAAAACCGGCCTCGTTTTAGTCACGGGCGCTACTGGCAGCGGAAAGACGACGACGCTGGCGGCTTTGTTGAACGAGATCAACGAAGAACAAGCCGTCCACATCGTTACGCTGGAAGATCCGATTGAATTCGTGCACCCGACAAAGCGAGCGACGTTTAACCAGCGCGAGCTGGGACACGATTTTAACAATTACCCGAATGGGCTCCGCGCCGCGCTCCGTCAGGCGCCAAAAGTCATTCTGGTCGGCGAAATGCGCGATCGCGCGACAGTGGAAGTCGCCTTGATGGCGGCCGAAACCGGTCACCTCGTTCTCAGCACGCTCCACACAGTGGATGCCGGCCAGTCAATCAATCGTATCCTTGGTCTCTTTTCACTCGGCGAAGAACAACAACTCCGGATCCGCCTGGCGGATTCCCTGCGCTACATCGTCAGCCAGAGGCTCGCTCCGAAGGTCGGCGGCGGCCGGCAGTTGTTGACCGAGATCATGGGCCACAACTTGCGGACCAGGGAATCAGTCGCGATTGGCGAAGGCGAGCATCGGAACTTCTACGAAATCATCGAGGCCAGCGCGCCATTTGGCTGGATGACGTTCGACCAGTCGATCCTAAGCGCTTACGAAAACGACCTGATCTCGGAAGAGACCGCTCGCCTGTTCGCCAGCCGCAAGGGGCGTGTCGGTCGCGGCATCGACCTGATCCAGAAAGCGCGCGGCGTGGACAACGATCTCGATTCCGGTTTGCGCCTCGATCTTCCCGCGAACGCTTTTCGTTAAGCCATGGAATCGCAAGACTCTTCCTTTTTTGACCTGAGCGACAATACCGCGCTGGTCTGCGTCGATCATCAACAATATCAGAAGATGGTGGTACCGCAGTTGATCGATATGACTTACAAGGTGCATCTCGGTCTGTTCGAGGAAGACGTACTCCTCAAGCTGAAGACCTACAGCTACAACGTCGTGGTCGTTTACGAGAACTTCAAAGGGTCCAAGCCGCAGAATAACCCGATCCTGCGCGCAATGGTGAAACGCCCCGGGACCGAGCGGCGGCAACATTTCCTGGTCTTGTTGAGCCATCAATTCCCGACCAATGACGCCATGAGTGCATTCGTCCAGAGCGTCGACTTGATTGTGAACATCGCGGACCTCGCGAATTTCAAACCGGTCTTGCGACGTGGCGTGGCGCAATACCGCGAGCTTTACAGTTCGTTCCACGAGACGCTGAAAGCCGTCCAAGCGATTTAGCTTTTCTGGGCGACCTGCCGCGATCTGCGGCACGAAGATTTAGCGCAGTTGCGGCTCCGCTGCCGCGCACCGATACTACCCGGCACCTCTATGAAGCTGAGTAACTGGATTCGATTCACCTGGGATTTGACCCAGCTTCCCACGTTCGAAACCGCGTTGGCGGAACATTACGAAATCGGCCCGGCCTCGGCAGATGACGCCATGGAGCTGCGCAAAATAATCTCAAGTTCATTTGTGCTCGATCCAATGTGGAGTCCCCATCTGCAGGAGGTAACGGAGAAAATTGAAGCATGGCTCGAGCGCGCATTCGCATCCCCCGATTCCATTTTTCTCGCGCTGCGGCATGGGACGCGGATCATCGGAGCGGCAGTCCTTTCCACTCAACCCGACGCCGACATGCAGTTGATTCCAGGTCCCTGCATCTCGACGGAATACCGAAATCGTGGGTTCGGCACGCGCCTGCTCGAGCAAGCGCTCACCCGCTTGCGGGAAGCGGGGCTATCCCAAGCCGCCGGGGTGGCGAAGGAAAATGTGCCGGTCTCGAAATTCCTTTACCCAAAATTCAACGCCACGTCGGAGCCCTACGATTTCACTCCGCTGGTTCCGGCGTGATCATCCCTTCGTCCCGGGCGGATATTCCGGCGGCGAATAAACGTTGAAGGTCACGGCGCGCTGGCGTCCCGGATTTTCAAAACGATGCGGCGTTCCGGCGCGAATCAAAAGGATGTCGCCCTTTTTCAAGCTTACCCTTTCGGAACCCACCGTCCCTGACAGCCTTCCCGAGAGCATCAGCAAGACCTGATCGCTTTTCTTGTGCGCTTCGGCTTTTCGGCCGGTCGCGTCGCCTGGCGAGAGAATCATCATCGCTGTCTGCGTGCGCTTGCTGGTTTGCAGAACTTCAAACCAATCCGTGGCGTCTTTGATATTCGCTAGATCCATTCCCAAGTCTCCTGCGGCGGGTGAACCGGAGCAACATCCTCCGGGACTGCGATTTTTGAATCCGATTGGGCGCCGGCCGCATCCCACTGTATGTGATCCACGATCTTAAGTTCGCTATTCGCCAGCTTTTCAAGGCGCCGGGATTCACCGCCGCGGCTGTGATCGTTCTCGCGCTCGGCATCGGCGCGAATACCGCCGTGTTCAGCCTCGTCCACACGATGTTTTTCGCCCCGCCGCCCTACGCGAAGCCGCAGGAAGTCGTCCAAGTTTTCTCCCAGGACAAGAAGAACCCGAAAACGTATCGCGGCTTCTCTTACCCGACCTTCCAAGACATTCGCGCCCAGAACACCGTCTTCGCCGACGTCATGTCTTACAACCTCGCGATGATCGGCCTCGGCCAGAAAGGCGATACGCGCCGGACGTTTGGCGGCATCGTCAGTTCGAATTATTTTTCCGTCCTCGGTGTTTCCCTCGCTCGCGGACGCACTTTCACTCCAGACGAGGAAGCGCTGGGTCGCAACGCACCGGTCGCCATCGTTAGCTACGCCTACTGGCAAAAACACAATCTCGATCCGGCGGTGCTCGGCTCCGAGCTGCTCATCAACGGCCATCCGTTCACAGTCGTGGGCATCGCACCGCGTGGATTCACTGGGACGCTCCAGATTCTCTCCGTCGAAGTCTGGCTGCCCTTCAGCAACTACGATCGGATCGCGAATGACTTCGAGCAGGAGAACAAGAGCAGATTCGGAGATCGCGCCGGACAGCAATTGATCGTCGTTGGCCGGCTCAAGCCCGGACTTACGACCGACGCCGCAAAGCCGGCGCTCGAAGGATTAGCGGCGAACCTCGAAAAAGCATTTCCGGTCGAGCAGAAGGATCAGACTTTCACGACCACGCCGATCTCGCGCTTTTCTGTCAGTACCTCTCCCTCGGGGAATGGCGGCCTCGCTAGCATTGCCCCGATGTTGCTAGGCATGGCGATCGTCGTCCTGTTGGTGGCCTGCCTTAATCTGGCGAACATGCTGCTCGCCCGCAGCACCGCGCGGCGGAAAGAAATCGCGATTCGTCTCGCGCTCGGCGGAAGCCGGTCCCGAATTGTCCGGCAGTTGTTGACGGAAGGCTTTGTTCTCGCGCTTTTGGGCGGTGGCGTGGGCTTGATCCTCGGACTTTGGTCGTCCGATCTCCTCGTCGCCTCGTTAGGCAAAATGTTGCCGCTCGATATCGTCTGGCTGGCTGGCCCCAACCCGTCGATCCTTGGCGCTACGTTCGCATTCTGCGTCGTGGGTACCATCGGGTTCGCGCTTGGGCCCGCGCTTAAACTTTCTCGGAGCGCAGTGGTCGCCGATCTTAAGGAACAAGCCGGTGAAGATGTCGTTAGGCGGCGGTGGAAATTCCTGCCGCGCAATCCGCTCGTCGTGGCCCAAATCGCCTTCTCACTCGCGCTTCTTACCGCGGCCGCCTTGTTCATCCGCGGGGCGGGCAAAGCCGCCTCCGTAGACACGGGCCTGTCGCCAGGCGCGAGTTTCATTCTGGAAACGGACGCGAGCCTCGCCGGCTACGACCAGAAACGCGCCCAGGATCTTTACCGTAGTCTTCAGGAACGGCTCGCATCCTTACCGGGCGTCGAACACGCCAGCGTTTCGGCCACAATACCTTTTGGAATGGTTTCGTTGAGCCGCAACATTCAACGCGCCGGTCTTCAACCCGCGCCCGATGCAAAGCCCGCTACCGCCGCCGAAGGCCTCGCGTTCAACGCCTCCTGGAACAGCGTCGGCGCCGATTACTTTGCTACCGTGGGCTTACCCGTCGTACGCGGTCGCGGTTTCACCCAGGCTGAAACTACCCAGCCCGGCGGTCCGATGGTCGCGATCGTAGATGAAGTTCTCGCGAAGAAACTTTGGCCGGAAGGCGATGCGCTCGGCCAGCGCATCCAATACGCCAGCGATAACGCGCCGAAAGCGAAGAACGATTCCAACCGCGTCGGCATGAGCGGCGATCTCAGCGGGGACACAGGGAAAGAAACCATCGAGATTGTCGGCATCGTTCCGACCACCAAGGAGGAATTGTTCGGGAAAGATCCGAATGGCCAGATCTACCTTCCGTTTGCGCGCGGATTTCAGAGCAACATATCATTCTTCGTTCGGTTTCATTCGCTTGCTCCCGGCAGTGAAGGCAGCACCGCGGATATTCTTCGACGAACCGTGCGCGAAGTGGATCCGGCGCTCCCGATCCTGTCGCTGAAAAGTTTTGCTCAACATCTCGACAGCAATTTTCAGTTGTGGGTCGTTCGCGCCGGCGCCGCGATGTTCTCCGTCTTCGGCGTCCTCGCTCTCGGACTCGCCGTCGTCGGGCTCTACGGCGTGAAAGCTTATTCGGTCGCGCGGCGCACCCGCGAGATCGGCATCCGCATGGCCCTCGGCGCGCAGCCAGGTGCAGTCTTGCGCATGATCATGGGCGAAGGCTCTATCATGCTGCTAAGCGGAATTATCATCGGGCTGCTCCTCGCCGCGGGTACTGGAAAAATCCTGAGCGGTATGCTTTACGAAGTTGGCGCGCTAGATCCGGTCGCATTCACCATCGCTCCCCTGACTCTGGGGGCCGCCGCCCTTTTTGCTACCTGGCTCCCGGCCCGCCGGGCCACCCGTATCAGCCCGATGGCCGCGTTGCGAACGGAGTAACGCGCGGCACGGCGACAGCGAGTCCTCGCTACGACCAGGATCGACGCCCACGAGATCACTAATGGCACCCTTCTCGCTATTTACAAAAGAGCTGTGCGCCACACATGCTCCATTCTCCTATTGGCGACCGTTCTCGCGGTTAGCTCCGTGCGGGCTCAAGTCGTTATTGAGGGCACCGTAACGCTCCCCAGGCCCTCTTATGATCGGGGCCTGAACCAGCGCTATAACGCTACCCCTGACGTTGCGTTAGCTCCTACGAACCCGCCGGCAGCCGTCGTCTATCTGGAAGGCGATTTTCGTTCCGCCGCAGCCAGCGCCACCAAGTCGCAGGGCCAGGTGGCGCAAAAGAACATCGCATTCGCGCCTGACCTGCTCCCCGTCCTGGTCGGCACTGCGGTCGAGTTCCCAAACATGGACGACACCTACCACAACGTTTTTTCTTACTCGAAAACGAAGCGGTTCGACCTCGGCCGTTATCGCAAGGACGAAAAGCCCACCACGGTCGTCTTCGACAAACCAGGAGCGGTGACGATCCACTGCGAAATTCATGAGCGAATGCGCGGCACCATCCTCGTTTTGGAGACGCCTTATTTTCAGAAGACCGACACGGCCGGCAAATACCGCCTGGAACATCTTCCAGCCGGCAGCTACGTGCTGAAGGCGTGGGTGGCTGGCGACGACATCCGGCAGCAGCCCGTGGAATTGAAAACCGGCATGCCGCTGCATGTCGATTTTCCAGCCAAGTAACCTCCCATTACCTCCAAATATAATCTTACGGGTGCGCTGAGCTTCCGGGCGAAACTCCTTCTCGCCATGATGCTGGTCGTCCTGGGAGTGACTACGGCCGCCGTCTATCTCGCCGAGAAAAATCGCCGGACCAATCAGCAGCAATTGCTCGACACACAATTTCAGAGTCGCGTGGAATCGTTCCTGAAAATTCAGGCGGCGGAATCGGACGGCATCACAGAAAAATGTTTCGCGCTTTCGCACTCGGTCCGGTTGCGCGCAGCTCTGGAGGAACGCGACGTCGACGATCTGTATCAGAACGCGATCACTGAGCTTGAGGGAATGTTGGATTCCTCGGGAGGCGCGTCCCCCGATGCGACACGCGCGTCCTTTTTTCGATTCTTCGACGGCGACGGCGTTATTCTCTCGCCGGAGAACCATCCCGCGGGATTTACCGACCAGCCCGCCTTACAGGAAGCGTTGTCCAAGATGGCGAAAAGTTTACGCGAAGATGACGAGCAAGCGGTCGGGTTCATTGCGCTGGCGCGCGGCAATAAGCCGTCAGCGCTGCGCAAAATTGTCCTGACAAAAATCCGCGGGACCACAGGCCGGACGCTTGGAGAATTAGTGGTTGGTTTCCCGCTCACCCATCTCGAGGACACCGAGGTAGACAGGGCCGGCGCAATCCAGAGCGGCATCTGGCTTGATCAACGTTTTTACATTGAAAGCCTGAGCCCGGCCGATAGGCAATTTGTCAGTGAACGACTCCGCCGGGCGTCCTTGAACCAGACGGCCAATCATTTTCCGATCGACCTCGCGAGCGGTCCGCATCTTCTTTATTACAAAGCGCTCGATCCCGAGACCCAATTTGCGCCCGCCTACCAGGTTTGCCTCTACCCGTTAAGTGCGTCGATCCGGGACGAGCAGACGTTGCGCTGGAAGATCATTGCCTTCGGCCTGGTCGTTCTTTCGCTCGGTTTCGCGGCCAGTTTGTTCGTGGCCAAAGGCCTGTCCCGACCGGTTGAAAAAATCGTGGCCGGCTCGGTGGAAAATCTTACCCGGAGAAAACAGGCCGAGGAAGATTTACGCGAGACGAATCGCGAGCTGGAGAAGGCGCTTGCGGAATTGAAGGCCACCCAGCAACAGGTCATTCAGCAGGAACGCCTCAGCGCCATCGGCCAAATGGCGAGCGGCATCGCCCACGACTTCAACAATACGCTCACCCCCATTCTGGGGTTCTCGGAGCTGCTTCTGGAAAGCCCGAAGCTGCTGGACAACAAGCCCGAGGCGCGACGCTGCCTCGAGATGTTACGGACCTCAGCGAAGGACGCAGCCAGCGTCGTCAGCCGGCTCCGCGAATTCTATCGGCCAGTGGAAACAGACGAAGAATTTCCGGTGGTCGACCTTGCGAAGATCGTTCAACAGGCGGTCGCGCTCACCGAACCCAAGTGGCGACGGCAGACCCAAGCGACGGGGGTGACCGTCCAGGTCACTGCGGAGGCGAAGGCGTTGCCGTTCGTCGCCGGCCAAGAATCGGCGCTGCGCGAAGTGCTGACCAATCTCATTTTCAACGCCGTCGACGCAATGCCGCAGGGCGGCCGCATTTTTCTCGAGACCTCGATTGAAAACGGTGAGGCCGTCGTTCGCGTCCGCGACAACGGCACCGGGATGACCGAAAGCGTCCGCCAGCGTTGCCTCGAACCGTTCTTCTCGACGAAGGGCGAACGCGGCACCGGACTCGGACTTTCGATGGTCTACGGAATTATCGAGCGGCATCGAGGAAAATTAGAAATCGAATCTGCGCCCGGGCATGGAACGACCTTCATCATTCGCCTCCCGATAGCCGACACGTCGGCGATTCAAGGCTCGGAAAGCTTCGCTCAAGCCGGAACGAAATCATCGTTGAACGTTTTGATTGTCGATGACGAGCCGCGGGTTCTCGAAGTCGTCTCGGCTTATTTGCGTTTTGACGGTCACTCCGTTTCCACCGCAGCAAGCGGCCGCGAAGGCCTGGAGAAATTTCGGCGAGATCGCTTCGACTTGGTGGTCCTCGACCGGGTCATGCCGGAAATGAGCGGCGACCAAACAGCCCGCTTCATTAAACAGGTAAACGATCGCATCCCGGTGATCATGCTCACTGGCTTCGGCGCCTTGATTGAGGTTAGCGGCTCGCAACCTGCGGCGGTCGACGTCGTTCTCAGCAAACCAGTCACGCTCGATGCGCTACGAAAAACCATCGGCAAACTTCTCCATGCGGCCTAGAGCTTCCCTTCCAGTTCTGCTGGTTGCGGTGGTTCTGCAACTCCCGGCGCGCGCCGATGTTCTCGACAAAATTCACACCACGTTTTCTGTAAGCGATCCCGAGAACCGTTTCCATCTTCAGCTAAGTGGACTGGCTGATCTGGAAGCGTATTCCATCGATCAACCCTCACCCGGTCTGATTTTTTCCGAGCACGATTTCCTTCTCAATCCGCGATTGACACTATTCCTCGATCTCGAAGTCGGATCGAACATTTACTTTTTTGCCCAAGCGCGTGTGGACCGCGGCTTCGACCCGACTGACGGCGGCGGCGAGGTGAGGTTAGAAGAATATTTTCTCCGCTACAGTCCGGCGAAAAACTTTCATCTCCAGATCGGGCAGTTTGCAACTGTTGTTGGCAACTGGATCCCGCGGCACGACAGCTGGCAGAACCCATTCATCAACGCGCCGTTAGCCTACGAAAATCTGACCGGAATCTGGGACACTAACGCGCCGGATGATATCGATGAACTCTTCAGCTGGGCCCACGTTGGAGAATACGACAACCACGATTACTCCGACAAATATCTGCGCCTTCCCATCATTTGGGGTCCGAGCTACGGCAGCGGTGTTGCCGTCTCCGGCAACTGCGGCCAGTTCGATTATGCGGCGGAAATGAAAAATACCGCGCTCGCTTCCCACCCCGAAGCCTGGCGGATTACTCAAACCGGTTTCGAACATCCCACATTTAGCGGGCGCGCCGGTTTTCGTCCGAACGAAATGTGGAATATCGGTTTCTCCGCCAGCGCCGGGCATTACCTTCTTTCCGAAGCCGGACCGACTCTTCCACCCGGCCGTGGGATCGGCGATTACCGCGAGCTGGTCCTGGCCCAGGATGTTTCCTTCGCCTGGCATCACCTCCAATTGTGGGCGGAATTTTACGAAGCGCGCTTTGAAGTGCCGCGCATCGGTAATGCCGACACATTCTCTTACTATTTCGAAGCGAAATACAAACTTACCTCTCAACTTTACGGCGCGTTGCGCTGGAACCAGCAGCTTTTCGGGACCATCCGCGATGAAGACGAGCGTGCGAAGTGGGGCAATGATATCTGGCGGATTGACGCGGCTCTCGGCTATCGGTTCACCGATTATCTCCAGGCGAAAATCCAATACAGCTTCAGCCGAGAAGATTCGATGCCGGACGGCGGACACCTCTTCGCCGGCCAGATCACGGCGAAATTCTGATCAACTCCAGCTGCGAACAACCGGCTCCGCCGACGGAATTATTTCGCGAGAGTTTCCGTGCCGAGCTTCGACTCGCCAGTGGTCGTCCAGACCCCCTTTGCTTGCGAACCTTCGAAAGTGTAGCTGACCACGCCAAAAGATCCTTCGTAGGCTGACGCGGCAAATAAGACGTCGTCCAATTTGATCGCTATTCCCTTGATCGATCGGCCGAGGATCTCCCACTGGAGCTGATAGGTTTGGCCGGTTTTCGAAATCGTCAGCGTCCCCTGGTAACTGGTCCCATCAGGATTCAGTCCTTTCACGGCGTGGACGCCTTCGATCTTGCCGCCCTCGCCGCTGACTACGTTTTCCAACCCGTCGCGATCATTGGCAGAAAAGTTCGAATAGGCCCAACGGCCTTTCAGCGCACCGTCCGGGCTGACTTTATAAACAATGACGCTGACATCCTTCACCCCGTAGGCGACACCAAGCTGACTCCCGAGCGGCAAGGCCAGGCCGTTCACCGTGTTCGAGGCCAGCCGCCATCGCACCTGGTAACGGGGGCCCGAACTCGTGATGTCGACGGTGCCGTCGTAAGGCACCCCTGTGATCGTAGTGGCCTCGGTGATCTTCCAACTGCCGGCAAACGGATCCCGGTCCGGCCGCCGCGGCGTGGACGCAACCTCCATGTTCTCCAACGCATCGGCAGGCGCGGCTAAGGGTTGGACGTGGTTCTGTGGGGGCGCCGTCTGGGCTGGAGAAATTGACGTTACCGCAGCGGCGTCGCGTTTAGTTCGATTCATCCAAACGAACAACAACCCCGCCGCCAGAAGTAACCCGCATACGACCACGGCGAGACCCGCGATTATCCACGGAGCCCGGCTCGTACGCGGCGAAGCAGCAGCGGCCGGCAACTGGATCGATGGCGGCAGTGGCGGTGTCGGTGATCCGTCCAAGCCGGACACCTTTCGGATCGTACCCGCCAGACGATCGATGTGTTGTTTCAGCGGCTTGGTTAACGCATCCAGCCAGTGCGTTTTCGAGAGGTAATACGCGAGCCCCTTATCGAGCTCCACGTTTTCGACCCGAAACGGGATGATCACCTTGTCGAGACTGAAGGCGCGATCGATTTCGCTCTTCACATGGCGCGACGAGTTCGATCCGCTCGAGAACACCATCACCATGGCGGTCGAACGCTCCAGCGCGTCCGAGATCTGGTCGCTGTAATCCGAACCCGGATTCACATCCCGCGGGGCGATCCAACAGCGAATACCCTGGTTCTCGAGCCGTGAACAAATGGCGTCAGCGATCAATTTGTCCCTCGACGAGTAGGAAAGGAAGATCAGCGGATCCATGACGCCCACGGACTATCAGGAAATCAGGTGGCTGGGGAGGGAATTGAACCCCCGACACGAGGATTTTCAGTCCTCTGCTCTACCAACTGAGCTACCCAGCCGTGTGCGTGCGATGACGCGGGCGAAAACTATGCCGCAATCCGGTTGTAGGGCAAGCGCTCCGCTTGCCGTCGTTCGGCGGGCGACGCGTTCGCCCTACAAAAATGTTCGTGAGAGATTAACAGCGGTCGTTAGAAGGTGGAGATATTTTGCGCGCGGGATTTCGATGGCGCCGAATTGTTTGAGATGCGGCGTGATCCATTGCGTGTCGAGAAGAACGAACTTTCTGGCCCGCATCCGCTCGACCAAGCCCAGGAGCGCGATCTTCGAAGCGTCGCGCACGTGATGAAACATTGACTCACCGAAGAAAGCGCCGCCTATCGAGACGCCGTAAAGGCCGCCGGCCAGTTTCCCGTCTTGCCAAGCTTCGACTGAATGGGCGTGGCCGAGCTGATGCAGACGCGCGTAGCTCGCGACGATCTCGTCGTTGATCCAGGTCTCCCGGCGGTGCGCGCATTCGCGCATCACTTCGACAAAAGAAACATCGATCCGAACCTCGAAGCTTTTCTTCCGCGCCACCCGCTCGAGGGTGTGCGCCACATGAAATGCGTCCAGCGGCAATATCGCGCGCGGATCGGGCGAGAACCACTCGATAGCCCCATCTGCCATCGCCATCGGGAAAACGCCGAGTCGATAACCTTGGAGCAGCACTTCGGGATCAATCATGGGAAGAAAGTGACGAGTGACAGATGACGTGTGACATGAATTTGAAGCTCGTCACTAGTCACTTGTCACTCGTCACTTTCTTAAGTATTCTTCGCGCTTGAAGGCCTTCGCTATCGCTTTCTTTTCCGCGGCAACGCTTTTTCTCGGGAGCTGCGCCGACCCGCTCGAGCAAGCCACCGTCCAGGAGGTACCGGAAAAACTCCAGAAGGGATTCACCGGCCAGGGCCAATTGGGCCCGATCGATCGTTCGGACGATCGGACTATCAAAGAGACGCACCCATGACCAAGAGCGCCGCGACCGCGCATTCGAAGATCCTGATCCTCGATTTCGGTTCGCAGTACACGCAGGTCATCGCGCGCCGGATTCGCGAATGTCAGGTCTATTCGGAGATCGTCCAGTTCAACATTCCGGCGGACGAAGCCGCCGCCCTCGGCGCTAAAGGCATCATTCTTTCGGGAGGACCGGCCAGTGTCTACGACGAGCGCGCGCCCCATCCCGATCCCAAGATTTTTTCGCTGGGAATTCCGGTTCTGGGAATTTGTTACGGCATGCAGTTGATGGCGCACCATCTCGGCGGGCAGGTGGAATTCAGCGACCGGCGCGAGTACGGCGCGGGCATGCTTCGAATTTCGAAGGGATCGAAGCTCTTCGACGGCGTCGGCGAGCAAATCGATATCTGGTGCAGTCATGGCGACAATGTCACGGCGATGCCAACCGGCTTTCGCAGCGCGGCGCAGACGGAGAATGCGCCGTTCGCCGCCATGGAAGATCCGGAGCGGAAACTTTACGCGCTCCAGTTTCATCCCGAAGTAGCGCACACGCCGCGCGGAAAAGAAATCCTTCAGAATTTCGTTTTCCACATTTGCGGCTGTTCGATGGATTGGACGATGGGCTCGTTCATCGAGGAAGCATGCGAGCGGGTCCGCCGGCAAGTAGGCGACCAGAAAGTCGTGCTCGGTCTGAGCGGCGGCGTGGATTCATCCGTGGTCGCTGCGCTTCTGCACAAGGCGATCGGCGATCAGCTCACCTGCATTTTCGTGAACAACGGGCTCCTCCGCTCGCGCGAGGAAGACATGGTTCAGCGCGTTTTTGAAGAGAATTTTCATATTCGGCTCAAGTACGTCGACGCGGCGGATCGCTTTTTGAAGTTGCTGGAAGGCGTGACCGATCCGGAAGAGAAACGGAAAGCTATCGGGCGCGAATTCGTGAAAGTGTTCGAGCACGCGACGGAAGAATTGCTCGCGGAAGATGCGGCGAGCGGGTCGGGTGGGCACGGCGGCTACCATTTTCTGGCGCAAGGCACTCTCTATCCCGACGTAATCGAGAGCGTGGCGATTGGCGGCAATCCGGCTCACGTGATCAAGAGCCATCACAACGTCGGCGGGTTGCCGGAGAAAATGCATTTCGAATTGGTCGAACCGGTGCGGCAATTGTTTAAAGACGAAGTCCGCCAGGCTGGGCTCCAGCTTGGGTTGCCGAAGGAAATCGTTTATCGCCAGCCTTTCCCCGGTCCCGGCCTCGCTGTCAGGATTCTCGGTGAAGTCACGCCGGAACGGCTCCGGATTTTGCGCGATGCCGACACCATCGTGGTGAGCGAGATGGAAGCCGCCGATTGGTATTACAAAGTCTGGCAATCGTTCGCGGTCCTGCTGCCGGTGCAAACCGTCGGGGTGATGGGCGACCAGCGCACGTATGAAAACACGATCGCGTTGCGGATTGTCGAGAGCCAGGACGGCATGACGGCCGACTGGGTGCGGGTTCCGTATGAATTGCTGGCGCGAATCAGCAATCGCATCGTGAACGAAGTCAAAGGCGTGAACCGCGTCTGCTACGACATCTCGACCAAGCCGCCGAGCACGATCGAGTGGGAGTGACCGGACCATTTTCGATTTTTGATTCTCGATTTTCGATTGCTGATTTCGGACTTTTGATCGCTAATCGGTTTGGTGAACGCGGAGCAGCAACGCCTGGCCGAAAACCAAAAGGACGAGCGCTGGCATCTTTGGGGACCATACCTGGCGGAGCGCGCCTGGGGAACAGTGCGCGAGGATTACAGCGCGAACGGCGACGCTTGGAATTATTTTTCGCACGATCAGGCGCGGTCGCGCGCCTTTCGCTGGGGCGAAGACGGCATCGGCGGCATCTGCGATTTCAAACAGCGGCTTTGCCTGGCGTTCGCCTTTTGGAACGGGCGCGATCCCTTCTTGAAGGAGCGGCTTTTCGGCGTCACGGGCCCACAGGGAAATCACGGCGAAGACGTGAAGGAGATCTATTTCTACACGGATTGCACGCCGACCCACAGCTACATGCGAATGCTCTACCGTTATCCGCAGGCGCGATTTCCGTACGAAGATTTGGTGGCAGCGAATCAGGGCCGGCCGAAGGAAGCGCCGGAACCGGAGCTGTGGGACACGGGAATTCTGCGCGACCAACGTTACTTCGATATCACGCTCGAATACGCCAAGGTCGACGCGGACGACTTGTTCATTCGGGTCACGGCCACCAATCGCGGCCCGGACGCGGCCGAGCTGCATGTGTTGCCGACCATCTGGTTTCGTAACACCTGGTCTTGGGGTGAAGACAGGCGGCTGCCAGATCTCCGCGCGAGCTCCGACTTAATCAGTCATTGCCCGACGATCCAGGCGACGCACGAGGCGCTGGGCGAATACAAATTGCATTGCGACGGGTCCCCGGAACTCCTCTTCACCGAGAACGAAACGAACACTGAGCGTCTGTTCGCGTCGCCGAACAAAGTAAAATTCGTCAAAGATGGTATCAACGATTTTGTCGTCCACGGCCGGCAGGACGCTGTGAACCGCGAGCGCGTCGGGACGAAGGCGGCCGCGCATTATCCGTTTACAATCGCGCCCGGCGCCAGCGAGACGGTGCGCCTTTGGTTCGGACGAGTGGGCGAACCGCCGGTGGAACCGGAACCGCAGGGCGAGCCGAGCGGACAATATCGGCCGGTTTGTCTGCCCGTGCTGGGACACGAAGCCTTCGAACAATTCGACGCGATCTTTCGAACCCGCCAACAAGAAGCGGATGAATTTTACGCCGGTCTGGAACCGGCGTGTTTGAGCGCGGAACATCGCTTAATTCAACGCCAAGCCCTGGCCGGAATGCTTTGGAGCAAGCAATTCTATTACTATGTGATTGAGGACTGGCTGCAGGGCGATTCGCGTCAGCCCGCGCCTCCGCCGGAACGGAAAAAAGGCCGCAACGCCGAGTGGCGGCATCTC
>DATBCW010000038.1:0-9319 GCA_036270255.1 Chthoniobacterales bacterium
AGAAGGAAAGTGACGACGATCAATCCAAGAACGCCGGCTACGATGTAAATGATGCGCTTCTGACGTTTCTTCTTGGCGACGCCGGCGCGAGGCACGTCCATCGTATTGCTAGGGGTGGTGAATCCGGATGGCCGCACAATAGTATTTTCTGCTTTGGCTCCTGAGGCTTGAGTCATGGGTAATCTCCGCGGTTAAAAGGCCGCGACCGAACGAACGAGATGGAGTATCGCCGTGACGGTACTAATCAAGGGCACGGCGGCCGTCATCACGATCACGCTGAAAAACGCGGCCTCGGTTGCAAATGTGGAACGTGCTTCGTTCTTAAAGTATTCGCGGCTGATCGCGCGAATGGAGGCGCGTCGCGAACCGAAGTTGCGTCCGCCGCGGCTCGGCATCGATCCGATCTGGTAATTGCAGTCGGTCTTCGGCATTCGCCGGCCATTGCGTTCGTTCAATTGGATTGTCGGTTTCATATTCTTCCTGCTCTAGTGGGATGCGTCGTTTGGGCGACTTGGATTCAAATAATTCGGTTGCGCCTCGCCCCTATTGCAATGGCCGTGCCACCGGTTCCGACAAAGTCATAAGCCACAGCAAACCAACTGTTTGCGAGCACGCAGAAAAATGCGCCGAGGGATGGAAAGCTTCGGTAGTGGGATTTCACTGTCCCGATAGTGGGACGACCGCGAAGCGGAAATTCCAAATCCCAAAACCCAAGTTCCAAACAAACTTCAAATCCCAAATTTCAAAGAAAGGATTGCCGCGGACTTTGAGATTTTGTTCTTGGGATTTGTTTGAGATTTGGATTTTGGGATTTGGAGCTTCCGCCGAACCGTCGGTGGTTACTTCGGTAATCGAAGTAAAGCTTCGCATCCCGGGCCAGCACGATTCGCCAAGGTCAACGATCCTCCGTGCGCTTCCGCAATTTGCCGGCTCAGCGCGAGACCGATTCCAGATCCGCCGGGTTTCGTCGTGAAGAAGGGAACGAAAAGATTCGTCGGGTTCATGATGCCGGGCCCGGTGTCGCGGACAAAAACCTCGATGCATTCGTCGAGGTCGCGCCAACCAACCGTAACAGTTCCCTTGGTTTCGAGCGACGCTTCAGCGGCGTTGTGCAGAATGTTGATCAGCAATTGCTCAAGCTGGGCCGCATCGGCTTCGATGGTGACATCGCCACCAGCGACAACCCGCACAGCGATCCGCGTCTCGAGACTAGCTACGCGCCTAACGAGTTCGCCGAGATTGATCGGTTCCTTCTGCGGCTGCGGCAAGCGCGCCAGCCGCGCATAAGCCTGCATGAAACGGCTCAGCGATTCCGCCCGCGTCGCGATAATGTTCAATCCGCTTCGAGCGTCATCCTGCCAATCGGCGGGCGGCGGATCTTTCCGGATCAGTGTCTCCAAACTGCCGGCGATCGATTTGATCGGCGCGAGGGAATTGTTCATCTCGTGACCGATGACGCGGACAAGGCGCTGCCAGGCGTTGCGTTCCTCTTCGCGCAATGTCCGGCTCAGGTCAGTAAGCACGAGTAGCTCATGCGGAAGTCCGCGTTCGCGGAACGAGCTTCGTTTTACACCCCAACGACCGGAGGCGCCGGGGAAGGTCAACGTCAACGGCGCGTCCTGGTCGGCGTCGAGGCAGACATCGAGATTGAGGTCCTTGGCGCGCCGACCGAGAAGCTTGTCCATCGGTTGGCCTAACAAGTCTTCCCCGGCGCGATTGACGAGGCGCAGCCGGCGTTCTGGATCGAAGGTGAACACGGCGACGTCGATCTCCGCCATGATCGTGCGAAGAAGCGCCGTCGCTTCAAATGCACCTAACCGTTGCAAACGCAGCGTTTCGCCGAGCGCGTTAATTTCCAGGAGCGCTTCGCCAAGCGCGTCATCCGCGCGGGCGCCGCGAGCGCGGATCGAGTAATCACCTTCCCGCAACGCCGCCAGGAGGTTCGTCATCGTTTGGAGCGGGCGCATCACATGCTCGCGCGCGCTCAGGATGAAACCCAGCCCGAACCCGGCGATGAGAAGCGTCAGCGTCCATTGCACCTTCGCGGTGTGATCGCCGAACCAGAGCAGAATCAGCGCGACGAGCGTCGCCGGCGCTGCGGCGGCCAACGTCAGCCACGTGAGCCGGCCCTCGTGAGTGAGCCGGTGCCGCAGCTTCTTAATCGTTTTCTTCATCTGCGCGCGAAGCAGCCGGGGCTACTACCGCTACGCCTAAAGACCATACTGTTGCAAGCGCCGATAAAACGCGCTCCGGCTCAGCCCCAGCGCTTCCGCGGCTTTTCGCGCGTTGCCGTCGAAGCGCGAGAGCGCCTTCTTGATCAGGAACGCTTCCACATCCTCGAGGCTCATGTCTTCGAGCCGCGGCGTGTCGGAAACTCCACTCGTTAGGCCAAGATCGTTCGCTTTTACCTGCTGCCCCTGGGTCATCAGAACGGCGCGCTCCACCACGTGATCCAGTTCGCGCACGTTTCCGGGAAAGTGATGCTGCATCAGGACGTCGCGCGCTTTTTCTTCAAAGCCGGTCAGCGTTTTCCGATAACGTTTCGCGTGTTGCCGGAGGAAATTGTTCGCCAGCGGCATGATGTCTTCCCGTCGTTCCCGCAACGGCGGGAGCGCAATCTCAATCGTGTTCAGCCGAAAGAGCAGGTCCTGCCGGAACCGTCCTTGCGCGACTTCCTCATGCGGATTCGCGTTCGTCGCCGAGATGATCCGCACGTTCGCCTTCAGAGTTTTCGATGACCCGACCCGCTCGAATTCGCCCGTCTCGATGACCCGCAGCAATTTCGCCTGCTGATTCATCGGCACGTTCGCGATCTCGTCCATGAAGAGCGTGCTCTCGTCGGCCAGCTCGAAGCGTCCAGCCCGGTCGGTCTTCGCGTCCGTGAACGCGCCTTTGACGTGCCCGAACAATTCGCTCTCGAAAATTCCTTCCGACAATCCGCCCATGTTCACCGTGATCATCGTGTGCGACGATCGGTTCGAGAGCGCATGGATCGCGCGCGCGACCAATCCCTTCCCTGTCCCGTTCTCGCCCGTGATCAAAACGTTCGCGTCCGAGGGCGCGACTCGCGAAATAATTTCAAGCACCGGCCGCATCCGCGGCGATTCCGCGATGATATTCGGCGCGTTCCCCCGCAACAATTGGTTTGCCGCCTCGAGCCTTCGCCCTTTCCGCAGCGCGCTGCCGAGTTCGATCTGCGTCCGCACAATCGTAAGTAACCGGTCGTTGTCCCAGGGCTTCGGAATAAAATCGCGCGCCCCCCGTTTCATCGCTTCCACCGCCAGATCGATCGTCGCCCACGCCGTCATCACCACGATCGGCAACGTATTATCGAGCGCCTGAATTTTCGGGATCACCTCCAGCCCTTCCTGCCCCGAAGTCGTGTCCCGCGTGTAATTCAGGTCCATGATGAGAAGCGCATAATCCTTCTTCTCCAGCGCCTGAAAAATCCCCGCCAGCGATGTCACCGCATCCGTCTGGTGCCCCTCGCCCTTGAGCAAAATGCGCAATGCCTCCAGCACATCGTTCTGGTCATCCGCAATCAGGATCCTGCTCATCCGCTAAACGATGAACCGCGTTTCGCGTGCGCTGTCAATCAGCCAGCTTTGGCGTCACGAAATTATCCCAGCTCGGGCGGGCATCGGCTCCAGTGCCTTAAAAACGACAATTGTTACGCCAACGGAATTTCGGAGTGCATTGTAATGAGCCGGTGCCCACGGCGTGCTTCGCTCTCCTTGGAGGGTTGGATCGACTTAGGCCGCCCAGAGTTTCGTCGCCGGCCGCGCACCTGTTTCCAGTCAGGGTTGACCGCCGAAGGTGACGTAATCGTCGAGATCGAGCAGGTCGAACCACGTCTTGATGTCTTCGCGCGTGGTCGAAAATTTGGCGACAGCTTCGGCGAAGAACTGCAGCGTCTCGGCGTCGCTGTCGGAGGAGCGCTGGAGTTGGTAGTTGCTCCATTGCGCGACTTCCCACGGCTCGTGTGGCGTCTTCGCGTTAGCCTCCACCCACGCCAGCATTTCGCTGTCGCTCTTGCCCGTAGCGACTTCGGCTCTGAGCGCAGCTTCGTCGATGCCGGTGAAGTTCAGGAAGTGCCGGTCCATGCTCTTGGTGCCGAAGCGGAATTCGCCGATCTTACCGGCAATGGTTGCGCGACATTTATCAAGAATGCGGGGAAGAAGAACGTAGCCGCCGAGCGTGACGCGCGGGCTGCGTGGTGGGCGTTGAGTGAGATCGAGTGAGGTGATGTTGGTCATATGTTTGCAGTCCCAATTGAGTGTTGGTAGTCGGGGAGCGATCGCAGTTTATTTCTGGCCACCGGAGACGAGAAGAGCCTGGCCGGTGATCCAACGAGAGTCTTCCGAGGCGAGGAAGACGGCGACGGGGCCGATGTCATCGGGTTGCCCGATTCGGCCAAGCGGAGTCTGAGCTTCGACGGTTTTTTGGAAGTCGCTGCCCGCGATGCCCGCGGAGTGGAAGCCTTCCGTTTCGATCATGCCGGGATTTAGCGAGTTCACCCGGATCTTGCGGGCGCCGAGTTCTTTCGCGAGCGAGCTTGTGATTGCATCCACGGCCGCTTTGGTGGCGGAGTAAACCGCGCCTCCGGGCTGCGGGCTGACTGATACGACTGAGCTGATATTGATGATGCTGCCGCCTTCGTCTCCGAAAGCTTCGGCGGCTTTCTGCGAGGTGAGGAGAAGACCGAGCACGTTGACATCGAATTGTTTGTGGAAGTGTTCTTCGGTCACTTCGCCTAACGGCTTGAAGTCGAAGATGCCTGCATTGTTCACGAGGATATCGAGGCGGCCGAAGGCCGTTTTCGCGGCTGCGAAGAGACGGTCGATGTCGACTTTCTTCGCGACGTTCGCCTGCACGGCGGTGGCTTTGCCGCCGCGCTTTACGATGGTATCGACGACGCGATCCGCGCCTTCTTTGCTCGATGAATAATTGACGACGACCGACGCGCCAGCTTCGGCGAGATGCGTGGCGATGGCTGCGCCGATGCCTTTGGAAGCTCCTGTGACGAGGGCGACTTTGCCGCTGAGTTTTTGGGTTGTGGTGGACATGTGCATGTTTGCTTTCTGTGTTGCTGAGTTTGGAATTATTTCGCGGCAGGCTCCTGAGATACCCGCACTGCGATCGTGAGGCCGCTCACGGGCTGGCAAAGCGCTCGGCTCACGTCTGTGCTCCGATGCTCTCCAGTTTCTCCAGGATCGCCTTCTTCGAGGCGAGGCCGACGATCTGGCCGCGCAATTCGCCTCTGCTAAAGAACAGCAACGCCGGTACGCCGCGGATGTTGAACCGTTGCTGGAGGCCGGGATCATCATCGATGTTCACCTTTGCGACGCGGAACCGATCGCCGCTTTCCTCCGCGATCTCGTTCAGGACAGGCGCGATCATCTTGCACGGGCCGCACCATGCCGCCCAGAAATCGACGACGGTCGGGACGGGTGAGTTGATGACGGCTTTCTCGAAGCTGGCTTCGTTAATGTTGATGGGTTCGCTCATGGTTTGGTTCTGGTTGATTTAACGAAGGCTGGCAGCTCTCGGGGAACGACCAGCCGGAAGAGCTTCTCCGTTCCGCGGAGCAGCATGATCGGCGACGGCACGCCTATTTCGTCGGCAACTAATCGTTTGTGCAGGTCGTCTATCGTGGAGATCGGCTGGCCTTTGAAGCCGACGATCGTGTCGCCTTTCTCCACGCCGGCGATAGCGGCGGGGCTGCCGGGTTCTACTTCCATCACGAGCACGCCGCGCTGGTTAGGCAATTTATGGAAGCGCACGACGCGCGGATGCAACGGCACGTTTTGCCCAGCCACCCCGATGGTGCTTCGGCGGATGCGGCTGTCCTTGATTAACCAGCCGGCGACCAGGTGCGCGGTGTTGCTCGCGATGGCGAAACAGATGCCTTGTGCGGGCAGAATGACCGCGGTGTTCACGCCGATGACTTCACCCGCGCTGTTCAGGAGCGGACCGCCGGAGTTCCCCGGATTGAGGGCGGCGTCGGTCTGGATGATCTCGTCCATCAGCCGGCCGGACTCAGCCCGCATGGATCGGCCGAGCGCGCTCACAATTCCAGCAGTGACGGTCTGTTGAAAGCCGTATGGTGAGCCGACCGCGACCGCGATCTGCCCGACGCGGATCGCCGATGAATCAGCGAAGCGCGCATGCTGCAAGTCCGGTGCGTCGATGCGGATGACACCGAGATCGGTGTCAGGATCGGTGCCGATCAACTCCGCGGGATACACCCGCCCATCGTGCAACGTCACCTCCAACTCGCGTGCGCCATGAACCACGTGGCTGTTCGTCAGGATGAAGCCATCACGTGCGATGACGAAACCTGAGCCGCCGCCAGCCCGCCCGTCCTGCGCCGCGACCCGGATGTTAACCACACTCGGTGCAACCCGGTTAACAACCGCGGCGA
Organism: Chthoniobacterales bacterium; assembly: GCA_036270255.1. Taxonomy (GTDB): domain Bacteria; phylum Verrucomicrobiota; class Verrucomicrobiia; order Chthoniobacterales; family UBA10450; genus AV80. The sequence continues at coordinate 6,425 of DATBCW010000038.1, forward strand.
TTGTTTTCGAATACGAATCGAGCAGTCGATCGTCGCCACCATCCACAGTTGTGAACGGCTCGGGATCTGAACGGCTCCCGTCGAGAACAGGGAACGCTCTTCGCAACCCAGATGAAACGTCTCCGGTGGCGACAGCGACTTTGCCGAGGAGTTTGCTCATGACGATTGTTGTTCTTGGTTGGTTGAGAACCGGGACATCGCGGATAGTACCGTCTCTGCCTGTTTATCTATAGTTCTGAACTTACGAACAATGGAACAATTGTCAAACCGTGATACCATTAAAAAGTCATGAGGCCTCTTTTTCATCCTTCGATCGAGGACGTGACCGTCGAAGCGATCCTGCACGCCCTCTCCGATCCGGTGCGCGTCGCGATCTTTTCGCAGATCGCGAACTCGCAATGCTCGCAGCGTTGCTCCGACTTCCTGACTGTAGTAGACAGGGATATTCCGAAATCGACCCTCTCGCAGCATTTCACGGCCTTGCGCCACGCCGGCTTGATCCGCGGTGAGCGCCGCGGCGTCGAGATGCAGAACACGTCACGCTGCGCCGAGATCGAGCACCGTTTTCCGGGATTGATCAAAGCGATCATCCACGCGCATAAGATCCAGTCCCGCGCCCAACGACCGAGCAAAAAGCCGCGGAGCGGTGCGCCAAGTCGTCGATCCGCGCGTGAATAGTCGAAGCGGGCGGAACCGAGGGTAATCGTTCCTTGCAGCGTCTGCTGCGTCGCGCCTTGCTAGGTGCGGATCACGCGCGCAGAGCAACTCATCCGTCAATCCAGGCGCCGCCTGATCGAGGTCGGGAAGGGGTCAGAGCTGACTTGACACTCGGGGACACGAAGGTCGTTAGGATAATAATTCCACCGCCCTTTCGCAACGCTCGAGCAAGCGCGGCGCTTCCATTTTATCGGCCCACGCCGCGAAGGCGGCAGTCGCACGGCGCCAGCGGAGCGTTTCGACATTCTTAAAAAGTGGCGCGTCGGTGCGCAGCGTGGCCAGTTTCTTGAAGAGCAGGGCTAGCTTGCGCTGCTGGCCCAGAATGTTCGGCGGGAATTTTTCGATCGTGCCGTAGCGGTTCAAGAGCTCGGCCGCGGTCTTCAATCCAAAGCCGGCAATGCCCGGATAACCGTCGGCCGCATCACCCACGAGCGCGAGCAGATCGGGAATGAGCGGTGGCTTGACGCCAAATTTTTCGCGCACGCCGGCGGCGTCGCGAATGACTTTGCGGCGGCCGTCGACCTGGACGATGCGCGTGTCGCGAACGCATTGCGCCAGATCCTTGTCGGGCGTCCAGATGGCGATTTTTTCTACTTGTTTGTCTTTCGCGGCGACATGTGCCGCCGAAGCGAGCGCATCGTCGGCTTCGAGCTCAATCATCGGCCAAACGACAACACCCATCGCGGCCAGCGCTTCTTCGAGGGGATGAAACTGCTTGAGCAACGCGCGCTCGATGCCGGCGCCGGTCTTGTAACCTGCCCAAAGTTTGTTGCGAAACGACTCGATCACGTGATCAGTCGCGACACCAATGTAAGTGTCGCCGTTCTCGATCATTTGCAGAACGCCGTTCAGCACGCCAACGACAGCGCCATATGGCCGGTCGACGCCTTTGGTGAATCGGCGCAGACCATAGAAATGACGGAACAGTTCGTAAGTGCCGTCGATGAGATGGACGATCATTTGGCTCTGGATGCGGAATGATGAACGTCGCGCTTCGTTAGGGCCGGCCTCTTTCTCCTTGTCTCGCTTTCAAAAAATAAACATCCTGGTGGCTCACCCAAACCTTCCCCGGAGACCCCACCATGAAACCCACCGGAATCACTCGCAGACGTTTTCTCGAGACCACGGCGATTGCCGCCACGGCTACGATGCTGCCCCTCAGCAGCGCGCTTGCGCAGACGAAGCCAAAATATACGCGCTACAACGTGCTCAGCCCCGGCGGCCAGAAAGCGCTGGCGAGTTATGCGAAGGCCATCGGAAAGATGATGGCGTTGCCGCCGGACCATCCGCAGAATTGGTTCCGCAACGCCTTCATTCATTTCATGGATTGCCCTCACGGCAATTGGTGGTTCTACGTCTGGCATCGCGGTTATCTTGGTTATTTCGAGGAAACGATCCGAAACCTGAGCGGCGACCCGACTTTTGCCATTCCTTACTGGGATTGGACAGCCCAGAAACAACCCGAAATTCCCGCCTCGATGTTCGACGGTGTGCTCACACCGCGCGACATGGCTTTCGAACCTTACACCGGCGACCTGGGCCGATTCACCGCCTATATCCAGCCGGCCCTGAAAGCATACTGGGACAAGCTGAGTGCGGCGCAGCGCGAGCAACTCAATCATCGCGGCTACACCGAGTTCGATCTCCTCTGGAACGACGTCAACGGCTATGACCCAAAAGCCGATAACGCCGTCGCAGGTAATTTGGCCTACGCAGTTACCTGCAACGCGCGATATTTGACCAAACAAAATCCGAAACTGGATGGCAAGACGTCCTACGACGTGTCGCCCTTCGTCGTTTACGCCGGATTGTTGCCGACGGAATTCAACAGCTCGGAAAGCGTGCTGAGCTTCACCAGCGTAAAAACCCCCTCGCATAATAAGCCGCCTGCGGGGCCCAATGTTTTTTCAACGCTCGAAGGTCTGCCGCACAACAAAGTCCACAATTATATTGGCGGCGTCGGCCCGCTCGATTTCGGGCCGTACGGCAACATGGCCAACAATTTGTCCCCCATCGATCCCGTGTTCTTCCTGCACCACTCCAACATGGATCGCCTCTGGGATGTTTGGACGCGCAAACAACAGCACCAGAACCTGCCGTGGTTGCCGAAGGGCGATGATCTCAAAACGCTCTCGAGCGAGCCATTCCTTTTCTACGTCGATGGCAAGGGACAGTATG
>DATBCW010000039.1:0-3310 GCA_036270255.1 Chthoniobacterales bacterium
CAGATCAGGCCTCTCCGCGAAGCCCGCGAGATCGATCATTAGCGCGGCGCGGTAGGAAAGGGATTGATTCGGCGTCCGCACGCGCTGGCTCCGCGCGGTGACCTCATAATAAGTACGCTTCGCGAAATAGCCCGTCTCCTCATCGAACCAGACAATGACGAGCGTATAGACCTGGTTACGGACCACGTTCGGCATGACGGGCACCGAGCCGTCCAGATTGGCGAGCCACAGATTGCCGATGTCGATCAAATGCGTTTCGTCGACGTGCTTGACGCCGCTATTCGGAAGTCCGGGGTACTCGAGTGTTTGTTCCTTGTACTCGTCATTGAGACTGATTTCTTCGGCGCAACCGCCGGCCCATAACGGCACGATCGGATCACTGCCGAAAGTGAAGGCAATCTCCGCCTCAAGGATCGTGAAAGGATTTCCCGATCCCATATCAAACGTTCAGCACTAATAAGCGAGGCAATTGGGCCGAGCGTGGGTGAGTGTTGGCGCAGAGCCTTCTTTCAAAGTAACTTTGCGGCGAACGTCTCATATAGAAATCTCCGTCGGTCCGACATTCGCCTCGAAGGTGGTCAAGTTGAGCGGCCAGCCGCTTCCGTGTTGAATGCTGTGGATGAACTGCTCGAAATTTTGCACGGTGCTAAAGACCGCGGCGCCGTCGCGCACTTCGTAAATTTGCTGCCTCAACAAGAGCAAGAGATCCCGCTTGCGATGGCCGTCGTCTGTAATCGAAATTTCGCGCGTATGTATCCGCATCGCTCCGTCCTCGCCGCCGATCAAAAGCAGACAGGCGTCGTAACAAATCAGCGCGAACGGATCGCCCGATGGCGGATCGGGATTCACCTGGTCCTGGGCGTTACTCAGCGCGAAGCCGGATGGTCCGCGCCCAAGTAAAAAGACCGAGCGGATGGCGCTGTCGAGCCTTTCGTTAGCGTAATTCCAAAGGCCGTGGATTTGCTCGTCACCGAGGATCGTCCGCAGCACCGGGTAAAATTTGTCGAAAGTCATTAGGTTTGCAGGGCGCAAACTCTACGGCGGGAGGCCGCGAGTCTTCGAGTCGGTCTAGGGAAGCCGGCTGCTGCGACTTGGTGAAGTTGCAGCTCTGCGCCACACTCACCCACGCTCGGCCCAATCGCCTCGCTTAATAGTGCTGGACGTTTCATATACTATAAAAAAATACCGGCGGAAGCCGGACACGTTTGCGTCGTTAAAACGAGCGCATCGCTTCCCGAATTCCGCCGGCAAATCCAAAAGTCGCTTAGACGAACACCGCCATCTCTTCGAACAGGCCGGTCGCGCGCGCCTCGTCTTCGCTGTCCCCGTCGCCATGGCGCAGCGTTATCGTCGGACGCCAGCCACCAATGACCATCCGCTCGGTTAAGAGCCGATCGTCCTTGACCGTTTCGAGCATGGCCGTGATGCGGTGCCCGTTCACTCGCGGGAGTCCGTCACCGTAAGAAGTATATTTGGCGGAAAGTTCGAGCGTGGGCGGATCGGACCGGCCTTTCTTGACCCAGCGCGCGGCGTCGTAACCACACGGAATCGGGACAGATTTCGGCGAGCGCGGCGTCGGATTTTTGTCCATCGCGCACGCGACGGCCAGGAAATCGTCCGGCAAAACAAGGATTTTGAAGCGGTTGCCCGCTTTCCCGCCAACGATGCCGGCGACGTTAATTCCGGTGATCGAATGGATTTTCTTCCCCGCGTTGCCCGCGCCTTGCACCGTCAATTCCGCGGCCAGGCCGATCGGGAAATTGAAGGTGTCGTTCTGCGCGTATGTCGGCGGCTTGAAAATCGCCTTTGCCGTTCCGGCCGGAGTGCCCACTCCTTCGATCGTGATATCGAACGTGATGTCGATCTCTTCATCGGAAAGCACGCCGTTGTCGCAAACCATGACCATATCCACGCCGACTGTGCCTGCGGGATTTTTGTAAGCGCCGTCCTGCCCCCAAACACTGGTCGGAACGTCCGCGCCCTGAGTCAAGGTGCCGACGAGCTTTACCGGCGTAAAGGAGACACTGAGCAGGGTTTCAAGCCCGAGCGTCGCGGAAGCCGCGATGTCGAGATCTTCGTCAGCGAAGGGCGGGATTGCGAATTTCATTTTGGTTTGCTTTCTATTTCCGCGTTTCTGATTTCAGAATTTTTCCCGATTACCGCGCGTTGTGGTAGCGAACTGCCGCAACGTTCAGTCTCCAGTTAATCGGCAATCCGAAGCCGATGACCTTGTTCATCGAAACCGAACCCTTGTTCTGTTTTCGCATTCCGATGGACTCATCCTCGAAAGTTTGGTCGAGCCCCGGCTTGGTGAAGAACGTGCCGATCGGCTTATTGAATTTCACATAGGCCAGGCCCTCGTCCGGATCGAGCGTGGCATCGGCGATGAATACCCAGCGCGCGCCGCCGTAATTGAGCACGAACCCGGTATCGAAAATTTCCTCCACAACCGAGTTGCCGAAACTGGTCAACTGGACTTGCTGGAGATAGCCCATCACTTCGCTCGATGGAATGTAAACCGCGGTCGGCTTCATTTGCCCGACGCCGCCACCGAAGGCGTTGTCGAGCGAATTGCCCCAGGCTGCGGCGTATTCGAGGACCACGTCCATGCACTCTTTTCTCCAGAGCGATGTGTTCGTGTTTCCCGGAGCGACGAGCAGATTGGTCGTCGGCAAATTCTTCGTGTTGACGATGCTGTGCGGGAAAAACGTCCGCAGCGCTCGCGGCCCGGTCGTCACAAAAGCGCCAATCGCGCTCTTGATAAACGGCCACATCAGCTTGTTCAGTTGCAGCTCCACGTCGCGGGCAAGATCGACATTCGCGAGTTGCGCGGTTTTAACTTCGCCGCTGTAAATGTCGCGTATGACATATTCGAATTCCTCAGTCGAAATGGTGTGCAATTCGACCTGTCCCTGGCCCTGGTAACGGATCGGCTGCGTTTTGCGCGCACGGCCGTCCTGGCCCAAATAACTGACCACGATTTCCTGACGGCTCGTGTTCTCGATGAAGGGCACTTCATTGTTCGCGAGCGGAACGGTGTCGAAAAAGGTGATCGGATTTGTCGTGGCGATGACGAAATTGTCCACCGAGATCACACGCATCTTGATCATCTCGGCCTTGGCCGCGGCGTCGCCTTGCGATGCTTTCTCGATCAACTTCGCGATTTTTTCCTGCGTCTTTTTCTCGTTCTCAGGCTTGAGGCTTTCCTCGAGCTGGACGAGCACGCCTTCGAGCCGCTTAGCCGTGGCAGGCTGAAGTAAACTCGTCCGGCGTTTCAGCGTGGCCAGGTAATTGTGCTTGTCGAAACCAA
>DATBCW010000040.1:0-13283 GCA_036270255.1 Chthoniobacterales bacterium
CAGCGCTTGTGATCTAACCGAGAATCGAACTGACTGACAAGCCGTTGTCTGGCAATTGATCCCTCTCGTGGGTTGGCTCGTGATGACAATTACGTCATTACATTTCCGTAAATAAAAGACTTGCCGACAAGATTACGAATCGGTAATACTCCCGCCCATGAAATTCCGGGCATTGAGATTTCGCATTTTACCAGCGTTGATCGCGACCGGTTTGGTTGAGTTCGGCGCTCTGTGTTGTCTGCAGGCCCAGACCATTCAGAATGAAAGATTGGTCGTCACTGGCGAGGAAGTTCCCAGCTCGTACGGCGCGACTCCGGATTTTTCGCGCAGCCGTTTTTCGAATTTGGTCAATGCCTATGTCCTACCGCCGGGCGCCGTCTTCGCTGGCTTGATCTATCAGGGCGACGCGCTTCGCTTCAACCGGCCTGATCATATGCTGACCCAGGAGGTCGAGATCGGGTTGCCGGCCCGGTTCGGAATTGCCTTTGAGAACTCGATCGAGAATCACCGCGGCGTGACCCAGGAGCGCACCTTCAGCATCGAAGGCCGTTACGCCCTGGCCGATTGGAACAAGCTCCCACTGAACCCGACCATCTTCGTCGAATACAAATTCGGCATTGGCGACATCCTGCATGATGAAGGCCCGCCGGAGGCGATGGGCAAAGGGGAAGCGAAGGAGTTTCTCGAGGAACACATGCCTTTGCCGGACGCCGTGGAAGTGCGACTGCTTCTCGCGCAAGACTTCGGCCACAACGTCGAATGGGCATTGAACGGTTTTTTCGAACAGGAAGTGGGCGGTGACCGCGGCCGCGAAGTTGGCTTCGCCCAAAGCCTGATGTTCCCGATCGTGCTGCCGAAGGAACGCCTGAAAGTGGGCGCCGAAATGCAGTTCACCGCGTTCACGGACGCCGGGATTCGCGAGGGCGACGAAGACCCGTCGTATCGCTGCGTCATTGGACCGACGGTCGCCTGGAAACCTTCGGCGAATACGCGGCTGGATGTCTCTTCGCTTTTCGGCGTGACCGACGACTCGCCGCGCGCCTCCGTTTTCGTTATCTTTTCGGTGCTCTTCGGCGGCTCCGAAGCCCCCCAGGCAGAAGCCCCCGCTTCAACCCGCAATCGGTGATGGTCACCGAGTGCTGAATCTTAACCTCGACCTATGCCTGCCATGAATCGTCAAACTTACATTTCACTCCGAGCCATCTTGACCGTGGCCGCCGTGACAACTTACTTCGCGCTCGGCGTTCCGATTCGCGCCCAGGATTCAGTCACTACCCAAGGGATCAACGTCACCGGCGAACCGGTTGCCACGCCGCATCCGCACGACGATACCCGGCCGAAACTCGAGCACATCATGCGTGAAGTTTCCGGGACGCAAATCACCGTCACGAAAAAAGCGACCGTGATTAACTTGGAAAAAGAAGCGCCGATCGAAGGGAACAATCTCCAGCAATTGTTCACGAAGGCTCCGGGCCTCGTTGTTTCGGAGCAGCAAAATCCGGGACAATTCAATTTCAGCTATCGCGGTCTCGGCAATCCGCAGGAATCGGAATACACGCTGTTTCTCCAGGATGGTTTGCCACTGATGGCGGAGTGGATCGGCTTCCCGACCCTCTATTATCAACCGGTCCCGCAAAGCATCAGCGAAATCCAATTCATTCGCGGCGGCAGCAGTCTGCTCTATGGACCTGAGCCAGCGCCGGCGATCAACTTCGTCACGAAACACCCGGTGCCGGGCACGCCTTGGGGAGCTTACTTCGAGCAGACCGGCGGCGCCGACGGCTTCTATAACAGTTACGCCGCCGTGCAGGAAGCGGCGGGACCACTCGAGTTTCGTGCCGACGCTGATTATCAGACTTCGGACGGCCAGCGTAACAATGGTTGGTACGATCTCTGGCAGGCGAACGGTTATCTCGGTTATCGGCCTAACAACGATAATCTCATCGCCTTCGACGTTCACGCGAGCCGATTCAATGGCGGCGATCCGGGGAAACTGACCCGGGCACAGTTCGACGCTGATCAGAATTTTGCGAGCACCCCTTACAACGAAAACTGGGTCGACCGTTACAATTTCGTCTTACGCTATGAAGCGAATCTCGGGGATGGCTGGCTTATGCAGGCCAAAGGTTGGTTCACCCATCAGGACATCGATTCGCGCGCGGCGGGGAACCTCGGATTGGCCAAGCCCACCGACATATTTGGAACAGTCAATCCCACTAGCACGACCTTCGGTTACGAAGAATTCAATAATGGGGGAATCGATCTGCGTTTCCGGAAGAAATGGGGTGACGGTACGATGTTTAAAGGCAGCGCGCTGACGTTCGGTGGGGTGGCCTATCACGGCGAAGCGCCGTTTCAGCGCTACACGCTGATGGGCGCAAAGGTGGGCGCGGCAGACGCCAATTTCGGACCGAATTTTCTCTACGCGCCTCGGGGCTCCCGTGCCAACACCATCCGAAATGGCGTGGATGTCGGCCCCACTCTCGATCAGAATCGCAGCGCTGATTACCAAGCGTTCTTCGTCGAAGATTTGATCCGGATCGGTAGCTTCCACATTGTTCCTTCGTTCCGACTCGATCACGAAAATGTTGAGGTCGATTCGTCGAGCGCGCCCTTCCTGGGACCGAACGGCATTGGCCCGGCGCAAAGCATCAGCGCTGATCATTGGGTGCCGATGTGGGGAATCGGGCTCGGCAATGACTTCGGCCAAGGCAACGAAACCTATTTCAGCGCCAGCACCGGATGGCGCCCCACCCGGTTTTTCGACATCGCCGGCACCACCCGCACCGTCAAGGTCGGCACGGATGTTCCGGATCCATTCGAGTCACTCGACATTGAACTCGGCGTCCACGGCACACCCTTCAAGGGGTTTTGGTACGACGTCGGCCTGTTCTGGATGGAATTCAGCAACCGGACAGAAAACCAGGCCCAGACCACGATCGATTTCGTCATCGTGAACACCGGCAACACCCGCCATCGCGGACTTGAGGCCGAAGTCTCCTACGATTTGCTCGCGCCCTTCCAACACGACGTCATTGCGTCGACTACGGCTGATGCGAAATCGCCAAAGGACGCCACGGTTGCGGCACCGATCCATCCGCTTCAATTGATCGTCTTCAGCAACGTTCAGTTTCTCGATGCAAAATTTACCGAAAGCGCCCTTACCGTTGCTGCCACGGGCCAGAGTTTTGTCGGCAACGAGCCGGCTTACGCGCCTGATTGGATCTGGAAGGGTGGCGTGACTTTCCAGAAGGAGAAATGTTTTCGCATAACCATTTCGGGAGTGCATTCTTCCGAACAATTCTGGCAGGACTCGAATCAGCCGCTCATTCAGGGCGGCGTCATAACAGTGCCCGCCATCATTCCGTCCTACACAGTTTGGAATCTCTCGAGCGAATGGTATGTGACGAAAAACGTTCGCCTCATCGCCGGTGTCTCAAACCTCGCGGATGAGAAATATTACTCGCGCGCCTTCCTCACCGGCTTGATCGATCCGGCGGCGCGGCGCAGCGGTTACGCCGGACTGTCGGTGGAATTCTAGATTGGTAGGGACGGCGCGCTGCGCCGTCCGCAGAATCGTAGAAGGCGGGGACATCGCAGCGCGATGTCCCTACCCTTCTTTCGATTCCGGCACAGCACGTTCGGCGGCCTGAAAGCCGATCTTGGAATGGGTGCCGTCGCAAAACGGTTTCGTCGTCGACGCACCGCAGCGGCAGAGCGCCATCCGTTGTTTCGCGGGATAAACATTCCCGTCGTCGTCTTTTAATTCCACCGGCCCGGTCACGATGTAGGGCCCGTGCTCGATGATCTCGATTGTTACGTCAGCCATAATCCAATCTAATCGGCGTTGGCCATCAGGCGCTCAAAATCTTCCGGCGTGTCGATATCGACCGCACCCTGCTCGAATGCGACGGCCGCAACGTCGTTAGGCCGGGTCGTCAACAGCGCCTTCGCGCCGGAATCATCGGGAAGCGCGAGCAACGCGGCAAAACAGGAACGATCAAACAGGGCCGGAACTCCAAGGGTGTTTGCGTAACCGGAGGCGACCATCGGCTTTCCCGTTTTTTCGTGGACAACGATCAACTCCTCGATGACCGCCTCATCCACGAGCGGCTGGTCGCATGTCACCAACACCACCGCATTGGTGGAATCTACGACTTCTCGCAAACCGCGGCGAATCGAAGTACCGAGGCCGCGCTGCCACGCCGGGTTTTCAACAACGATCGCTGAAGTCGATTGCAGTTCGCCTCGAATCGCGTCGCCCAAATCTCCGGCGACCACAATCACGGGATCGCAACCGGCTTCGGCCGCGGCGTGAACCGCGCGTCGAACCAGCGTTTCGCCACGGAAGGTTAGCAATTGTTTCGGCCGGCCAAAGCGCCATGATCCGCCCGCCGCTAAAATTACTGCGGCGACGTTGCGCATTCTTTCGGCGCCGACCGGCGGACAACGTTCCAGCCATGAATCGGCGCTTTGCGATCACGCAGCGATTCAGCGCTCGCCCCGGCAAAGATTGCCTGGATTTCGGAGACCAGCGCGAGCGCCAGTTCCTCCGGCGTTTCCGCGCCGAGATCGAGGCCGGCGGGCGCAAAAACTTCCGCGTCGATCGCGATCCCCTCATCGAGCACCGCATTCAGCAACTGATCGCGGCGTTTCCGCGGACCGAGCAGGCCGACATACGGCAGATCGAGTTTCAGCAGCTGACAAAGCGCCGCGAAATCTCGTCCGTAATTGTGCGACTTCACAAGGGCGGCCGTTCTACTGTCAACGTAGCTCGCGAGATCAGCCGGCTGATCGATCTCAAAAACCTCCCAGCCCAAAATCTCAACGAACGCGCGCAACGGCAGACTGTCGGGACCCTCGCCAAAAATGAGGAGCCGAATGGGCGGCTCGATTTCCTGCACGAAGGCGCCGTCGGGAACAATCGCGCCAGATCGAACAAACCGAGTCCCGGGAGTTTCACCTTCAAATAAAGTCAGGGCGCGACAGCTTCTACGTTCTGAAAAATTGACGGCCAGTTCAGCGAGAAAATCTTTGTCCACCCGTTCGACGAAAATATCGATGCTGCCGTTGCATCCGAAGCGCAATCGCGTGTCGAAGCTCATCAAGGCCGGTTCGCCATCACGAATCACATCGCGGGCGCGTCGCGCCACTTCTTCTTCGAGACAGCCACCGCTGAGCGAGCCCGCCGTGGTTCCATCGCCACAAATCAACATCCGCGCGCCCGGCCGGCGATAACTCGATCCGCGCGCGGTGACGAGCGTCGCCAAGGCGATCGCTTCACCGGAGTGCAGCTCAAAGAATCGAAGAATGTCCCGGATCTCCCTCATGCGTTACGCTTTCAAATCTTCGGCCCGAATTGGCAAACGGCGAATTCGTTTTCCAGTCGCGGCGAAAATCGCGTTCACGATTGCAGGCACAATCGGCGGCACGGGCGGCTCGCCCATTCCCGACGGCTCCTGGCGATCGCTCGGAACGATGTGCACTTCTATTTCCGGCGCGTCCTTCATCCGAGCGACCGCGAAATCAGCGTAAGTCGATTGCTCGGCCGCGCCGTTCTTAAAAGTGATGTGTCCGCCTAGCGCGGAAGAGATCCCCCAAATGATGCCGCCTTCGATCTGCTGCTCGACACCGATCGGATTGACAACCAATCCGCAATCCACCGCGGCCACTACGCGCTCCACTTTGACGTTGCCACTTCCATCGACCGCGATATCGACCACGTAGGCGATGTGTGTCCGGCCATCGTAGATGTTGCAGGCGACGCCGCGACCATGTCCCTCCCCGCTTTTTTTCGTCCACTCGGATTTGTCGCGAACAGTCTCGAGCACGCGGCGAAGCGGACGGCGATCGTAAGTTTCGTTCCCGACTTTGAACGCGTCGGGGCCTTGCAAGAGTTGGAGACGAAACGCGAGCGGATCAGCGCCGCATTCACGCGCGACTTCGTCGATGAACGATTCGCGCGCGAAAATGCTTGAAGGGGCAAACACGGCGCGCCATGGGCCGTGCAAAACCGGAAGGTCGACCGGCACGTAACCGGTCTCAATCGCCGCCACTGCATAGGGAAAATCGTAAACGCCCCACGAATAACCGCGATAAAATGCCGCGTCCCGCCGCGTGTCCGCGCCGATGGTCGAGAGATTATGAAACGAGCCCGCCTTCGTGTGTTTCCAGGCGACCGGCTTGTTTTGCGCGTCTAATCCTGCGGAAAGAAAATGCGCGGAGGCCGCCTGAAAATGGCCGTGCTTCATGTCGTCCGGTCGCGACCAAAGGACTTGCACCGGCGCTTTTGCTGCACGCGAAATCTCAGCCGCTTCGAGCGCGTAATCGACTGCCAGCCGCCGGCCAAATCCGCCGCCGATCAAAGTCACGTTGACCTCGACTTTTTCCGGCGACACACCGAGCAAGGTGGCTACTTGCTTCTGCAAACGATTCGGCGCCTGGGTCGGCGCCCAAATCGTGCAGCGATCATCTCGCACATCAGCGACGCAGTTCATCGTCTCGACCGGCGCGTGCGCGTAGAATGGGTAGGAATAAATCGCTTCGATCGTGCGCGAAATCGGCGCCGTATCCGCGGGCGGTTCTTCTTTGCGGGTAATGTTCGCCGGCCGGCGGGCCGCTTCTTCCAATTTCTTCGCGTGCGCATCGGAATCGAACGCGTCGGGAGGCGGATCGGTCCACTCGACCGCGAGGGCCGCTCGACCTTTGAGTGCTGCCCAGGTATTCTCCGCCACGACCGCGATGCCGCGCTCGCTTTGCACAATGGTCCGCACGCCCCGAACCGCTTTCGCCGCCCTTTCATTCATCGTCTTCGGCTTCGCTCCGCGAAAGGCGGGACGCTCGACTGACGCGTAAAGCATTCCCGGAGTTTTGGCGTCGATGCCGTAATGCGCGCGACCGGTCAAGATGTCGCGCCCATCAAGGCGCGCGGTCCGTTGCCCGATGATTTTGAAATCGGCGGGCGTCTTGAGTGGCGTATCTTTCGGGACCGGCAGCTTCGCCGCGTCGCCAACCAACGCGCCGAATTCGAGCCGTCGACTACTCGCCGCGTGCACCACGGCGCCGTGTTCCGTCTTGCACTCGTTAGGCGAAACTTTCCAGCGACTCGCCGCTGCCGCTGTGAGCATCGCGCGCGCGGCTGCTGCCGCCCGCCGCAGGACCCAACCATCTTCCATGCTACCGCTTCCACCCGTGCCGAGATCGCTGAATTCCGCGCTCGGTGATGCTTGCACGATCTTGATCCGCGCCCAGTCGGCGCCGAGCTCGTCCGCCAGAATCATGGCGAGCGAAGTGCGCACGCCCTGGCCCATCTCGGATTTGCTAATCGTCAACGTGACCGCGCCATCGCCGTAAATTCGCACCCAACCATTCGGTTTGAATGGCGCTGCGTCGTTTTTCTCCGCGCCAAACAACCGCCGATTATCGAATCCGATAATAAGCGCCGCTCCGCTCAGCGCCGCGGTTTTCAGAAAAGTTCGGCGCGACGCGATCATGACTTCTTCTCCCGCATCAACGTCGCCGCTCGCCGGATCGCTTTCCGCATCCGCGGATAAGTTCCGCATCGGCACACGGAATCAGACATCGCGTTATCGATCTCCGCGTCGGTCGGAGCCGGATGATCGCGCAGGAGACTGCACGCGGTCAGGATCATTCCCGGCTGGCAGTAGCCGCATTGCGCAACGTCTTCCTCCAGCCACGCGCGCTGACAGGGATGACTCGCACCGGCCGACAATCCTTCGATGGTCACGAAGCTCCGCGCTTTGGCGTCTTTCGCCGCGATCTGACAAGAACGAACGGCTTTCCCGTTCTCGAGCACAGTGCACGAACCGCAGACGCCGACGCCGCAACCAAACTTCGTGCCCGTCAGCGAAAGCGTGTCGCGCAACACCCAGACGAGTGGCGTGTCTTCCTCGACGTTCACGACGCGTTTCGCGCCGTTGACGGTAATGGCGATTTCGCTCATGGCGACCCAGGGAGCGATGAGGCGGTCGCCCTTTCGTTGAACTAAATCAACTTATCCGGCGTAATTGGCAAGTCGCGAATGCGTTTCCCAGTTGCGTGATAAACGGCGTTCGCAATCGCGGCCGCAATGCCGGTGATCCCGATCTCGCCCATGCCCCGCGCGCCGATCGGATTGAACTTGAAGTCTGGTTCGCCGACGAACGAGACATCGATCTCGGGAACGTCGGCATTCGTCGGCACATGGTAATCGGCGAGGTTCCGAGTGACCGGCAAACCGGTCGCCGGGTCGTAGGAAGTCTCCTCCATTAACGCCATCCCGATTCCCATGGTTACGCCGCCGATGATCTGGCTCCGCGCGGTCTTCGCGCTTACGATCCGGCCGCAGTTCATCACGCTCACGACTCGCGTCACCTGGACTCGCGGGAGGAGCGGATCGATTTTCACTTCGCAGAAATGCGCGCCCCACGACTGAAACGCGTTCGTCTTGCTCTGCTCCGGCGGCGTTTCTTTACTCTGAACTTCGACCACATCTTTACCAGCGCGGCGCATGATGTCGGTGAAGCTGTCGGACTTTGTCTGGTCGGTCACGATGCCGATCCGGCCTTCGCTGACCAGCGCGATATCGTCGAGCTTTGCGTTGTAGAGCGGCGACTTGGAATCTTTCACGGCCAATTCCGCGAGCGCCTTGTGGAGAAGAACGGCGGCTTCGTGAATGGCGGTACCAACTGTGCCGGTCGAATTCGAACCGCCGGCGACGGGGCCAAACGGAAAATCGGATTTGCCCAGCTCGAACGTGACTTTCTCGAAAGGAACGCCGAGTTGCTCCGACGATATTTGAGTGAACGCGGTGTAAGCGCCGGTGCCGAGATCGTGCGTCGCGCATTGGACCGTGGCTGAGTTGTCAGCGCGCAAAATCACTTTCGCCGCGGCGCTCATTTTGTGCGCGGGATAAGTCGCCGTTGCCATTCCCCAGCCGACGAGCAGATCGCCGTCACGCATCGAACGCGGTTCGGGATTCCGCTTCGCCCAGCCAAATTTCTCGGCGCCGAGCTCGTACGCTTCCTTGAGATGCTTGGCGCTGAACGGAATATTTTTCGTCGGATGATTGTCGGCGTGATTCGCCAGACGCAACGCGACCGGATCCATCTTCAGCGCGATTGCCAGTTCATCCATCGCGCATTCCAGCGCGTAAGTGCCTGGGCATTCGCCCGGCGCGCGCATGAACGTCGGCGTGGAGACGTTCACCGGATAAACCGTTTCCTCGACCCGGATCGACGGGCTTTCATACATCATTCCGGTCGAACGTGAGCCGCACGATTCAGTAAATTCGCCCACCGGTGAAGTAAGCGTTTCGCTCACGTGCTTGATCGCCTGAAGTTTTCCGTCCCGCGTCGCGGCAAGCGAGAGCGTCTGCCGGGTCGGCGTGCGATGTCCGGCGCCGACAAACATGTTTCGGCGCGTCACATGCATTTTCACTGGCACGCCCGCGACCTTCGCGCCCATCGCTGCGAGCAGAATGTGCATCCAGACCGCGCCCTTGCATCCAAACGCGCCGCCCACAAACGGACAAATGATCCGCACATTCTCCAGCTCCAGTCCAAAAGAGCGCGCGAGAATATTCTGCACGCCTTTCACGAATTGCGTCGCGTCATAGAGCGTCAGTTTCTTGTCGCTCTCCCAATGTGCGATCGTTCCTGACATTTCGATCGGGTTATGCGTCTCAGTTGGCGTGATGTAGGTCTGCTCGATCTTCACCAGGCCTGAATCTTTGAAGGCGGCGTCCACGTCGCCCTTCTTGATCTGGACTTTCTCGTCGCGATTTTTCTTCGGCTGCTCCGCTTTTTTCACCGCTGCTTCCATGGTGAGGAGCGGTTCTTCAGGCGTGTAACTCACTTTCACCAGCGAGGCGGCGTGGCGCGCCTGCTCGATCGTTTCCGCGACGACGAGCGCAACATATTGGCCTGCGTAATGAACGCCGTCGTCGCTCAACGGAAAACGATCTTCATTCCGGATACCGCTCCCCCCGCCGCCTTCTTCTTTTTTCGCCGGGCTCTGGAATTTCGGCATGTTGAGATGGGTCAATACTGCCAGCACTCCGGGGATGGCCTGCGCCGCCTTGGTATCGATCGCCGTGATTTTTCCCTTGGCGATATTGCTCTCGACGGTCCAGCCGTAGGCGCATTTTGGCGCCGTGAATTCGACCGCGTACTTCGCCGCGCCGGTGACCTTCAACCGGCCGTCCACCCGGCTCCGCGGTGGCCCCATGGTCGCGGCGCTCATGACGTCATCCCCGCTACCGTGCTCAACGCCCGGACGATGCTGCGCTTCGCCAGCTCGATTTTGAATTCGTTGTGCGCGAAACCTTTCGCCGCTGCCAGTTCTGCTTCCGCAGCGGCCTGGAAAGTCTTTTCGTCCGCGCTCTGACCAACTAACTGCTGCTCTGCTTTCTGGGCGCGCCACGGTTTGTGCGCCACGCCACCCAGCGCGATTCGCGCCGCTGTGATTTTTTTACTCGCGTCGATTTCCAGCGCGGCCGCCACGCTCACGATCGCAAACGCATAGCTTGCTCGATCGCGGATTTTCAAATAATGCGAGCGCGTTGCGAAAGGAATCGCTGGCAGATCGACGGCCGTAATCAATTCGTCCTCTTTCAAATTGGTATCGACGTTCGGTGTCGTGCCGGGCAGCCGATGAAAGTCCGCGAACGGAATTTCGCGCTCGCCGTTCGGTCCCTGAGCCCGCACGACGGCTTCCAGCGCCGCGAGCGCGACATTCATGTCGCTCGGGTTCGTCGCGATGCATTGCTCGCTGTGTCCGATGATGGCGTGGATGCGATTGTATCCTTTCAGTGCGCCGCAACCGCTGCCGGGATTCCGTTTGTTGCACTGCGGAAACGCCGGGTCGTAAAAATAATAGCAGCGCGTCCGCTGCATCAGGTTGCCACCGACCGTCGCCATGTTCCGCAACTGCGGGCTGGCACCGGCCAGCAGCGCCTGACTGAGAACAGGATAACGCTCGCGAATCAGCGCATGCTCCGCGACGTCTGAATTCCGGGCCAATGCGCCAATTCGAACGCCTTTGCCGTCTGGCAATTCCTCGATCTGCGCCATCGGGAGCCGGGTGATGTCGACCAGTTGCGCCGGCGTCTCGACGCCCATCTTCATGAGGTCGATCAAGTTCGTCCCGCCCCCGAGGAATTTCGTGCGTGGCTTGGCCGCGATCGCGCTCACCGCGCCAGCCGTATCGTTTGCCCTCGAGTAGAAAAACGGATTCATGTGTTTTTCGCCGGCGTCTTGCTCTCCGCTTCTTTAACCGCGGCGACAATGTTCGGATACGCGCCGCAACGGCAGAGATTGCCGCTCATCCATTCGCGAATATCGGCGTCCGATTTCGCGTGCCCTTCCGCGATGCACGCCACCGCCGAACAAATCTGACCCGGCGTGCAATAGCCGCATTGAAATCCATCGTGCTCCAGAAAGGCAGCCTGGACCGGATGCAACTGTTCGCCGTTCGCCAGCCCTTCGATCGTCGTGATCTCGTCGCCTTCGTGCACGAGCGCGAGGCTCAGACACGAATTAATCCGCCGGCCGTTTATGAGGACCGTGCACGCGCCGCATTGGCCGTGGTCGCAACCTTTCTTCGAGCCCGTGAGTTGCAAATGCTCCCGGAGCGCATCAAGCAGCGTGGTCCGCGGATCGATGTCGAGCGCGTGCTCCTTGCCATTGACCTTCAGCGTGACTTTAGCGGGCGTAATCGCAGTGCCGGGCGCGTTCTCGGCCGCTTCCGCGGATCCAAATCCCATGAGCGATGGTCCGAGACTGATGGCTGCGCTCGTCCCGGCTACTTGTTTCAGAAACCGGCGGCGCGTCTCCGGACTGCCGAAAATGAGCAGATCGTCTAACCCGCCGGTCGGATCGATCGCCGCCAGCTCCGCGGGATCGATCGGTTCCGAATCTTCGTCGTTCACCTTTTTAAATTCGCTTGCGCTCCAATCGCTGGATGCGGCGAGATAACGCCGTGAACATCGGCCAAACGTTGCGCGTGACAACGCGAAAATCCTGGCGCGCCTGGCTCGAGAAAAATCACGCCCGGAAGAAAGAGATCTGGCTGGTTTACGCGACGAAGAAAAGCGGCAAAGCACGGGTTCCGTACAGCGACGCGGTCGAGGAAGCGCTCTGCTTCGGCTGGATCGACGGCGTCATGAAATCGATCGACGAAAATCATTTTGCGCAACGATTCAGTCCGCGCCGGAGCGCGAAGAGCCAGCTTTCGGAGACGAACAAGGAACGCGTCCGCCGATTGATCCGCGCCGGTTTGATGACGCCGGCCGGAATGGAAAAAATCCGCGGCCGGATGAGCGAGAAATTTGTTCTGCCGCCGGATATCGTTCGGGAACTGAAGCGAGACCCGAAGGTCTGGAAAAATTTTCAGCGTTTTCCGAAATGGTATCAGCGGGTCCGGATTGGCTGGCTCGATATGTCGCGGCAACGTCCGGAAATTTTCGCGGCGCGCTTACGCTATTTTCTGAAGATGACCGCGCAGAACAAGCGCTACGGACAGGTGCATGACACGACCATCAAAGAACGTTCTCGCGTGGGTTGAGATGCGATTGAAGAATTGGACGCAATGAAAGAGCTCCTCGCTGATCTGCGCTTCGGGCTTCGGATGCTGCGGAGATCGCCGGGATTCGCGCTTACGACGATCGCGGTTCTCGCACTCGGCGTCGGCGCGAATGCGGCGGTCTTCAGTGTGGTTGATGCCGTTCTGCTCCGTTCGCTGCCGCTGCGCGATTCGGAACGAGTCGTGATGATCTGGGAAAAAAATCCGGCGCTGGGCGGATCGATCGGTGAGCGGGTGCCGTCGGCTTACATGAATTTTCTCGAGTGGCAGCGGCGGGCGACACAGTTCGAAGGGATCGCGGGATTTGAGGACGCGAACTTCAACCTAACGAGTGGTCCGGAACCGGAACGAATCGAAGGCGCGCGCGCTTCGCCGAACATCTTCACGCTCTTCGGCGTGAAACCGGCGACCGGCACGAGCTTCGATTCGGCGGCGACCGATCCGTCGAAGACTCGCGTAGCGGTCATCACGGACGCGTTTTACCGGAGCCATTTCGGCGGCCAACAGAATGTGATCGGGCAGACGCTCACGCTGAACGATCTCGTGTACACGATCGTCGGCGTGCTCCCGCCCGAGTTTCATCTGCCGGCAGCGCGCCAGGGACAGGACCAGCATTCGCCAAAGTTGTGGGTCCCGTACGACGAAACGGCGACGCAGAACCAGGCCGAGGCGAAGCGCCGGAAAATGCAGGTCTATGGCCG
>DATBCW010000041.1:0-7643 GCA_036270255.1 Chthoniobacterales bacterium
CTGGCAATAATCTGAGAATTTAGATGGCCAATACGCAAGACATACGGCGGCGGATAAAATCGATCCGCAATACCTCGCAGATCACGAAGGCGTTGCAGATGGTGGCGGCGTCGAAAATGCGCAAGGCGCAGATGGGTGCGCTGGCGGGTCGCCCGTATTCCAGCCTGATGAATCGCGTTCTCGTTTCGCTGCAACAGCGCACGGACCACAAGCTGCATCCGCTGCTCCAAGTGCGCGAGGTGAAGAAGGAGCTCGTCCTTGTCTTGAGTACTGACAAGGGTCTGGCCGGCGCACTGAACACGAATCTGTTTCGCGAAGCGGTAAAGTTCGAGGCCGAAAAGACGGTCTATGTGAGCTCGGGGGCGAAGGGGCGACAGTTCATCGTCCGGACAAAGCGCGAATTGATCGCCGATTTTCCGCTCAAGGACGCTCCGGCGTTTACCGAGACCAAGGATATCGCCAAGTTTTGTCTCGAAAAATTTCTGAACGGCGAAGTCGACAAGGTTTCGGTGCTCTTTACGCATTTCATCAATACGATCAACCAGAAGCCGCTCGTGCGGACATTGCTGCCGATTTCGCCGTTCGATCTTCCGGAACCGACCGAAGGAAGCGCGGACCCGATGCTCGGGTATCTCTTCGAACCAACTCCGGAAGCCGTGCTCGACATCATGCTGCCGTATTACGTGCACTTTCAGGTTTACCAAATGGTGCTCGATGCGCGCGCGTCCGAGCACAGCTCGCGGATGGTGGCGATGAAGAACGCGACGGATAACGCGAAGCAATTCATCAAGGATCTCACTCTCGAATACAACAAGATGCGCCAGGCCAGCATCACGACCGAGCTGCTCGAAATCGCGACGGCTCAGATGGCGGTCGGCGGTTAACAGAATTATGAATAAAGGAAATATCGTTCAGGTCATCGGTCCCGTGGTGGACGTGGAATTTGGCGGCGAGGCGAAACTGCCGCGGATCTACAACGCACTTGAAATCGAGTACGAAGTGAATGGCAACCCGACCAAACTGACCCTCGAAGTTCAACAGCATCTTGGCGAAAACTGGGTCCGCTCGATTGCGATGTCGTCCACCGAAGGTTTGAAGCGCGGGATGGCGGTGAATGACACCGGTGGACCGATCACTGTGCCGGTGGGCGAGGGGACTCTCGGCCGCGTCTTCAACGTTACCGGCGATCCCGTCGATAATCGCGGGCCGGTTAGCTTCACGAAACGTTATCCGATTCACCGCAAAGCCCCTGACCTCACCGACCAGGATACTGGTTCGACGATCCTTGAGACCGGCATCAAAGTCATCGATTTAATCTGCCCGTTCACGAAGGGCGGAAAAGTGGGCGCGTTCGGCGGCGCGGGCGTCGGCAAGACCGTCGTCATTCTGGAACTCATCAACAACATCGCGAAGGGCCACGGTGGGTTCTCGGTGTTCGCAGGAGTCGGCGAGCGGACTCGTGAGGGGAACGATCTTTACACGGAAATGAGCGAGGCGGGGGTCATTGATCAGAAGGACCTCAGCAAATCGAAGGTGGCGCTGGTGTACGGCCAGATGAACGAGCCTCCGGGCGCCCGGCTCCGGGTGGCGCTTTCCGCTTTGGCGATGACGGAGTATTTCCGCGACGAACGCAACCAGGACGTTTTGTTGTTCATCGACAACATTTTCCGATTCTCCCAAGCGGGCTCCGAAGTGTCCGCGTTGCTGGGACGAACTCCGTCGGCCGTGGGTTATCAGCCAACGCTTGCAGCTGAAATGGGCGACCTTCAGGAGCGCATCACTTCCACCAAAAAAGGTTCGATTACGTCCGTCCAGGCTGTCTACGTCCCGGCGGACGATCTGACCGACCCGGCACCGGCGAACACCTTCGCGCACTTGGATTCCACGATCGTACTCGAACGCTCGATCGCTGAGCTTGGCATCTATCCGGCCGTCGATCCGCTGGCCTCGACTTCGAAATCGCTCGCACCGGACGTTGTCGGCGAAGAACACTATGCCGTTGCGCGTGGCGTCCAGAAAGTGTTGCAGCGTTATAAGGACTTGCAGGACATCATCGCCATTCTCGGCATGGACGAGTTGAGCCCTGACGACAAGCTTACGGTTTTCCGGGCCCGAAAAATCCAGCGTTTCCTCAGCCAGCCGTTCCACGTCGCCGAAGTCTTTACCGGCACCAAGGGCGAATACGTTTCGATTGCCGAGACCGTCCGCGGATTTAAAGAAATCCTCGAGGGCAAACATGACGAAGTTCCGGAGCAGAACTTCTACATGAAGGGCGGAATCGACATGATTAAGGAAGAGCAAAGCTAAAAATGTTACATCGTTACATAGTGAAGGCCGATTTCGTTGTAACCTTGTAACTCTTTTAACAATTTAACTTTCACTTATGGCCGGAACGTTGAAGCTCGAAATCGTCACGCCGGAAAAAACGGCATACTCGGAGGACGTAGAGATGGTAACGCTCCCGGGCTTGGAGGGTGAGCTCGGCGTTTATCCGAATCACGTTCCGCTGCTAACGACGTTGAATCCGGGCGAGCTGCGGGTTCTCAAGGGCGGCAGGGAAACTTTTCTCGCTATCGGCGAAGGCTTCGTCGAAATCACCGCCTCGACGGTTTCGGTTCTGACCGATATGGCGCTGGAGCCGGCTGTCATCGACGAATCCGCTGCGGAGGCCGCGGTCGCGCGCGCGAAAGCCGCGATGAAGGACGATCTCGGCGCGGAAGAGGTCGCGGCCGTCCAGGCGTCACTCCAGAAAGCGCTGGCCCAATTGCACGTGAAGCGCCGGCGACGCAGCTAGCGTGGCGACTTCAGACACGGTCGGGATCATTGCGGGCAACGGCGTTTATCCGCGGCTGCTGGCAGATGCAGCCCGGCGCGCTGGCGTGAAACGGATCGTTGCGGCGGCTTTCACCGATGAAACTGACGAGCGTCTCGCTGGCAAGGTGGACGAAATCCAGTGGATGCGCGTCGGCCAACTCGGAAAGCTGATTTCCTTTTTCAGCAACGCCGGCGTTTCGGAAGCGATCATGGCTGGTCAGATCGCGCCGAAAAATCTCTTCGATTTGCGGCCTGATTGGAAAACGCTTCTTCTGCTCGCTCGTTTGAAGCGGCGCAACGCCGAATCGATTTTCGCTGCGATCGGGGATGAACTTGGTCGCGCTGGAATTACTCTTCTTCCGGCGACGTCGTTTCTCGAAGATTGCCTGGCACCGGAGGGATTGATCGCCGGCCGGAAATTGAGCCAGCGCGAAGAAGAGGACGTGACATTCGGGTTCGAAATCGCGCGGGAAGTGAGCCGGCTCGACATTGGTCAAACAGTCTTGGTGAAAAACGGCACCGTTCTGGCCGTGGAAGGATTCGAAGGCACGAACGAAGCGATCAAACGCGGCGGCGCGCTCGGGGGCAAGAACGCGATCATGGTGAAGGTCGCGAAACCGACCCAGGACATGCGCTTTGACGTGCCGGTGATTGGCCTCGCGACAATCGAGGTCGCCGTTGAAGCTAACCTCCGCGTCATTGCGGTCGAAGCGGGCCGGACTCTTCTGCTCGACAAAGATGCGGTCGTTGATTCGGCGGCGCGCGCCAATATCTCAATAGTGGCGCAGTGAGGTTCAGGGGATTCGGCCCCGTTCCAACCCTACATATCTTCGAGCGTCTTGCCTTTCGTCTCTCGAACCAGTTTCGTCACAAACCAGATCGAGACCGCCGCAAACACGGCATAAAGGCTGTAGGCGCCACTGAGTCCGAAAGACCCGAGAAGAATCGGGAACGTCATGGTGATGGCGAAGTTCGAAATCCATTGGACGAAGCCGCTCACCGAAAGAGCGGCGCCGCGGAATTGGTTCGGGAACATTTCGCCGAGCATGACCCACATGACCGGGCCCCAGGAAACGCCGAAGCAAAAAATGTAAGCGTTCGCGGCAATCAGCGCCGCGAGACCGGCCGAATCAGTCATCGCGAGTTTGCCCTGCGACTCGAGCGGCGACGAGGCGAAGATCCACGCCATGACGGCGAGCACGACCGCCATTCCGATGGACCCGAAAATGAGGAGCGGTTTGCGGCCCACCTTATCGATTAAGGCAATGGCGACGAAGGTCGAGCCGACGTTGACCGTGCCGCTAATCACGTTTTGGAGGAGCGCGTTGCTTTCGGAAAATCCCGCCGCCCGCCAGAGAACTTCTCCATAATAAAAGACGACGTTGATCCCGACGAGTTGCTGGAATGTTGCCAAGCCGATGCCGACCCACAAGATCGGGTGAATTTTCCGGGTGACCGAATCGTACAGATCGCTCATTCGCGGTTTATGGCCGCGGTCCAGACTCTCCTGAATATCGCGCAATCTGACGTCGACATTCGGTTCGCCCAGGCGAGTCAGAACTTTGCGCGCCGCGTCGCTCTTGCGAGCCGCAACTAGAAAACGCGGCGACTCGGGAATGAGGAGCAATCCGAGAAGAAAAATTACCGAGGGGATAATCTCAACCCAGAACATCCATTGCCAGGCCTTGAATCCCAGCCAAAAGGGCGCGCTCGCGGTGTGGGCCGCGCGGGCCAGCAGGTAATTGCTCATGAACGCGCAGAACAATCCGAGGACGATCGCGAGCTGCTGTAACGAAGCCAGGCGACCGCGAATCCGGGCCGGCGCAATTTCGCTGATGTAAGCCGGGCAAATAATGCTGGCAGCGCCGACGGCGAGCCCGCCCATCACTCGATAAGCGACGAACTCGAGGGAACCGTGCGCGATTCCCGTGCCCCAGGAAGCCCAGACAAAAAGAATCGCCGCGATGATCAGGACCGCGCGGCGCCCGAGTTTGTCGGCGAGACCTCCGGCAATGAAGGCGCCGATCGCGCAGCCGAGTAGGATCGAGGCCACGTTGAATCCGGAACCGAAGTTCGACGTGTGAAAAAAGCGGTTGAGCGCGTCCACCGTGCCATTGATGACGCCGCTATCGAACCCGAAGAGAAAACCACCAAGCGCTGCGACGGCCGAAATCGCGATGACATAAAATCGATTACCCTTCACACTGTGGTGGAGTTTCAGAGAGCGACCGCAGCAACTCCAGACTGTTTTATCGCGGCGAGCGAGGTTCGGTCGAATTACCCGTTGCAAATCGGCAATCGCCCATCGAAAATCGACAGTTCTTTCGGGGTCTTAGCTCAGTTGGTAGAGCGCCTCAATGGCATTGAGGAGGTCAGGGGTTCGAATCCCCTAGGCTCCAGACCTTCGCTTGGAGCGCAGCGACCTGCGAAGGTCTGTCACGCCGGAGCAACGCGAAGGCGGACCGTGTAATCGACGTTTGCCTTGGCGCTCCAAGGCTACGGCTTGGCAGACCAAATCTTCGGAGATTCAAGAGGCCCGCGAATAACGCGAATGATCGCGAATCCAGAGAGGGCCGGGCGCACAAATAAACTTTTCCCAATTCGCGAACATTCGCGTCCATTCGCGGGCAAAAATCCGATCTGACCCGCGAGACAATTCTCCTGTGCAATACGTGTTGCCCATTGTAAATGAAGCTACGAAACGCCGCATGAATGCCGCTTCTCCAGCCTCGAAACCGAGCTTCGGCGAAGCGTTTCGCTTTTGGATCAAGCTTGGGTTCATCTCGTTCGGCGGCCCGACCGGCCAGATCGCCATCATGCAGACTGAGCTGGTGGAACGGAAACGGTGGATCAGCCAATCGCGGTTCCTCCATGCCCTGAATTACTGCATGCTGTTGCCCGGGCCTGAAGCAACCCAGCTCGCCATTTACGTCGGCTGGCTTCTGCACAAAACGTGGGGTGGCGTCGTCGCTGGCGCCTTCTTCGTCATACCGTCGATCTTTGTCCTTTGGACGCTGAGTTTCATTTACGCTGCGTACGGAAGCGTCTCTTGGATCGCCGCCATTTTTTACGGACTTAAGCCGGTCGTGGTCGCGATCGTGGCCGCCGCCGTGCTTCGCATCGGGCGCAAAGCTTTGAAGAACGAAATACTTTGGGCAATTGCGGCGCTGGCTTTCGTCGCCATCTACTTTTTCGGCGCGCCTTTTCCCGTCATCATCATCGCTGCCGGATTGATCGGCTTTTTCGGCGGGAAAATCGCGCCAGCCAAGTTCGATGTCGTTGCAGCCCATGCGAGCGACACTAGACAATCGGTGATCGACGATGAACACGCGCCGCCCGCGCACACCCGGCCTTCATTCCCGAGAGCGATTCGAGTGACGATCACCTGGTTGCTGATTTGGTGGATTCCAGTCGTGCTCGCCGCCGTGCTTCTTGGTCCCAGCCAAACTGTTTTTCGCGAGGGCGTTTTTTTTAGTAAGGCCGCCGTCGTGACTTTTGGGGGCGCTTACGCAGTTCTGCCCTACGTCGCACAACGCGCCGTCGAACATTTCCATTGGCTTAAACCCGGCCAGATGATGGATGGCCTTGGGCTGGCCGAAACAACTCCCGGCCCGCTCATCATGGTGCTGCAATTTGTCGGCTTCATGGGCGGGTGGAATCAGCCCGGCAATTTGCCTCCGCTTCTCGCCGCGACGCTCGGCGCGCTGATCACGACCTGGGTCACGTTCACGCCGTGCTTCCTCTGGGTTTTCCTCGGCGGCCCTCACATCGAGCAACTGCGCGACAATCGGAAAATCGCGATGACGCTTTCCGCTGTCACCGCCGCCGTCGTCGGCGTGATCCTAAATCTCGCCGTCTGGTTCGCCCTCCACGTCATCCATCCCGATCGCGGCTTCGACTGGTTCGCGATTATCCTCGGTATTGCCGCGCTCATCGCTCTGATCCGCTGGAAGGTCAGCGTCATCGCAGTGATCCTTGCCGGCGGCGTTCTCGGCTTGCTCGCCTCGCTGCTACACTGGTCGTAGGTGACGCCAGTCAGAGTCGGCTACTTGCCGTGAACAATGCGCCCAGTCAGATCGTTTGGTGTGCATTAACGATAGGCCCACGGACCGCCGATGACTTTGTGATCTCGCTTGCGAATGTGCCATGAGTGACCCGGTCCACCCGTAATTGCGAGGTTCAGAGGATCTTCCATGAACCCGATGTCATAATAGGAACCCATGTCCCAGATAACTACTTGGTAATTCCGGAATGACCAACCGTGCCGCTCCATCTCATGAATAGCAACAGCCAGACATGCGAGCTTGTGCTTGTTCAGAACGGTTCTGTTGTCGTTTTCGTCAGTGTCCGGTCGGCTGGCCGCGCTGCGCGCCGCTGGAAACGCAACAACAGCGAACGCTATCAGCACTGCTGCAACGAGGAATCGCTTCACGATCTAACGAGGTCTAGACGAAAACCTTTCGTCTAAATCGGCTTGGCGGGACAGGGGGATAGGCACGCTAGAATGGGAGCTTCATTCCGAGACTTTTCACGAGGAACGCCCACTGGTCGGTGGTCTCTTCGATGATTTTGGTGGTCGGTTTGCCGGCGCCGTGGCCGGCGCGGGTTTCGATCCGGATCAGAATGGGAGCGGGTCCGGCCTGGGCGGCTTGCAGCGCGGCGGTGTACTTGAAGCTGTGTCCGGGAAAAACGCGGTCATCGTGGTCGGCGGTCACGACGAACGTGGGAGGGTATTTCGTTCCCGGTTTAATGTTATGAAGCGGCGAATATTTGTCGAGCGCATCGAACTCATCCTTGTTCTCTGACGAGCCGTAATCGGAAGTCCAGGC
>DATBCW010000042.1:0-72647 GCA_036270255.1 Chthoniobacterales bacterium
AAATTCATCAGCGTGATCGGCCACGACTCTGGTCGCGAGGAAAGCGAGGCGTTTTTCATTTCCACCGCATAAACGAATTTTCCGATCCGACCGGCGATCGAAACGCCGGTCGCGTAGCTCGGCCCCCAGATGACGGGATTGTGTTCGTACTTTTCATTGGGCGGGCCGACGCTCGGGAAGAGCGCGAGGGGAGCGGATTTATCTTCGATCGCCGTCACATTTTCGTAGGGCAAAGGCGCGTTGATGAATGGATTGTCCCACGAGAGATGGCGTGGGACCCAGTCGCCGATGACGGTGGAAAACTGGCCGATCTGGAGATTGAACCGGCCGTCTTCCCAAGGCGTGACGCGCACCGCGTATTCATCGAGTCGAATTTGCGCGCCTTGATCGGTGGGATCGAAACCGCGATCGACCCGCGTCTGCGTGAAAACGTAAACGACCGGGCCAAGCTGCGCATCCACGAACAGACTCAGCCGCGGATTGAAAAGCGTGTCGCTCGTCGTCCGGATGAGACCGGGCGCGGGGCCGCTGAACCCGTAGCCCTCAAGATCGAGGGTGCCGCTCACGCGCGCGCGCAAGTTTGTGTTGGATCCGGTGAAGGTCAGCGCTTCATCCACACGATCGAGAAAATCCTGCGCGACAACCGGCGAGGCCGCGACGACGAGGAAGGCGATGGCGGCGGTGGAACAGAAATGTTTCATGCGGACCGAGGAAAATTCGCAGCGGATTGTTCCGCCGGGCGGAAGCGAACTTCAAATTCCGTCCACTCGTTATCCGAGGAAACCAGGTTCAACTCGCCGCCGTGAAGTCGCGCTAATTCGCACGCAAGATTCAAACCGATCCCGTGCCCGGCGATCTTCTCGCCGTTCGCGCCGCGGGAAAAACGCTCGAAAATGTGAGGCTGCATTTCGACAGGAATGGCCGGACCGCTATTGCCAACCGTCAGATAAACCGAGCTGTTTTCTTCCCGCCCGGTGATGTGAATGCTTCCGCCGGACCGATTGTACTTTCGCGCATTTTCGAGCAGGTTTTGGAGAATGAGCGAAGCGTAACGCCGTTCACCTGAAATGGAGATCCCCCGGGGAACTTCCGTTCTAACCGCCAGTCCCAGCGGA
This sequence comes from Chthoniobacterales bacterium, assembly GCA_036270255.1. Lineage (GTDB taxonomy): Bacteria > Verrucomicrobiota > Verrucomicrobiia > Chthoniobacterales > UBA10450 > AV80. Next base: position 1,116 of record DATBCW010000042.1, read on the forward strand.
TCGGGCAACGCATTCAGGTCGTCCAACCATTCCTCAACGAGCTGACTCAGGTCGACCGAATCGAATTCGATCTTCAGGCGCCCGGCATCCATTCGCGATAAGAGGAGCAGATCGTCGATGACCCCGGTAAGGCGATAGGTCTGGTGGTGCAACGCGGAAAGCTCGTCGTACACCCCTGGCTCGAGATCTTCGCGGCTCAGCAGTTCTTCGATCCCGGCGCGCAGAACCGTGACCGGCGTTTTGAGCTGATGCGACGCGTCCGCGGAAAAACGAGTGGAGCGTTGCAGTTCTTCATGCTTCGAGGCAAGCGCGGCTTCGACGCGTTTGCGCCGGGCGCGGTTCTCCTCGGAATCGACCGCCAGTTTTGCAACCGGCGCGGAAAAACGTTTCGCAATAAGATGACTCGCGATGAATCCAATCAGCAACAGGACCGCGCCGGCTCCCAGAATTTGCCAGCGCAGCCGATGCTGCCGCGCGAGCGCAATTTTCAATGGATGAACCGCGACTTCATAGACGGCTGGGTAAGCCGAACCGGAATTGAGCTTCTTGAAAAAGAACAGGTAGAGATCGCCGTCGATATACATGCGGGAACTGCGTTCGGCCTCGTTCGCGGCGAGAAAGCGATCCATCTCCTGGTCGACGGCTGCGCGGACTGGCTCCGAGAGGCCCGGCAGATGCAGCCAGCGGTTCAACCAGATTCCGGTAAACATGTCTTCAACGCCACCCTTTGGCGCGACCTCCAGCGGCCTGAAGCCGATGACCAGCGCCGCGATCAACTCGCCGGTCTCCGTCGAAAAAATCGGAAGCGCGATGATCTCGTCGATTGTTGCGTCCGCCGCCGGAACGCCGCGCCGGAGATAACCGATTTGCGCGGTTTGCGGCAACTCCTTCAGAGCGAGCTGCGCTTCCTCATCGGCGCCGAGAATGCCCACCTCCGCTGGATTAGGCGGCGGTAACACTTTGCCTGCGTGATCGAGGAAACGGTAAAAGCTTGCGTGCGGCACCCCGGAAAGCTGATCCGGCTGGGGATTGGCGGGGTTCTGCATGATGTCGCGGAGCTCATCCCTGGCGCTCGGATAAAGAAGATCGACAGCGTTATCCTCGAGAGCCGCGTGGATGCGCGGCTTCGCGACGAGCGTGCGGCACCGTTCGGCCAAGGCAGCGTAACGGAGTTCCTCCACCTTGTGTAACGCGGCAAGGTCTGCCTGGAAATCGCGCAGAAGATCCTGCTGCAGCGTGGTCGTTGCGTTGCGTTGCGCGAAGTAAAGCCCGGTCGCGGTCAGCCCCGCGACGACGAGCATCATCGCGATCGAGAGTTTCGCGCGAAAACTAGCAACGGGCGATTTCCTTTCGTCGCTCAAAGGGATCAGGGGAAATCGACGTGAGCAGTCGAACCGCTTTTCAAATCGATGGGATGCTCACGAGTCGTTCGGCTATCGACCCAGGCCTTCAACGTATAGTGGCCGGCCGGCAAACCGGTCAGTTTGAAATGGCCCGTATCGTCGGTCACCGCGAAATGCGGCGTGGCCAAAACAAGGATCAAGCCGCGCATATGTTCGTGAATGTCGCAGCGCAGCGTGACCAGACCTGCGACATCGAAAGTCTCGGACGGCACCGGCTTTTCATCCGGACGATAGCGGCCGAGATCGAAACGTTTCGCGGGCGAATAAGAAAAGATGTTGTGATACGTGTCCTTCTCCAGGTTTGGAAATTCGACTTTCGTGCCGACCTGCACTGGCAACAACGCCGGGATAAACGCAAGGTCCTTTTGCGCGACTTGTTTCGTGGGCAAACTCGCCGGTTTCGGGAATGAGCCTTCGAGATAAACCACTGCGAGCGGCGGATTGGTTCCGAGCACGCCGCCGTAGGTCACCACTTCGTAGCGCTTTGCCATGACCGGCGCCGATCTGGCTTTCGGCAACTCAACGCGACCTTCGACTGAAGCCTGGCCAAAGATCAACGGCCCGGGGGCAATCACAAGAGCGAGACAGAGCAGAACAGGGCGCATACAGATGATTCGTGTCAGCTAGTCTGGATGATCAGGAAAAGTAAATCGATCTTTTCACGCGAAAAGTAACGCATGTCTGATCGCGGTCATCGCCAGACCGGATCGCCAGCAATGATTGATTTTTAGTTGGCAATACTCGCCCGCTCGACCGTAGAACCCGGAACATGAAAACAAAATACACTGTCCTGTGTTCGCTTTTGTTAGGCGCCTTTGCTCTTGTCGCGCCACCTTGGGCCATCGCTGGCACGTCCCGCGCGCTCGGAGATTCCAAAGTCCTCACACCCATTCCGGCGGTGCCCGGATACCCTGAGGGCATCGCGGTCCATGATGGACTTGTCTATGTTTCAGGTCCCGCCGCATTCGGCGTTCCCGGCAACTTTGTTCCGTCCAAGATTTTTGCCTACGACGCGGACACCGGAGCACTTGTGAAAACGATCACGATGCAGGGGCAAACCGGCCCGCTGAACGCTCTCTCGTGCATTGCATTCGGTGAAGACGACAATCTCTACGTGGTCGATGAAGGCCAGGGGATAGTGAAAATCAATGTCGAGACCGGAGAGCAAAGCGTCTACGCCGCACCGTTCTTCCCGGTGTTTACTTCCGCGTTCAACCCGCCTGCGCCGGTCCTGATCAACGACCTCGCATTCGACAAGAACGGCTACCTTTATGTCACCGATTCATTCCAGGCCACGATCTGGCGCGTCCCTCCCGGTGGTGGCGCCCCGCAGGTCTGGTTCCAGAACGCCGCGATCGACGGGCCGTTTGGTCCCAACGGAGTGCGCGTGGATAAGAAAAGCGAGAAGCTTTATTTCACGGTGACATTCGATGCCAGCGGCGCGGGCTATGTCTACACCCTGCCGTTGATCGATCATCCGGCCTTGTCCGACCTGCACGTTTTCCACACCTACAACTTCGCCGATACCGGGTCCGGCCCGGACGGAATCGCGTTTGGAAAATCGGGCGAGCTCTACGTCGCGCTCGCGGGGACAAGCAAGATTTCCGTCCTGAATTCCGATGGATCGGAGCAAACAAAATACAGCGGACCGGCCCAGAATCCGGCAGATCCCGGCAACAATCCCATGCCGTGGACGAATCCAGCAAACATCGCCTTTAACAACAAGACCCAGAGCCTGCTGGTCACAAACCACGCGAGTCTTACCGGCCTTCCCGATCCAAGTCGTTACTTCTGTGTCTTCGACGTGTTCGTGAACGACAAAGCCGGCAAGTTATTCAAGAACGACGACGATTAAAGCGTGCCGGCTTATTCCGTCCGCAGCGCGACCATCGGGTTCACGCGGGTCGCGCGCCGAGCCGGGACAAAACAGGATAGAGCGGCGACCAGCGTGAGCAGGCCGGAGACGAGAAGGTAGATCGTGGGATCGAGCGGCTTTACCTTGAACAGAATATTTTGAAGCGCGGCCGCAGCCAGGACTCCGAGCAAGAGGGCGGCGGAGCCGACCCCGAGAATCAAGCCGATCGCGAGCTGCCAGGCGCCCTGTTGCATCACCATCCGGAAAATCCGTCTCGCGTCGGCGCCGAGCGCCATCCGGATGCCGAACTCCTGAGTGCGCTGATTCACCGAAAAACTCATCACGCCATAAAGTCCCACGCCGGAGAGGATGAACGCGACGACGCCGAAGATGGTGAAGAGCGTCGCGATCACGCGATTGCCGGAAAGGATGTCGGCGTGGAACTGCGCGGGGGTGCCGGGAAAATACGTGGGCAGGTTTGAGTCGATTTCGGCGACGGCTTTGCTCAGAACGGGGCCAAGGATGTCCGCGCGCTGGCCGCCCCGCGGCCTAACGACCACGGTTGCGAATTGCGTGGCGGGCGAGGCGCCGAGCAGCGGCATGTAAAAACCCGCCGCTTCTGTCTTCTGGTCGAACGGTCCCTGCATCAGCGTGTCGGGCACGACCCCAACGATCGTGCGCCAGGGCTGTTCTTTGCCAGGATTGAAGATGCGCAGCTGATGCCCGATCGCGCTTTGGTTGCCCCAATGTTTTCGGGCGAAGCTCGCGTTCACGATCGCGACCGGTTGTTTCGCGTCGCTGTCCTCGATGGTGAAATCGCGGCCTTCGCGAATCTTCAGGCCGAGCGTATTGAAGTAACCGTCGGAAACGGATTCGAAATTGCAGGTCGGACGATCGCGATCCGTCAGGTAATTCTGGCCATCGACTTCGTATTGCCCGTTAGGCGCGAAGGTCATGCGGAAACGATCGGTCATCGCCGCGGCTTCGAACTGCGGGTTGTTGCGGAGCGCCCGCACGGCCTTCGTGAAGAAATTACGGCGCGAGTCTTCAGTCGGATACGTGCCTTCCATCAGGGCGAGTCGCGCGGCGTAGAGACCGTTCTCGTCATAGCCGTAGTCGAGCTTGGTCTGGTTCTGGATCGACTTGATTTGCAACGTCGCGGCGATCAACAACGCGGCGGTCAGCGCGATCTGTGCGACCACAAGGATGCGCGTGATCACATTGACGAGGCGACTGCTGTTGCCGCGGCCGCCTTCCTTCATGACTTCAGCAGCGTTGCCACGCGAGCTAAAAAACGCCGGCAACGAACCGGAAACGATCGTAGCAACAAGCGTGAGCGCGAGAGTGAACACGAGCACGCGTCCGTCGATCGTAAATTTCCACCAGTAAGGCGGCGGAAACGGCGCCGCCTTAACCACTTTATCGAACATGTCAGTGCCCCAAAACGCGAGCAACGTTCCTCCAATCGCACCGAAGACGGCGACGACCAGACTTTCGGTGAGCATTTGCCTGACGAGCCGCCAGCGTGTCGCTCCCAGCGCACCACGAATGGCAAGCTCCTTCGCCCGCAAGGCCGCGCGACCGAACTGCATGTTCATCACGTTCACGCACGCAATCAGCAGGACGACGATGACCGCGCCGAGCATCGCCCAGACGATCTGTCGCAGTTGGACGCCAGTGAAAAATCGGATCAACGGCAGGACAGCGGCCGAGGTGAAGTTCTGGTTCGTCTTCGGATTGTCCGCCGCGATGTTGCGGGCGATCGCGATCATCTCGGCGTTCGCCTGGTCGAGCGTGACGCCCGGTTTCAGCCGGCCCATCACCGCCGGCGCCCGAGTGTTCGCGCCGAGGAAAAGTTCACCGCGCGGCGTTGGCGGCCACTCATTATAGAGAGGGGTCCAAAGTTCCTCCGAAATCGGGAACTCAAATCCCGGGGGCATGACGCCGATGATCGTCGCGGCTTTGCCGTTAATGACGCAGCTCTGGCCGACTACGCTGGGGTCCGCATTGAAATCGCGCCGCCAGATTTTGTCGCCGAGGATCGCGGTCTTCGGCGAGCCCGGCTTGTTATCTTCCGCGGTAAAATCGCGACCGATCGCCGGTGAGACGCCGATGATCTTGAAGAGTTCGTCGGTGATGTAGGCGCCGGTGTAGCGCTGCGGATTATTGTTGTAAGTGACGTTGATGGTCGAGCCGTTAAGATAGCCGGCCATCATCGAGAACGATTTCTGGGCCGCCTTGATATCTTCGTAATCCTGCGCGGCGGGAATATTGCCGTTGCCGAAGTTGTTGTTCTGATCGCTTCCTTTCGGATCGATCAACCCGACGCTGACCAGCTGTTCCGGATGCGGAAACGAAAACCCGCGGAGCACAATCGCGTTGACCACCGCAAACTGCGTCATCGCCCCGCCGATGCCGAGCGCGAGGACGAGGACGGCGAGAATACAAAACGTTTTCTCCTTGAAGAGAACGCGCAGACCGATTCGAAGATCCTGGCTGAATGTATCGAGGATCATATGGGTTCCTTTTTTCTTCCGGTTACTCTGTTCGCAGCGCGACCATCGGATTCACGCGAGTGGCACGCCGAGCGGGGACGAAACACGATAGAGCCGCGACCAGCGTGAGCAGCCCGGAGACGACGAGATAGATCGTCGGATCGAGCGGCTTCACTTTGAACAGGATGTTTTGCAATGCATTGGCGAGAAGGACGCCGAGCAAGAGCGCAGCGGCGCCGCCGCCGATCAACAGACCGATCGCGAGTTGCCATGCGCCTTGTTGCATCACCATTCGGAAAATCCGTTTCGCGTCCGCGCCCAGTGCCATCCGGATTCCGAACTCGGGGATGCGCTGGTTCACCGAGAAACTCATCACTCCATAGAGACCGACGGCGGACAACGCGAAGGCCACGACACCGAAGATCGTGAACAGGTTCGCGGTCAGGCGATTCACCCCAAGAATTTCATCGTGCAACCGCGCCGGCGTTCCGGCGAAGTAGGTCGGCAGATTGGAATCGAGTTCCGCAATCGCCTTGCTCAGGACCGGGCCCATGTTCGCGGCGGATGCTCCCGGATGCGGTCGCACCACAATGGTGCAGAACTGGGCCGCGGGCGTGCCCGCCAGCAGCGGGACATAAAACCCGATACCGTCCGATTGCGCGTTGAACGGTCCCTGCATCAACATGTCGGGCGCGACACCGACGATGGTGCGCCACGGCTCCTGCTGCACGGGATTGAAACGCCGCACCTGATGTCCGAGCGCACTCTGGTTCCCGAAATATTTGTGCGCGAAGCTCGCATTCACGATCGCCACCGGCTGTTTCGTGTCGCTGTCTTCGATGGTGAAATCGCGACCCTCAAGCATCTTCAACCCGAGGGTGGTGAAATAACCGTCCGAGACGGACTCGTTTTGCCCGCGTGGTCGGTCCTTGTCCGTCACATAGGTCTGGCCATCGACTTCGTATTGGCCGCCCGGCGCGAAGGTCATCCGAAAGCGATCGGTCATGGCTGCGCTTTCAAAGGCCGGATTGCTCCGAAGCGCGCGCAGAGCGCGAACGAAGAACTGGTGTTTCGCGTCGTCGGTGGGGTAATCGCCTTCCATTAATCCCATCCGCGCGCTGTAAACGGCGTTCTCGTCGTAGCCGTAATTCTGCGTGGTCTGATTGCGGATCGATTTGATCTGCAACGTCGCCATGATGAGCAGCGCCGCGGTCAATGCAATCTGGCCGATCACGAGAATGCGCGTGATCACGTTCACGAGGCGGCTGCTGTTGCCGCGTCCGCCTTCCTTCATCATCTCAGCGGTGTTGCCCCGCGCACTCAATAACGCTGGAACAAATCCCGAGATCAGCGTCGCGACCAGCACGATGGCGAGCGTGAAGATGAGGACTTTGCCGTCGATCGTGAATTGCACCCAGTAGGGTAACGGGAACGGGAGCGCGTTCGTGGTGCGAACGAGAAGGCGAACCGCCCATTCTGCGAAAAGAATGCCAACGATTCCGCCCATCGCCGCGAGAAGAAAGCTTTCCGTCAACATCTGCCGAACCAAACGCCAGCGGGTGGCTCCGAGCGCGCCGCGAATGGCCAGTTCTTTCGCGCGCAACGCAGCGCGACCGAATTGCATATTCATCACGTTTACGCAGGCAATCACCAGAACGAGCAGAACCGCGCCGAGCATGGCGTAAACTGTTCCGCGCAGTTGCGGTCCCGTGAATGAATTAAGCAACGGCTGAACCTTGGCCGCGGTCAGATGCTCGTTCGTCTTCGGATTGTCCTTCGCCATTCGTTTGGCCAGCCCGGAGAATTCGGCGTTCACCTGGTCGAGCGACACGCCATCTTTCAGGCGGCCGATCATCTGGGGAGCGGAATTATTCGCGCGCGGATCTTCGCGAGGAACAAACGGAAACTCGTTGTAGAGGGGCACCCAAAGTTCCTCCGAGATCGGGAACTTAAAGTTCTGCGGCATCACTCCGATGACGGTCGCAGCCTTGCCGTTAATTCGAACCGATTGGCCGACGATGTTCGGATCCCCGCTGAAATCGCGCTTCCAGATTTCGTAACCAAGCAGCGTTGTTTTCTCGGCCCCGGGCTTGTTGTCGTCTGCCGTAAAGTCGCGGCCCATGATGGGCGAGACCCCGACGATTCGGAAGAAATCCTCGGTCACGTAAGCGCCGGTATAGCGCTGCGGGTTGTTCTTGTAGCTAACGTTGATAGTCGAGCCGTTGAGATAGCCCGCGGTAAGGGCGAACGAATTTTGGCCGGCCTTCAAATCTTCGTAGTCCGCCGCTGTCGGGATAAAACCCTGTCCAAAATTATTCTGCTGCGACGAGGCCTGGGGATCGAAGATGCCAACGCTCATCAGCTGCTCGGGATGCGAGAAGGAGAACCCCCGAAGAACGAAAGCGTTGACGATGGTGAACTGGGTCGTCACGCCGGCAATACCGAGCGCGAGAACCAGAACAGCGAGCAGACAAAAGGCTTTTTCCTTGAAGAGAATGCGCAAACCGATGCGGACATCCTGGCTAAAAGTGTCGAGGATCATATTAAGACGTGGTTGGTGTTGGACGGTATGGAGCGCTGTGAAAATGAGATGCAGGTCGAGGCCGGAATGGATTCAGAAAACGCCGGCCTCCGCTGAACAAACGCCGCTGCGGACGAATTTTGTTCAGGACGGAACGTTGGCTATTCGATGGCGTAAAGATTTCCATCTGTGCTTCCGAAATAGACGACGCCGTTCATGACCAGCGGTGTCGAAAAGATCGCGCCAATGTTGAACTGCCGGTCGGTTGAGACGACCGGAGCTTCCCGCCAACTCGACGTAAAAATAAACGGCTCGTTAAGTTTGCGGTCCGCCGTGAGGACCCAGCCCTTGTTTTGCTTCGACGTTTCCGTCTGAAAATCCCACAGCGGCTCGGCCGTCTTCAAGTCGCGCGCCTGGAGCGTGCCGTTGAGAACGCCCATCACCACGACGTCCCCGGCTATGACCGGTGACGAAAACATGTAGGCCTTATCCTGTTGCTTCAGCAGGCTTTTCCCCGTCTCGGCATCGACGACATGGAAGAGACTCGAGTCGGACGTTGCGAAGACCACTTTGCCGTCCACAACCGCGGGCGACACGATCACCCAGCTGAGCTCGTTAAAAAATTTCCACTTCTCTTTTCCCGTTGCCGCATCGAGCGCATACAGATTCGAGTCGCGGCAGCCGACGTAGACGACGCCGTCAACGACCGCCGCGGAAGATTGAAAGCCGACCTGGTTATGAATCAGCGGATCTTCGCCGCCGTGGAACCGCCATTTCTCTTTCCCTGTCGCCGCATCGACCGCGTAAAAATAACTGTCCCAGCTTCCGAAAAAGATGACGCCATCTGCGTAGGCCGGCGACGCGTGAATCACGTCGCCGGTCTTGAATTTCCACTTCAAATCGCCCGATACTGCATCGAGCGCATAAAGATTCCCGTCGCCGCTACCGAAGAAAACGAAGCCGTTCACTACGACTGGACTCGAAAGGAAAACGTCGAACTGGTCGGCAATCGTCTGGTTCTTGGGCAGAAGGCCGTGGATTCCTTTCGCTTCGAAGCGACGCTCGCCTTCTGTCGCAAACTTCCATTTAATCGCGCCCGTGTTCGCATCGAGCGCGTAGAATTTTCCGTCGTAACTTGTCGCGTAAACGATTCCGTTCGTGACCGCGGGAGTGCACGGCGCGGGTCCGCCGGTAGTTCGTTTCCAAATCTGCCGGCCCGTTTCCGAATCGACGGCGTAGATGTTCCCGTCATCACCGCCAAAGTAGAGGACCTTGTTCTCCCAGACCGGCGAAGAGACGATTCGATCGCCCGTCGGAAATTTCCATTTCACCCGATGAAATTGCCGGGGCGCCTGCGACGTCGATCTTCCCGAATGCGCCGGATCGCCGCGGAACATCGATTGCGCCTGGAGGGCGTTCACGCTAAGGAGCGCGCTCAATCCGATGATAAGGCGGGGAACGATCATGGCGTCTTCCGCAAAACCAGCGGCGCTTCCATCGGCCCCTGGCTGAGCGTCCCTTTAATCTCGCCGGCTTGTTTCGAGAACAGGCCTTCGAAGGTGATGCCGAACTCCTCCGACTTTACCGTGACGAAATCGCCGTCCTGAGTGACGAGACTGACCGGCACGCTGTTTACTTTTTTGCCGACGATCGTGAACTCAAGCGGCGCGCTTTCGGCAGCGCGATTCGAAAATTTGATCGTGACGTGGCGGGCGTATCCCAGCATCTCGTAGTCGCCTTTCCATTCGCCCTCCAAATCTTTGGCGACCACGCTGCTTCGCGGCGGCAAATCAACCTGCGCTGGACCCGTCTTCCTCAGAACAAATGGCGCGCTGTTTCCGCCTTGTTTGAAATCACCGGCGAGATGGCCGTCGGCGGTAAGATGCGCTTTCAATTCCGCGCGACCGGAACGTGGGTTACTGAGCGCGCCTTTAATTGCAAAATCCAACTCGTCGCCGCGCACGTGGAGATCCGTGAGCTCGGCGCCTTTGATGCTAAAACCCGGGACGATGATCGAACCGGTCCAGCCTTTGCCGCCTTCGTCCGACAGATCAATGACGAGTCTGAGCTCGTTACCGGGAATTTGCGCGATGCCTTCCCAGCGGCCGGCCACACTTTCCGCCGCCTGGCAAAGCGCGGCGCTCGCAAACAGAATCGTAGCGATTAGTCGCAACACAGTAGTCGTGGAACTGTGTTGTGAATTAGGCGCGCTGAATTGTTTTCGCCGTCTCCGAAATCGAAGTCGTGTGGACCGCGCTCAATGGGAGCGCGACAGGTTGCGCCGCGAACTGCCAGATCGAAAAGAGCGCGCTCACAACCACAGCGAAATAGACCGCGCCCTCAAAAATGCCGCGTTCCTTTTCTTCGGAGCGGACGAGCAACGCGTAGGTCGATTCGAATCCTTCGGCGGAGTAAGTTTCGTTTTTCATGGTGTTGGATTGGTTGACGACCGCCTCTATTGCAAAGCCCGTGCCAGGAGTTCGCGAAGAGTTTTAAGTCACTGATAAACAGAGTGTTGCCAGTGTCGACCAAACCAAATGAGTTTTGGTTCCGATCTCGCGCCCGGGATTATTCGTTCCGAATTTGGGACGCTGAAACCCGTACAAAACAGAGGCGCAGGAGAATCAACTCCTGCGCCTCCATGAATCGAACTACCGGATTACATGTAGTTCAACGCGCCGCAACGCCAGCACGTGAACCAGCTCCAATTGGCGTGGACATAATTTCCCGCGCCATCATTCCAGCAGGTGTAGAGCGCGTGCCGGCGGCGACCGCCCGCTTCACTCGCGTCATCTCCTTTTTCTGCCCCACTGCCGCCCTCTTTCTCGGGCTTCTTACCTGATTGTTCGTCAGCCATATGTTTCCTCGGTTTTGTTGTTTTTTGGGTTGTTGTTTGCCTGCCACATCAATCCGTGTGGCGGCGGGTCGCCAGTTATGCCGAGCGTCGGCACCAGAAGCAAGCCCGCTGTCTTTCCGAATTCATGTCGTGGATGGCAGACGTTCCGGGCCCGGCGAATTTCGGAATTGTTCGTGTTCGCGAATCATTTTTTCGAAGGCCGACCGCTCGTTAGGTGCAATGTCGGAAGGAAATTTCGCGGCCGAGCGCTCCCATTTGGCGAGCCAATCGCGGGAAAGGCAATCGCGTTTGTGATTTCGCGTGGCATCCAAAGCGGCTGGCGTGACCGCGATCGTAGTTTCGATCTTGTCGCCAGCGTTACGACCACGCGCGATGAAGAATCCGGCGGCCAGAAGCGCGGCCCGGTTCGCCGTCGAGCAGGTGTAGGTAAAAAGTTCGACTGCTCTTCCGGCACAGATGCCGAAGAGTTTCCGGAAAGTTCCTGCGGTCCAAAGTTCCGCTGAAGTCTTCGTCGAGAACATGTCGTAGAAAATAACGTCCGGCGTCGGTGCTCCAGTCATTCGTTCCACGAAATCGCCGAGAACCAGATTCCAGCGCAAACCTCGATCCCTCCATTCCCCGTCGGCCACAATGGCGTTCGCGGCTTCGACGCGGAGATAGGGAAAGCTCTCCGGATTCGCCAACGCGAGCCGCAACGAATCCAGGTCGTTCTCAAAGCTAACGATTCGGAACGGCCGCGTGCTCGACGATTCCTCATAAGATTCAATCGCCGCGATCGCGTTCGCCGCCGCGCCGAGACCCACGTCCCAAAGGATCAGCGATTCCGATTGGAGCCGGTCCGCGAGGCGCGATTGCTCGACGTAAAGCTCGCGCGCTTCCCGGATCGGATCGGTTCGGGAATGCATGATCTCGCCCGAAGAAATCTGGCGAATGCTGGCGAAACCTTCCCAGGCGCGATGGATCTCGTAATCGCCGAGACGAAGGGAAGCGTCACCTTTCATTACAAAATCTCACTTGTTTTTATCGCCATGTTGCAGTTCAAGTGTTCCGCCCCAAGCACTCAAACTAATGGATTATGAAACGCATCACTATTCTGCTTGCAGTTCTTGCGCTCGGGGCCTCTGTCCGGGCTGATCTCACCCTTCCGGACGCCAGTCAGCTCGCTGTCACCGAGCAACGCATCGCTTTGACCGACATCAAAGTGACATATCATCGGCCCCTCGTGAACGGTCGTAAAATCTGGGGCGGCCTGGTTCCGCTCGGCGAAGTTTGGCGCGCCGGCGCGAATGAAAACACGCTCGTCGATGTGAGCGACCCGATCACCGTCGAAGGCCAGCCGCTTCCGAAAGGAACCTACGGCATCCACATGATTCCGACCGCCGATACCTGGACCGTCATCTTTTCCAAAATGTCGACCGCGTGGGGCAGCTACACCTATGACCAAAAAGAAGACGCACTCCGGGTCACGGTGAAACCGCGGCCGATTGAGATGGAGGAGGCGCTCGAATACGAATTCGAGGACCTGAAGCCAGATTCGGCGACCCTGACGATGAAGTGGGAAAAGCTCGCCGTGCCGGTAAAGCTCGCGGTCAGTGCGGACACGACGGTCGCGAATATCCGCGGCCAGATGCGCGGCATTTCCCAATTCCAATGGCAGGCGGCAAATGCTGCGGCGCATTTTTGCCTCACCCATAAGATCAATCTCGATGAGGCTCTGAAGTGGGTGAACACCTCGATCCAAAACGAAGAGCGCTTCGAGAATTTGACGACGAAATCTGAAATCCTCAAGGCACTGAACAAGCCGGACGACGCGAAGAAGGCGTGGGAACAGGCGCTGACGAAGACAACGGCGCAAGGACTCTACTCCTACGCGCGTCAACTTCAGACTGAAAAACGCGATGCCGAGGCGATGGACATCTTCAAGGAAGTCGCCAAGCGCTATCCTGATACGCCGTTCGCTCATCTCTCAAACGCGCGCGTAAAGTCGGCCGCCGGTGATTTTGCCGGCGCCGCCGAAGACGCGAAAAAAGCGCAAGCCGTCGCCATCTCGGATCAGCAGAAGACTGCGATCAAGGGGCTAATCGATCGGTTGAACGCGAAGCAGGACATTAATAAATAAGCGACGCGGTTGAACCAATCGCGTAGGGGTGTAGCGCTCATGGGAAATGGGATTGCGAAAATTATTCGCCGCGCGTTTGGCGTTTTGTTCATGAGCGCGGCCGTCGTTCGTGCCGTCGAACCATCGCCGCCGAATTTTCCGGCGCCGATGAACGCGGCCGAGATACAGCTCGCGCTCCAGAAGCTGAATGTCCTCGGTCGCGTCCTCTACGTCGCGGCCCATCCGGACGATGAGAACACGAACCTGATGGCCTTGTGGTCGAACGGTTCGCTCTACGACACCGCTTATCTTTCCGTCACCCGCGGCGACGGCGGGCAGAACCTCATCGGGCCCGAGCTGGGCGAGCGGCTCGGCTTCATTCGCACGCACGAACTTCTCGCCGCGCGCAAGATCGATCACGCCCATCAGTTCTTCACCCGCGCTGTCGACTTCGGTTTCTCGAAAAGCGCGGCGGAGACCCTGAAGATTTGGGACCGCGAAAAGATTCTGGCAGACGTCGTCTGGACGATCCGGAAATGGAAACCCGACGTGATCATCACGCGTTTCAGTCCCGACGACGACAAAACCCATGGCCACCACACGGCTTCCGCGATCCTGGCGCGCGAAGCTTTTGCCGCGGCCGCTGATCCGAAACGTTTTCCGGAGCAACTTGCCTACGTCGAAGTCTGGAAACCTACCCGGCTCGTCTGGAACACTTCGCCGTTCTTTTTCCAGAACCGAAACATTCCGTTCGATCCAGCCGGTCTGGCAACACTCGAAGCCGGTGGATTCAATCCGTTATTGGGCAAAGCGTTCACCGAGATCGCCGCCTCGGCCCTGAGCATGCACAAAAGTCAGGGCGTCGGCAGTCCGCCACGGCGCGGCGCGCGCAAAGAATATTTCAAACTCCTCGAAGGCGCGCCGATGAAGGACGCGTTGTTAGACGGCATCGATACGAGCTGGGGCCGCGTTCAGAAGTCGGAAATCCTTGCCGAGAAAGTGAAGCAACTGCTAACGGGATTCTCGCCCGCCGATCCAGCAGCATCGGTTCCGAAACTGTTGGAATTGCGAAAGGAGCTGGTCGCCCTTGGAGGGACGGGCGCTGTCCCGTCCCCAACGAAGGACGCCACAGCGGGCGTCCCTCCAAAGAACAATTGGTTTGCAACGAAAGCCGCCGAAGTCGACACGCTCATCGCGGCGTGTCTGGCGCTCCACATCGAAAGTTCAACCACTGCTTTTGTCGTTTCGCCTGGCCAGACGCTGCCGATCAAGCTCGAAGCGATCAATCGCTCAAACGTCCCGGTGCAATTGCTCGAGGTGCGCGCGCCGGTTTCCGGAGAGGAGTTGCGACTCGACGTTCCGCTGCCGCCAAACCAATTCGTCACGAAAGATCTTTCGCCAACGTTACCAAAGGACGTCGCGTCAACGCAGCCGTATTGGCTGCGCAAGCCACCAGCGCTCGGGACTTATACCGTCGATGACCAGAAGCTGATCGGCCTTGCGGAAAATCCGCCGCCGTTTCCCATGGAAGTGAGCCTGCGGGTTGGCGACCAGGAATTGCATTACCTCGCGGACACAGAATACCGCACGGTCGATCGCGTTATCGGCGAGGTTCACGAGAATCTCGTTATCGCGCCTCCGGTCTTCGCTAATCTCCAGAATTCCGTTTTCGTTTTCGGCGATGACAAACCGAAGACGATTCAGGTCCGCGTGACCGCTTCGACTGGGCCGGTGAAAGGCCAGCTCCGGCTCGAGGCGCCCAAAGGCTGGCGGGTTGAGCCTTCCTCAGTCGCCATCGACTTGCCAGCCGCGGAGAACGAATCCTTCTCTACTTTCACCATTCACGCGCCCGCCGCTGCGAGCCAGGGAACCTTGCGCGCGATCGTGAACACGGATGGGCGCGATTACTCATTCGCCCGCGAACGGATTTCGTATCAGCACATCGGCGCTCACACTTTGATGCCGGCCGCCGAGGCAAAAATCGTTCGCGCCGACATTAAGACGAAAGGTCACCTGATCGGTTACATTCCCGGTGCGGGCGACGACATTCCGCAGAGCCTGGAGCAAATCGGTTACGACGTGAAGGTGCTCGATGGCCCGGAGATCAAAGCCGAAAACCTGAAGCGCTTCGATGCCGTGGTCCTTGGAATTCGCGCTTACAACACTCAGGACCGCATCGCTTCGTGGCAGACGGAGTTGCTCGAATATGTAAAAGCGGGCGGCGTGGTCGTGGCGCAGTACAACACCACCGATTTGAAGACAAAGCAGATCGGTCCCTTCCCGTTGGAGATTTCGCGAGATCGCGTCACCGATGAGAATGCCGAGGTGCGCATTCTCTCGCCCGAGCATCCGGTTTTGAACACGCCGAACAGGATCACCGCCGACGATTTCAAAGGCTGGGTCCAGGAGCGCGGACTTTATTTCCCCGAAAAGTGGGACTCGAACTGGGCCGCGTTGCTTTCGTGCAATGATCCCGGCGAGAAACCACTCGACGGCGGCCTGCTCGTAGCGAAATCAGGGCAGGGTTATTTCATCTACACGGTTTACGATTGGTTCCGCGAATTGCCCGCCGGAGTTCCCGGCGCCTATCGCCTCTTCGCGAACATGGTTTCGTTGCGCGACGCGAAATGAGAACGCGATGCGGCATCTTCTGTAGCCGCTTCGCCGTGCGAAGCGAATGTGGGAGGCGCCTTTGGGCGGCGACCAGTTCGGGGCACTCCCACCTTGGCGTCGCCCGCAGGGCGGCGGCTACAGAAGCAATTGCACGATGAGCCTGCACGAGCATCCGCCGTTCTTCTCTTCCTGGCGCAAGGCCTACGTGTTCGCGATCGTTCTCTTTGCGGTTGAAGTCGCGTTACTCTACGCCTTCACGCTCCGGTTTTCGTGAACCGGGTCGATTACATCGTTCTCTTAGCGACGATCATCGCGATCCCGCTCTACGGGCTTTGGCGAACTTATAATCATCCGAACCTTCGCGAATACCTTAAGGGCGACCGGACGATTCGCTGGGGAACCATCGGCCTCTCCGTGCTCGCCACCCAGGCCGGACCGATCACGTTTCTTTCCATGCCCGGACAGGCCTATGAAAGCGGGATCGGGTTCATCCAAAATTATTTCGGCCAACCATTCGCGCTCATAGTGGTCTGCGCCGTTTTCGTCCCAATCTATCAACGGCTGAAAGTTTTCACCGCTTACGAATATCTCGGGCAGCGCTTTGACAAAAAAACGCGGCTGCTTGGCGGGTTCCTCTTCCTCATCCAGCGCGGCATCGCCGGCGGGATCACGATTTACGCGCCCGCCATCATCCTTTCCGCGCTGCTCGGCTGGGATTTGAATCTCACTATCTGGCTCGCGGGCGGATTTATCATTCTCTACACGGTTGTCGGAGGGACAAAGATCGTCAGCCTGACGCAGCGTTATCAAATCCTCGTCATTTTCGTTGGGATGGCTTTGGCCTTCGGGATCGCGGTCTCGCGCCTGCCGGCCGATCTCGCCTTTCCGGACGCGCTCCACATCGCCGGTCGAATGGGAAAATTACAGGCCGTCGATTTCTCGATGGACCCGTCGAAGCGCTACACTTTTTGGTCCGGCATCCTCGGCGGATTTTTTCTGTCGCTCTCCTACTTCGGCGCCGATCAATCGCAGGTGCAGCGTTACCTCGCCGGAAATTCGCTCCGCGCTTCCCGGATCGGTTTGCTTTTCAACGCTCTCGTAAAAGTGCCACTGCAATTTCTTATCCTGCTTCTCGGCGCGATGATCTTTCTCTTCTACCAATTCGAAAAGCCGCCCATGTTTTTTAATCAACCCAGCTACGAGCGCGCGATCGCGAACGGTTATGGGCCAAAATTGAACGAGCTTCAGTCGCAGTTCGATGACGTTTTCAACCGAAAACGGCAGCTCTTGCAAACCGCCCCGAACGACCCCGCTGTCGAACAACTCGATTCGCGCGCTCGTGCCATTCGCGACGAAACCAAAAAAGTCCTCGAGCGAGCCGGCGCGAATCCCAAAAGCAAGGATTCCGATTACGTCTTCATCACGTTCGTGCTTCAGCATCTGCCGCATGGAGTCGTCGGCCTGCTGGTCGCGGTCATCTTTTGCGCAACAATGTCGGCGACTTCAGCAGTCCTGAACGCACTCGGTTCCACAACCGCGGTCGATTTCTATCGCGTCTTCCGTCCGGGCGCTTCCGATCATCATTACGTCGTTGCGACGCGCTGGCTCACGCTCGGATGGGGAATCATAACAATCGCGGTCGCTTCGTTCTGCAGCCTGGTCGAAAACCTCATCGAGGCGGGCAACATCCTGGCTTCCGTTTTTTACGGCAGCATCCTAGGCCTGTTCCTCGTCGCGTTTTTTCTCCGTAACGTCCGTGGCTCCGCCGTCTTCTTCGGCGCCGTCCTCGCCCAGACCATGGTTCTCGTGCTCTTCTTCACGACCAACATCGGCTATCTCTGGTACAACCTGATTGGCTGCGCCGCCGTGCTCCTCTTCGCCTGGATTCTGCAGACGACGCTCTTCCGAAATGATTCTCCACTCGCGTCGTAGCCCGATCAGTTTCGGTGGTAGGGACGGCGCGCTGCGCCGTCCGCCGCGACGGCACTTTTCGACGTCCGGACAGCGCAGCGCGCTGTCCCTACCCTCGGAACAATGAGCGCGCCGATCATCTGTTTCGGGCAGCAGCCGTGCGGCTTTTTCCCAAAACGATTTCTTTATTCGAAGATCGTGACGGCTCGCCGTCTCCAGCGCGAAATCGGGGGCGAAATCGTTTTCTTCTTTCACGATAGCGACCACGATCCGCGTGAAACGACAACCGTATTGCGCGATTGCCAGACCGCCGATCAACATTCGTTCAATTTTCATTTCGCGAACAAAATCCAGAAACAATTTTCGCCGCTTTATGCGAAGCGCCTTGAGCCGGAGTGGCAGGCGAAGGTTGCCCGGCAGCTTCCGAACTATGTTGCGTCGGATCTTGTCGAGCATTTCAAATCGGTCGAAGCCGATAATGCCGCCGATTTTTGCCAGGAAATGTATTCCCGAATGGATTTACTCGACGGAATCCGTGTCGAGCGTTCCGGCAATCCAGACTTTCGGAAGCGCGCGTGCGCGATCGACGACTATTTCGTGGACGTGACCTGGGAAGGCGAGACCGTTCGCGCGCGTTATCGCGACGGGAAACTGCTTCTTCACAAAGGCGGCGATAACTACATCGAACTGCCCCCGCAATCATTCGATGCGACTCAGATCAGCCCGACCCGCGACACCCGGCTGCGCTGGATGCAGTCGGTGATCCATTGCACGCATTACGTCGCCGGAGCCGGTGAGCGCGAATACCTGAACGAAGCGGATGCGCCCGGTGTGACCTTCGTTGAACGCGACGAAATCTCCGATTCCGGTCTCGCGTATATTGGCGACTGATGGAACGGCCGCTCAAGATTGGGATCACCTGTTTTCCGCTTATCGGTGGAAGTGGGATCCTGGCGACGGCGCTGGGAACCGAATTGGCTGCGCGCGGACACCACGTCCACTTTTTCAGCCACGCCAAACCCGTCCGGCTCGATCTGGGTTTGCCGCGAATTCATTTCCACGAAGTCGAAGTCGGTCACGCGACAGTGTTTCCCTGCCCCGATTACACGTTGCCGCTCGCGGTGAAAATGGCGGAGGTCGGGAAAGCCGAGGGGCTGGATATTTTCCATGTCCACTACGCTGTCCCGCACGCGACCGCGGCGTTTCTGGCCACGGAAATGATCGGAACCTCCGCGCCGAAAGTCGTCACAACGTTACATGGCACCGACACGACATTGCTCGGTCCGAATCCGCAATATCAAACCGCCATCGAGCACGCTCTCATTCATTCGGATGCCGTTACGACCGTCTCCGAAAGTTTGCGCCGACAGACCAAAGAGATATTTCGCCTGCGCGACGAAATCAGCGTCATTCCAAATTTTTTCACGCCGAACCAACCAAACAAGAACCGCGAACAAGTCCGGCGCGACCTCGGAGTCGACGACAACCAACTTCTGGTCGCGCACATGTCGAACCTGCGACCGACGAAACGAATCGATCTCTTGCTTCGCACGATCGCAGCAACCGCACATCGCGACCGCGTTCGCCTGCTGGTCCTGGCGGGGGCGCCGTTCGGTCCGTTCCGTGCCCTCGTCGACGAGCTCGGTTTGCGCGACAACGTCATCGTGAAAGAAGACGCGGCCGTGGTGGAGGATTTCCTGCCAGCATCCGATGCCGGGCTCTACACGTCCGAGAACGAAAGCTTCGGGCTCAGCATTCTCGAAACGATGTTTTTCGCAAAGCCCGTCGTCGCGTTTCGCATCGGCGGGATCCCGGAAGTCCTGGGTGAAGCGGGTTATCTGCACGAATTCGGAGACGTCGCTGGAATGGCGGAGTCGCTCGATTCGTTGATCAACTCGCCGGCCGCGGCGAAAGAACTGGGAGAGCGCGGCCGGAAACGCGCGGAAAACCTTTTCACGGCCGCGCGCGTGGTTCCGCAGTACGAAGCGCTCTATCGCCGCGTGATTGGTCGTTAGGCCAGCGCTGCCTCGACAGCTGCCGGAAAAATCTCGCTAACATCGCCGTCGATTCTCAACGAAACCGCAGATTCATGATCGTGGTCGGTCTCGCCGCGATTGATGATGACGTAAGGAATTCCGCGTTGCGCGGCCATCAGCGGAAACGAGGCCGCGGGATAAACTGAAAGTGTCGAACCCAGTGCCACAACCAGATCGGCCGACATCGCCGCTTCCTCCGCTCGTTGGAGCGTATCCGGCTCGAGGCTTTGTCCGAAACTAATCGTCGCCGGCTTAAGATAGCCCCCACACTGACACAGCGGCGGCTGGCGATGTTCTCGAAAAAATTCGAAGTGCGGTTCCGGATCGGTCCGCGACTTACAGCTCACGCATTCGACCAAAAAATTCGTGCCGTGCAACTCGACGAGCCGCTCCGCCAGTGTCCCGGCGACGGCATGCAACCCATCGATGTTTTGCGTCACAACCATCAGCACCTTGCCCGCTTTCTCCAGCGCCACGATCGCGTGGTGGACCGCGTTGGGCTGCGCGTTCCGAAATCCATCCCAGCCTTCCAGCTTGTAATCCCAGTGTTCGATTCGTGCCGCTACCGAGTTGAGAAAATCCTGGAAGTAAACCGGCTGCCGGCGCTTCCAGACACCTTGCGGCCCACGAAAATCCGGAATCCCGCTGCCAGTCGAAATCCCGGCACCGGTAAAGATCAGGACCTTGTGAGCGTCCCGCAGGAAATCAGCGAGACGTCCCGCGGAACTCTGGGAGGTCGGATGAATATCAGCGAAGGCTCTCGATTAATTTCTGGCTATTCGCGATGGCGGTTTCGTCCGGATTCGGTCCCGCCTTCAAAAGCTCGATCGATTTTTCCGCGGCGGCGATTGCCTCCTTTTTGTTCCCCAGCTTCGCCAGAATCTGCGCTTTTTTGTACTGCATGAAATAGGCCTTCGGGTTTTTCTCGATCGCCTGATCGACCCACTTCGATGCTTGCGCCAAATCCTTGTTTTGATCGAAGTAGAAACTGGCCGCGTTGTAATAGAAATTCGCGTCCTGATCTTTGCCGCTCTTCACGGCCGCGTCGATGCCTTGCATCACTTTCTCGACGTCGTTCGTCGTCAGTTTTATCGGGACGCGAGTCTTGTCCCATTCGAGATAAAACGTCGCCGAGTTCGCCCGCAAATCTTCGAACCCGATGGTGAATGTCTCCGTCGGCGCAGCCAGGGCCAGCTGTGGTTTCGCGGTAACGCGGGCGGCTTCATCCTCCGGTTTATGATCGGCCAGGTTCTGCGCCTTCAAATTCTTCGAAAGAACCAGCGTCCACTCATTCGCGCCCGGGATTGTGTAGAGAACGTACTCGCCCGCCGGAACCTCCTTGTCGCCAAATTTCACCGGCGCGCTTGTCTTAATCTTCGTCGGCTGATTCGCGCCAGTCCGCCACGGTTTGTCGAACGGCACCAGTCCACCGAAAATGGCGCGGCCATTCTTGTTGGGCCGCGAATAATCTACTTCGATGTCGGTCAATCCCACTCGTTGCTTCAGGACGGCGTGTTGACTGGCCTGGGGAAATTCCAGTTTCTCGTCAGCTCCGAATAACGATGGCGAAAGAAGGCATGCGGCGAAGACGAAAGAGGTGAGCGTGGTTCGTTTGGAAAAGGTAGACATAAAAGGTTACTGAAACTTGATCTTCTCGACGCCGGAAGCTTCGAGCGCGGAATTCAACGCTGCAATATCCTGCGGAACCGCGCGCCAGCGTTCAATCACCGATTTCGCATCGCGCTGAATCTCGATCGCGGCGGCTTCGGTCGCGGCCGTCGGCGCCGCATCCACTTCCTGGAGATCGCCGAAGAGTTTTTCGACTTTGCCCAGGACGTGAAGCTCCAGGGATTGCCCGGTGCGGACGCGGATTGGATCCGCAAATTCCTGAAGCTTCAGGTTCAGCGCTTCGATCTTTTCTTTGATCGCTTTGTCGCCGGCTTTTTCTTTCGCTTTCGCGACCTCGGCCACGAGCGACTCGTAACTCTTGCCGATCGGCAACAGCGCCGCACGAGTGTCGTAGAGCGCCTTGGATAACTGGAACTGCTTCGCTAAATCGGCGCTCGACGCTTTCACCCGCGGATCCAATTTCACGGTCAGCGGTTGCGAGAGGCTTTTCCCGCCCGCAGTCAAAACCACGGAATAATCGCCGGGCACGACCCACGGTCCGGTCGGTTGCGGCGCAGTTTTTTCGAGCACCGCGGTCATAGGGTATTCGGGATCGACGTCTTTCAGCGGCTGAAGATGCATGTCCCAATAGAAACGATGCAATCCCGGCGCTGCCGATAAAGCCTGCGGCGGTTGCACCCAATAGCGCGGAATTTTCAACTTCGGATCGGGCGAGGGCAACGGGTCGCTACTCGC
The DNA here is from genome assembly GCA_036270255.1 of Chthoniobacterales bacterium. GTDB lineage: Bacteria > Verrucomicrobiota > Verrucomicrobiia > Chthoniobacterales > UBA10450 > AV80. The sequence continues at coordinate 23,269 of DATBCW010000042.1, forward strand.
ATACCGACGCACGACGTTGCCCTTGCCGTCTTTGACCTCGAGCGTGACCGGCCCCGTCGCGTTCGCCGCAATCCGGTAATCGATCATCGCGCCTTCGGGCGGGTTCTCGCCAGCCGGCTCGTCCGGCGGGAGGGGTGTGTCGGTATTGAAATTCCAGCGGACGCGCATTGCTGTTTGCGGTTTGAACAGGATCGTCGCCTGGTCGCTAACCTCGGGTTGGCGCAACGCGGTAATGTTATCGACGATCCAAAAGCCGCGGCCGTGCGTCGCCACCGCAATGTCGTCGTCTTTCAAAATCAGATCGCGCACCGAAGTAGCCGGCATGTTCAACCGCAGCGACCGCCAGTTCTCGCCATCGTCGAAGGACACGTAGACGGCGCGCTCCGTTCCGGCGAAGAGCATCCCGCGCCGGCGCGGATCTTCGCGGACAACATTGACGTTCTCGTTCTCCGGAATCCCGTGCACGATTTCTTTCCAGGTCTTGCCGTTGTCAGTCGTGCGATAAATGTGCGGGCGCAGATCGTCGAGCCGGATCGTGTTCACCGCCGCGTAGGCTGTGTTGGCGTCAAAATGTCCGGCATCCATGATCGAGATTTTCTGCCAGGCTGTGATCGCGGGCGGTGTCACATCTTTCCAATTTTTCCCGCCGTCAGTCGTGAGATGAATCAGGCCGTCATCCGTGCCCGCCCAAATCCGATTCTTCTCGAGCGGCGACGGAGCGACGGCGTAGATGACGCCGCGTTGCCGCGGTTTGGCGCTCGGCTGCGAACGAAATTTCCCAACACTCGGCGGCGCTTCGAAAGTTTTTCGCGTGAGGTCCGGACTGATCTGCGTCCAATGCTGGCCGCCATCGCCGGTTTGCCAAAGCGTGTTCGCTGCGAAGAAGAGCAAATGGGGATCGAGCGGCGAGAAAAGAACCGGCTGAGTCCGGATCACTCGGAAGTCGTCCGTCCGAAACGGCTTCGGCAAAATGCTTTGGGCTTGGTTCGTGCGCCGATCGTACCGTGTCAGCTTCCCGCCATAGATAATGTCGGGATCGAGCGGATCGGGTGCGCAATAACCGTATTCCTCCGCGGCGACCGGACGCCAATCACGAAATGTGATCGCGCCATCGGGTCCGCGACTGGTGATTCCAACGGAGCCGCTTTCCTGTTGTCCGCTGTAAAGCCGGTAGGGAAAGGCGTTGTCCGCGGCAACGTGGTAAAGCTGCGCGGTCGATTGGTTGTACCACGAGCTCCAGGTCTTGCCGCCGTTCACCGTCACGATCGCGCCCTGGTCGCTGCCGAGCAGAACCACGTCGGAGTTTGTCGGATTGATCCAGACGTTCTGGTAATCGTCACCGCCAGGCGCACCGCGCCAGCCTTCCCACGTTTTCCCGCCATCGATCGATTTCCAGCAAACAACGCTGGCGGAATAAACGATGTTGGGATTTTGCGGATCGATCCGGATCAGCGGCAGGTCGCCGCCGCCGATGCGCGCTCCCGGGCGCTCGTCTTCCGTCGCGAGCTTCCAACTTTCGCCGCCATCTTCCGATCGATAAAGGTTTCCCGCTTTCTGGGTGGCGACGGCTGCGACCAAAGTCTGCGGCGCACTCGCTGAGATTCCGAGGTTCGCCTGCACGATGTCGTTCGGCAGACCGTTCGTTAATTGCTTCCAGGTTTTGCCGCCGTCGATCGATTTGAAAATGCCGCCGTTCGTTCCGTTCCACGAACCATTTTCCCATGGACCTTCCCGAGCTTCCCAAAGCGCAGCGTAAACGATGTCCGGATTCGATGGATCGATCTCCACGTCGGCCGCGCCGGTGTTTTCGTCTTTGCCCAGGGTCTTCGCGAATGTCTTACCGGCGTCAGTCGAAAGATAAACGCCGCGCTCTTCATTCGGGCCGTAAGGATGTCCAGCGACAGCAACGAGGAGTCGATCGGGATTCTTCGGATCGATCGCGATCGCCGCGATCTGCTGACCATCGCGCAGCCCGAGATGCGTCCAGGTTTTTCCCGCATCAGTCGATTTGTAAACTCCGTCGCCGACGGACAAGTCCGGCCGATGCAAGCCTTCGCCGCTACCGACATAAATGATGTCCGGGTTCGAGACCGAGACCGCAATCGCGCCGACGGAACCGGTCGGTTGATCGTCAAAGATCGGTTGCCACGTCCGTCCGTAATCAGTCGTCTTGAAAACGCCGCCGTTGACCTGGGCGAAATAAAAAACGTTCGGCTGCGACGGCACCCCGGTGATCGCTCGTACCCGCCCGCCGCGGAATGGCCCGATGTCTCGCCAGCGCAGCATCCCGGAAAAATCTGGCTCTGCCTCCGCGACGAAAACGCCAACGAGAAAGGCGAGCGTGACCGCAACGCCTCTTCGCAACCGCGTTTTCACTCGGAGGGACGTGCTTCTGCGCGTCCCGCTTCCTTCTCGCCGGCGGCTGGCGCGGGAGCAGACGCGGCTGTCGTCGCAGCCGCTGCTTTAGCAGCCGCGGCCGCCGCCGCCGCTTTCTTCTTTGCTTCCGCTTCGGCTGCCGCTTTCGCGAGGACAGCGTCTACCTCGGCAGCTTCCACCGGATGAATGCCGTGATAGTAGGTGTTCGATTTCGCCAGCTCGCTCTTATCCATCAGGAGCGCCTCGAACCGCTCTCGCCGGCTCAATTCATAAACCTTGTCCATCTTGATCGCCTCGAACGGACAAACCTCGACACAAATCTGGCAGCTCATGCAAACCGAGATGTCGATGTCGAACACCGCCGGATAAAATTGCGGTTTGCCGACGTAATCCGGCTTCTTGTCCTTGCTCTTGGTGATGTAGATGCACTGCGGCGGACATTCCTTCTCGCAAATCTGGCAGGCCACGCATCGGAGGCCCGCATGCGGATCGTCTCCGTCGAAAACCAGGAACGGAAAGTTCCGGTAATTCTCCGGCAGCGGCGTCCGCTCCTCCGGATATTGCACCGTGATAAGCCGGTCCTTGTCGAAGTAACTCCCGACGAAATTCTTCGCCGTGACCGCCATGCCTTTGAGAACGCCGGTGCCGATCATGATTAACGATCCACTTCTCCCATGACGATATCGACGCTGCCAAGAATAACCATCACGTCCGCGACGGTGTGACCGAGACACATGTCTTCGAGCACGGTGAGATTGATGAAGCTCGGCGGACGAACCCTGTAACGATACGGACTCGCCCCGCCATCACTAATTAAATAGAAGCCGAGCTCGCCTTTGGGCCCTTCGATCCGGCCATAGGCTTCGCCCACCGGCGGTTTGAAAGCGCGAATCTTCACCTTGGGATTCGTGATCGGCCCGGCCGGAACGTCTTTCATCGCCTGCTTGAGAATGTCGAGCGTCTCGCGCATCTCCAGCGCGCGAATCATCAAGCGATCGTAGCAATCGCCGTGATCGCCGAGCGGCACCCGGAACTTGAACCGTGGATAGATGCCGTAGGCATCCACTTTGCGCAGATCGTAGTTCACGCCGCTCGCCCGCAGCATGGGTCCCGTAATTCCCGCGCTAACCGCCAGCGCGGCGGAAAGTTTTCCGACACCCTGTGTCCGCGCGATCAGGATTTCGTTCGAGACAATTAGCTCTTCGAATTCGTCGAGAAATTTTGGAAAAGCTTCAACGATCTTTTGCGCGCGCGCGAACCAATCCGGGCCGGGGTCGACCCGGCAGCCGCCAAACCGCATGTAGTCGCACATCATCCGCGAACCGGAGAGCGACTCGAAGAGGTCGAGGATTTTTTCGCGTTCGCGGAACGCGTACATGAGCGGCGTTCCCCACGCGCCCATATCGCTCAGCAAAAAGCCGAGGAGCGAAGCGTGGTTCTGGAGCCGCGTGAGTTCCGCCAGAATCACGCGCAAATATTCCGCGCGCTCCGGCACTTCAATGCCCGCGAGCTTTTCGACACTGAGCGCGTAAGCCCAGTTGTTGGTCATCGAACAAAAATAATCGAGCCGATCGGTGTACGGCATCGACCCGAGATAGCTCGTGTTCTCCCCGATCTTCTCGTGATTGCGATGGAGATAGCCGAAAACCGGTTTGAGTTTCCGCACCACTTCGCCATCGAGCGCGACGTTCATTCGGAAAACACCGTGCGTGGATGGGTGCTGCGGACCCATCGAAACTTCCATCAGGTCGCCTTCGATCCGCGAAGTTATCGCAGGCGGCGGCGCTTCTTCCAGTTCGTGAAATCCTGTGGTCATCAATAAGTGATCCGCAGATTACGCAGATTTCCGCAGATTTTGTTGGATCCGAAACCTGAAAAATAATCTGCGCCCATCTGCGTAATCTGTGGACATCAACTCTTCGCTTCGGTGGATAGTTTTTCGGCGCCGTCCAGCGCCGGGCGCTCCGGGTAGCGCTTCTTCGCCTTTTCCAACACTTCATCGTGCGGCGTTGGCTCGTATTCGTAATCGTCCGGTTCCCGGTAATCTTTCCGCATCGGGAAATCTTCGAATTCGTCCCACATCAGAATCCGGCGCAGATCGGGATGGCCGTCGAATTTGATTCCGTAAAGATCGAAGATCTCGCGCTCCTGGAACTCGGCGCTGCGCCAGATCGATGTTAGAGACGGCAAATGCGCCCCGGCCGCGCGATCCGGCGTTCGCATGCGGATAATCACTGGTCCGTGTTTCAGCGACATCGAGAACAGGTGGTAGACCGCTTCGAGATAGCCGGGGAAAAATTCTTCCTGCGTTTCCTCAACTTCCTTTTCCGCGCCGTCGACGACCTTCTTCACTTTCACTTTCTTGGCGACCTTGCGATCGAGCCAGTCAACGCCCGTGACGTTGGAACAGTGATCCAGTTTCAACGCCGGATCGTTGCGGAGAAATTTCGCAACCCCGAACGCATGTTCGCGATCGAGCAACAACGAGGAATGGGCCGGGACGGCGACATTCGGGATGATCTCGACCTTTGCCCCTGGCACCGCGGCTTCCGCGCGCACTTTAACTTGTTCTAACGCTTCCATGGTAGGGACGCCGCGCTGCGGCGTCCGGTCCCTCCATGTAGATTGGGTCGCATCGATCGGACGGCGCAGCGCGCCGTCCCTACCAAAAGCTCGTTCTTCATGCGCGCTCGAGCTTCGGCGGATGGAAGATGTTTGGATTATTCGGCGGCTCGAGATCGTGCGCGCCGAAATTCGGCACCGGAAATTCGCTCGGCTGCTCGCGATCGAGATGGGCGGCTTTATTTTTCCCAGTCAATTCCTGCTCCTTGATCTTGCGCTGCAATTCCATGAACGCGTGCAGCAGAGCTTCAGGGCGCGGCGGGCAACCGGGAATGTAAACATCGACCGGAATGTAGCGGTCGATTCCTTTCAGCACGTTGTAACCCTGCTTGAATGGCCCCCCGGAAATCGCGCAGGCGCCCATCGAGATGACGTACTTCGGGTCCGGCATCTGGTTATAGAGCCGGACGATTTGCGGCGCCATTTTCTTGGTAACCGTCCCGGCCACGATCATTAAATCCGCCTGACGCGGTGACGGCCGGAAAACTTCGCCGCCGAATCGCGCCAAATCGTAACGGGACGCCGCGGTCGCAATCATTTCGATCGCGCAACAAGCGAGGCCGAACTGAAGCGGCCAGATCGAATTGCGCCGGCCCCAATTATAAAGCTCCTGGGTCGACGTCACCCAGACGCCGCGTTTTTGCAGCTCGCTCCGAAGGCCTTCGTCGATCTGGTTGTCGCTCATTGCGCGGGTTTCCGTATCCGCGCCCAATCTAAACAACCTTTGCTCCAGGCCCAAACGAGGCCTTCTAGCAATAACAGCAGAAAAACGAGGATCGCGACGAACGCACCGAACGGCAATCCGGTGAACGCCACGGCGAACGGCACCAGGAAAATCGCTTCGACGTCGAAGATCAGAAAAATGATGCAGTAGAGATAGTACTGCGATTGGAACTGCACCTGGGCCGGTCCGAGCGATTCCATCCCGCATTCGTAGGTCGCGTTCTTCTGCGGGCCTGGCTTCGGTGGTTGAAGAAAACGGCGCCAAACCCACGCCAGTGCCAGCGGCATCAGCGGAAAGATGAGCGCGACTCCGGCAAAGATGACGAGAAACAGATACGGATCGGTTTTCACGCGCGAGTAACTTGCCGTGCCCTGTGCATTCTGTCAGTCATTCTTTGTGGATCAAAATGAAGGACGAGCCATTCGTCAATCGACTCCTCCATTCGCCTTCTTTTTTCTCGTCCTGCCCTACGGCATCAGCAGCGGCTTCGTTTCCATCACGCTTCCGTTCTTCCTGACCAAGGCCGGATTTTCCGTGGCGGCCGCGGGCGCCATCGTCGCCGTCGGCGTTTCGGCGAATCTCTGGCTGTTCCTTTGGGGACCGCTTGCGGACCTGACCCTCACGCCCAAACGCTGGTATCTCGTTGGCCTAACGACCGGTGCCGGCGCGATCTTCGTTCTCAGCCTGATCCCATTCCAGCAAAGCGCCGCCGCGCTGCTCACCATCGTCGTCTTCGTCTCCCAAGTCGCGACCACACTAGTAGTCCTGCCCCTTGGCGGACTGATGGCGCACACGGTCCCAGACGAAAGGAAAGGGCGTGCCGCTGGCTGGTATCAGGCGGGAAATCTGGGCGGCAACGGCGTGGGCGGCGGCGCTGGAGTGTGGCTCGGCGCGCATGTGTCCAAGGAATTGGCGGGAAGCGCATTGGCGGTTGCAATGTTACTCGCCGCCTTCGCGCTTTATTTCGCGTCCGACGTCCGGATCGTTTCAGCCGGCGAAAGTTTTCGCAGCCGCATGCGCCTGCTCGGTCGCGATCTGCTCGCGATGCTGAAGATGGCGATCCCGTTGCTGACAATCGTTCTCGTCGCTTCCCCGATCGGCGCCGGCGCCATGAACAATCTCTGGTCCGCCGTGGCTGACGACTGGCGCGCGAGCGCCGACGTTGTTGCGCTCGTCACCGGCGTTCTAAACGGCGTCGTCGCCGCGCTGGGCTGCGTTCTGGCGGGCTGGATCGTCGACCGTTTCGGTCGTTGGTGGGCGTATTTTGGTTTCGGAATCGCGCTCGCGTTTGTCGCCATCGTTATGGCGCTCATCGCTCGCACTCCGCTCGTCTACGAAGTCGGCGTGCTCATTTATTCCTTCTTCGTCGGCGCCGGTTACGCTGCATTTTCCGCGATGGTCGTCCACGCCATCGGCAAAGGCGTCGCTTCGACCAAGTACGCCTTCTGCCAATCGCTTGGCAACCTGCCGGTCGTTTACATGACGGCGCTCAACGGCTACGTCCACGATAAGTACGGCCCCAGCTGGATGCTGATGGGCGAAGCGCTCGCTGCCATCGTCTGCGTCATCCTCGGCCTGATTGTTCTTCGCAAGATTCAATTTGGAGGGACGACCGCTGTGTCGTCCCACAATTAATGGGACGGGACAGAGCCTGTCCCTCCAAACCTTCCGCCTTGATTAAACAGCAGCCCATCGCTTTCCTTCTCGGCGGATGACCGCCAGTTCTGTCGATCAGGCTTTTGTTTCGTTGAAGGGCTGGCTGCTCTCGTTCGTTTCCTCGGCGCCGGATTGGGTCCAGGCAATCGCCGCCAGCCTCATCAACATCGCGGGAGTGCTTGGCGTGTTCATGACGCTCTTTGCATTGATCTCGGTGTTGGAGCGAAAAATTCTTGGGCGCATCCAGAACCGTTACGGGCCGAATCGCGTTGGGCCGTTCGGGCTGTTCCAGCCGATCGCGGACGGCATCAAGCTGCTCATCAAGGAAGACATCGTGCCGACGCGCGCGGACAAGGTCGTGCATTTTCTCGCGCCGATCATGATGGCAATGCCGGCAATCCTTGCGCTCGGCGTCATTCCGTACGGGCGAAACATGACTGCGATTTCGATCGATGGAGGGATCCTGTTTTTCTTCGCGGTCGGTTCGGCAACAGAGCTGGCTGTGTTCATGGCTGGTTGGGGCAGCAATAATAAATTCTCTATGCTCGGGGCGATGCGGGCGATCGCGCAGATGGTCAGCTACGAGTTGCCGCTCATTCTCACCGTGTTGCCGGTGGTGATGATCGTCGGCTCTCTTTCGGCCGACGCGATTGTCGCGACACAGGCGGGTTACACGCACGGATTCATTCCGCGCTGGTTTGTCTTCACGCCGTGGGGCGCGGCGGCGTTCCTCCTATTTTTCGTCTCAGGACTCGTCGAATCGAATCGGACGCCGTTCGATGTCCCGGAAGGCGAATCCGAAATCGTGGCCGGACACATGACCGAATATTCCGGGTTCAAGTACGCGATCTTTTTCCTGGCGGAATATTTCGGGATGTTCGCCGTCAGCGGGCTGGCAGTGACTTTGTTTCTCGGCGGCTGGCACGCGCCGCTGCCCTTCCTCGAAATCGTTCCGTCCTATCTCTGGTTCTTTGGAAAACTCGCGGTGCTGCTCTTCGTGTTCATATGGATCCGCGGCACGCTTCCGCGAATGCGGGTCGATCACGTGATGAATTTCGCCTGGAAATTCATGATGCCGATGGCGTTCACCTGCCTCATTGCCGCCGCCGCGTGGCACTATGCGCACGATTTCACCCGCTGGCTTTGGTCGCTCGGAATTCTGCTGGTGGTTTACTTCGCGCTCTCGCGTTTTCTGCGGGCGAACAAAAATCTCGCAACGCGCACCTACCGGTTCGCCGAATGAACGCCGCCGCTTTTATTGTCATCGCGATCTTCACGCTGAGCGGAGCGCTAGCGGCAGCGTGTTTGCGCAAGCTGATTCACGCCGCGCTCTGTTTGGTCGTCGCGTTCATTGGATTGGCGGCCTCTTACTTTTTGTTGGGCGCTGAGTTTGTCGGGCTGGTCCAGGTCTTTGTGTATGTCGGCGCGGTGGCGGTCCTGATCGTGTTCACGATTCTGCTGACGCGACGTGAAGAGGAAGAGTCGAGCGGCTTCAATTGGGCCGGCGTTTTGGTCGCTATTGCCGTATTCGCAGGGCTCGTCTGGACAATTCTAAAGACGTCTTCGGTGTCGCTCGTTGCGCCGGCCATCGAAGCGCTCACGGTCAAACGAATCGGCGAAGTGCTGATGACGAATTACGTCTGGCCGCTTCAATGCGTTGGGCTGTTACTCACCGCCGCGTTGATCGGCGCGCTCGTGCTGGTGATGGAGGAGAAACGCTAAGAAGATGAAGAAAACGCCGAACGCCCAACGCCCAACGCCGAATCTCGAATGGGGAGGCTCTGATTTCGACATTGGGCGTTGGGCGTTCAGCGTTGGGCGTTTTCTGTATAATTTCCGATGACGCCCACGCTCCAGCTTTGCCTCATCATTTCCGCGGCGCTGTTCTCGATCGGCTTGCTCGCGGCGCTCAGTCGAAAACACGCCATCTTTATTCTGATCGGCATCGAGCTAATGCTGGCAGCGGCGAATCTGAACTTCATCGCGTTTTGGCGGTTTGGACCGCAATCGCCAAACCCGACCGGTGTGATGGTCGCGATTTTCTCGATTGCGATTGCCGCGGCGGAAGCGGCCGTCGGCCTGGCGCTCGTCATCGCCGTGTATCGCCATTACCGCACAACGAACGTGCGCCGGTTCAATCAACTAAAAGGATGATCGCGACAGTACGATTATCGATCGCCTTTCTGATTGCGTGGTCCGCCGCTCGGGCCACCGAGCCCCGATTCGAAGATTTGGCGCGCCAGTTCGATTACGATCGCAATGCGCCCCTGAACATTCGCGAAGACAAAAAGGAAGAACGCGATGGCGCTTCGGTCATCGAGCTTTCTTACGACAGTCCGCGTGGGGGTCGGGTCCCGGCGACTCTCGTCCTGCCCTCAGGCAAAGGTCCGTTCGCCGGAGTTCTTTTCGGCCATTGGATGATGCCGCGCTCGTCGTTCCGTAATCGAAAAGAATTTCTCGACGAAGCGATCCTTCTGGCCCGTTCTGGCGCAGTCTCCCTTTTGACCGATGCGCCGACGGTGCGTCCTGGATTTCTTCCCGAGAAAGAAGGGTTGAAAGGCGAAATCCAAAACGCCGAAGCTTCGCGTCAACAGGTGATCGATTTCCGTCGCGGTCTCGATCTTCTTCTCGCGCGCGGCGTGGTCGACCCGGCGCGGATCGCGTTCGTCGGGCACAGTTACAACGCGCATACCGGCGGCATTCTTTCCGGCGTCGAAAAGCGAATCGGGAGCTTCGTGCTGATGGCCGGCGTCTTCGCCGATGAGGAATACATCTTTGATTCAGCCGCTTTGGACGTCACCCAGTTCCGCCAGAAAAACGGCGACAAAGCGCTGCGCGATTTCTTTCAGCAGTACGCCTTCGACGATCCGATCCATTTCATCGGCCATAGCGCGCCGGCTTTCGTTTTTCTCCAATTCGGCCAGGACGATCAGGGCATTCCGGAAAAAATGGCGCGCGGCTATTTCGCGCGGTTCGCGGAGCCGAAGAAGATTGCGTTTTACAAAGCCGGCCATGCCCTGAACCGCGAAGCGCGCGAGGAACGGATCGAGTGGCTGACTGAACGGCTCAAGCTGTCGCCAGTCGACCACGAAGCGATCGAACGCATTCCGGGTTTGGACCAGGAACAGAAGGAAAAGGACTAGCGTGATTTCCTGGGCTGCCGCGAATTTCTGGTTGATCCCACTGCTACCGTTGGCGGCTGCGCTGCTGATCCTGGCGTTGCGCGCCTCACGAACAACCGCGGGATTCACGTTCGCTGTTTTCGGACAAATCGCGGCGCTCACGATCGCGATCGGCGCATTTGTCGCGACGCTCGCCGTACCGGGAGCTCACGCCGTTCAAAACTTTAGCTGGTTCACCTTCGGCGATCAGCTTCTGCGACTCGGTGTGGTTCTGGATCCGCTCGCGGCCGCGATGCTTGTCATGATCACGTTCGTCAGTCTTTGCATTTTCGTTTTCAGCAAAGGCTACATGGCGGGCGACAATGATTTCACCCGCTTCTTCGCGTATCTCTCATTTTTCTCCGCGGCAATGCTCGGCGTCGTGATCGCGAACAGCTTGCTCCTGCTATTTGTCTGCTGGGAACTGGTCGGGCTCGCGTCGTATCTGCTGATCGGTTTCTGGATTCACAAGCCAAGCGCGGCGGCCGCGGCAAAGAAGGCGTTCATCACGACGCGGATCGGCGATCTCGGATTTTTTCTCGGCCTGCTTTGGCTCTACCGCAGCACGGGCACGCTTCTCTTTTACGATAACGGCAAAGGTTGTTTGGAAGCAGCCGGGCTTCTCGCGATTGGCTCGAGCGCAACCTTCATCGCGATCCTCATTTTTTCCGGCGCCGTTGGCAAGTCCGGCCAATTCCCGCTCCACGTCTGGCTGCCCGACGCGATGGAAGGTCCGACGCCAGTGAGCGCGTTGATCCACGCGGCAACGATGGTGGCGGCTGGCGTCTTCCTGGTTGCGCGGGTCTATCCAATCTTCTCGTTAGGCGCGATCGATGGCGTGACGCCGTCGCTGACCGTGGTGGTCTGGGTCGGCGTTGTGACCGCCTTGATGGCGGCGCTGATCGCGATTGCGCAGGCCGACATTAAGCGCATCCTCGCTTACTCCACGGTTTCGCAACTTGGCCTGATGATGGTGTCGCTCGGCGTCGGCGGGGTCGCGGCCGGCATCATGCACCTCCTCGCCCACGGATTTTTCAAAGCTCTCTTGTTTCTCGGTTCCGGCTCGGTCATTCACGCGTCGCATCACGAGCAGGACATTCGGAAGATGGGCGGCCTGCGGAAATTGATGCCGGTCACTTTCATCACTTACGCCATTGGCATGATGGCGCTCAGCGGCGTGCCGCTCTTTTTCGCCGGCGCCTGGACGAAGGAAGAAGTGCTCCACGCCACGGCGCATTGGCCGAAATCGCCGGTGCCGTATTATCTCATGCTCGCCGGCGTCGTCCTCACCGCGCTCTATATGACGCGCCAGGTGATCTACGTTTTCTTCGGCAACAATCGGGCGTCGGCGACCGCTCACGAAAGTCCGGGAGTCATGACGCGGCCGCTCCTGGTCCTGGCGCTGTGCACCATTGGATTGAGCGCAGTCCTCACTCCGGCGTGGCCGTGGTTGCACAACTACTTGTTAGGCGAAACCGCCACTCTCGATTTCAATCTCCTGATCCAGCCAATGCTCTTTGTCTCGCTCGCGCTCGTAGCGGGCGGAATCGGTCTCGGAATTCTGATCTATCGCCGCGCCGGCCAAACCGATCCGTTCCAGCGGGCGCAACCGGCCCTCTTCGGTTTCCTCGAACACAAAATGTGGATCGACGAACTTTACGCGCATACCGTCATCGCGCTGAGCAAGACAGCCGCCCTTGTCTCGAGCTGGCTGGATCGTTTTGTCTGGGACGGATTGGTTCGAGGCGTCGGGGGAATCGGACAGCTCTTCGGTAATTTTTCCGCCGGCGTCGACGAACGCGGGATCAATTCTGGCGTCGACGAATCCGTGCTCGGCACGCGCGGTCTCGGACGGCTGATGTCGAAATTTCATTCCGGGCAAGTGCAGCTGTATCTCGGCGCGGTCGCAGTGGGTGTGGTTGCGCTTCTTCTTTTCTACGCATGGCTGGGCTGATCACCGTCTTAATTCTTCTGCCGCTGGCCGGCGCGCTTTTCGTCAGCGTCGCGCCCAGGAATTCAGCGCGCGGCATTGCGCTTGGTTTCACGGCGCTGAACGCGATCACGGCGTTTTATCTCTGGCGCCATTTCGATAGCTCGGCTTCGGGAATGCAATTGGCGGAACGCTTCGCCTGGATCCCATCCATCGGCGCTGAGTACTTCGTCGCCGTCGATGGATTAAGCCTGCTCCTCGTCGTGCTGACCACGGTGATTTTTCCATTCGCGTTTCTCGCGGGCCGAATGACGCGCGGCGCGCTTGCTCTGATGCTCGTCATGCAAGCGGCACTCTACGGGACCTTCACGGCCCAGAATTTCGTTCTCTGGTTCTTGTTTTATGAGATGAGCCTCGTCCCGGGCTTTCTCCTCATAAAAATCTGGGGCGGCGAAAATCGTGATTGGGCGGCGACGAAGTTTTTCCTCTACACGTTCCTCGGGAGTGTCGCGATGCTGTTGGCCTTCCTCGGGATTTATTTCGCGAAAGGCACATTCGATTTCGCAACGTTGACGGAAGCTGCGCGGACCGGCCCGTTGCTGACTGGCAAACTCGGATGGCTCGCGTTTGGAGGGATCTTTCTGGGGCTCGCGGTAAAGGTGCCGCTCTTTCCGTTTCACACCTGGTTGCCCGACGCTTACGCGACGGCGCCCACCAGTGTCTCGATGGTCCTGACCGGCGTCCTCTCCAAGATGGGCGTTTACGGGTTCATTCGGCTGCTGCTTCCGCTTTTCCCGCGCGAGATTCAGCAGCTCGGCCCCTGGCTTCTTTTGCTCGCGGTGTGCTCGATTGTCTTTTCCTCCCTGGCCGCCTGGGCCCAATCCGACCTGAAACGGATGGTCGGTTATCTTTCCATCAACCATCTTGGGTATTGCATGCTCGGCCTCTTTGCGGTCGGGACGACAACCACCCGGCCCGCGATTGAAGTTCAGGCGGCGTTAAGTGGTGTTTTCCTGCAAATTTTCAACCACGGCATCACGGCGGCGGCGCTGTTCTATTTCGTCGGCTTGCTCGAAGAACGGCGCGGTCTGCGCGGCATCCACGATTTCGGCGGCTTGATGCAGCGAACGCCACTGCTCTGCGGCTGGATGAGTGTCGCGATGTTTTCGTCGCTCGGATTGCCCGGCCTGAACGGTTTCATCGGCGAGTTCCTCATCTTCAAGGGCGCTTTCAGTCTCGCAATGATCCCGACCGCAATCGCGGTCCTCGGTCTGCTCTTCACCGCCATCACTTTTCTCCGCGCGATGCAAATGCTCTTCAGCGGCCCGCTCTCGGAAAACTGTGCCGCTCTCTCAGACTTGGTGCGCCGGGAGAAGTTCGTGGTAGTTCCCGTCACCCTGCTCATGTTCGCCGTCGGCATCGCGCCGCAGTTTCTCGTCAACATTTTCAACAGCACTGTCGTCCAGATGACGCGGCTCTTTGCCTGACATGGCCGCGAAACGCGAACTCATTCCCGTGGGCCGGATCGCGCAGTCGATCCATTTGCTTCGCGGCCAAAAGGTGATGCTCGATTCCGATCTGGCCGCTCTGTATGAAGTCCCAACCGGCCATCTGAATCGCGCGGTGAAACGAAATCTTGCCCGGTTCCCAAGCGATTTCATGTTCCGCACGAATCGAAAGGAAGTTGAGATCTTGAAATGCCAATTTGGCATCTCAAGTTGGGGCGGCCGCCGACGATTCCCTTACGCGTTCACAGAGCAGGGGGTGGCGATGCTCTCGAGCGTGCTGAACAGTTCGCGTGCCGTGAAGGTAAACATCGCGATCATGCGCGCATTTGTGAAGTTGCGCGAAACGCTGGAATCGCACCGCGAACTGGGGCACAAGTTTGCGGAGCTCCAACGACGCGTCGGCAAACACGATGACGAAATCGCGGCGATCATCGATGCGATCCGCCAATTAATGGGGCCGCCGGAACGGCCACGCCGCGAAATCGGATTTCATGTTCGCGAAAAGGCGCCGCGTTACCGAACGCGCAATTCCAGATGATCGCCTGGACCATTTACGTCACGCTCGGCGGGGCGCTCTTGTTGTTGTTCCTCCCGCAGGTCCTCGCCCGTTGGATGGCGCTGCTGACGGCGCTCGCCGGTTTCGCTGTCAGTCTCCAGGCGTTTTTTACCGCTACCGACTTCGGAACCTTCAAGACCATCGTTCAGCTTCCATGGATTCGCGGACTAGGTTTCGAATATCATCTCGCGGTCGACGGCATCAGCCTGACGATGTGTCTCGTCACCGGACTGACCGCGCTGAGTGCTGTTCTCTTTTCCTGGGACGTCGAAGAGCGGCCTAACGAGTTCTTCTTCTGGCTCCTTCTCGTAGTCGGCGGCTCTTACGGCGTATTTCTCAGCGCCGATCTCTTTCTTCTCTTCGTCTTTTACGAGCTCGTCATCGTCCCGAAATATTTTCTGATCGCGATTTGGGGTTCGACCAATAAGGAATACGGCGCGATGAAGCTGACGCTCTATTCCTTTTTCGGCGGCGCGCTCGCGCTCATCGGCATCATCGCGCTTTACGTGACGACCGGCGCCCACTCGCTTGATCTGCAGCAGCTCGCCCAAACCCAGTTCACGCCAGCTTTCCAGAACTGGGCGTTCCCGCTCTTATTTCTCGGGTTCGCTGTTCTGGCCGGCATCTGGCCACTCCATACGTGGGCGCCTACTGGCCACGTCGCGGCGCCCACCGCCGGCTCAATGTTACTCGCGGGCATCGTGATGAAACTCGGAGCCTACGCGGCCTTGCGGGTCGCCATGAATCTTTTGCCGCTTGGTTTTCAAACCTGGAGCAAATGGATCGCGGTCCTCGGCGTGATCGGGATCGTTTACGCAGCCGGCGTCGCCTTGCGCCAGCGCGATCTCAAGTTCGTCATCGGTTACTCGAGCGTCAGCCATATGGGCTTCGTCCTTCTCGGACTCGCGACCGCGAACGCCCTTGGAGTTGGCGGCGCCGTTCTCCAAATGTTTTCGCACGGCGTGATTGCCGCCCTTCTCTTCGCCGTCGCCGGCCGCATGATCTATCGCCGAACGCACACGCGCGAGCTGGATGTTTTGTCCAGGATGAATCTGAGCCATGCGTTGCCGTTCGCCGCGTTTGCGTTTGTCATCGCGTCCGCTGCGTCCATGGGGATCCCGGGTTTCAGCGGATTCGCAGCTGAGATCACGATCCTTCTCGGCACATGGAAGTCGTATCCGATCGCGGTCCTGATCACAGGAGCGGGCATGGTGCTCGTCGGGGCTTTCACGCTGCGAGCGTTGAAGAAAACTTTCTTTAGTGACGTGCATGAGCAACAAGGTCGCGTCCCGGTTGATCCCGATTTGAACGAGCAATCCGCCATATCCGGCGCGGAGAAATGGGGCGCGGCCTTGCTGATCTTCGCCACGGTGGCAGCCGGCCTGTATCCGAAGTTCCTTCTCGATCGCATCCTGCCCGCGGTCGAAGCCATGCGTTTCCTCAAACCATGAACTACTTCGATCTTCTCCGGCTCGCCGCACCCGAAGCGGTCCTCGTCGTTACCGCGCTGCTTGTTTTGGCCCTCGGTTTTTTGAATGGGCGCACATCGACCCTGTGTTCCGGCGTTGCCGCCGCTGGTCTCCTCTTTGCCTCGTCGGCGGTCCTGCTGCTTCCCGCTCAAGCCACACTCTTCAACGGCATGTTGACGATCACGCCGCTGATTTCGCTCTTCAAAGTGATCTGCCTCGCGCTCGCTTTCTTCACCGTGATTCTCGCCCGGCAACTGGATTCACCGCATCACGGCGAATACCTCGCATTGCTGCTGCTCGCGACCGTCGGCCTGATGCTGCTCGTCGGCAGTGAAGAGCTCCTTGTCATTTTCATCGGTCTCGAATTGACCGGGCTCTCCCTTTACATCATGGCGGCTTTCGATAAAACGGATGTTCGTTCCGCCGAAGCCGGCCTGAAATATTTTCTCTTCGGCAGCACCGCAAGCGCCTTCACGCTCTTCGGCATTAGCCTCGTTTACGGAATGACCGGCACGACCGCTCTCGCCGCGATCGCGCCAAAACTTGGCACGATGACGCCGCTTCTCGCGGCCGGAATTGTCATGACCCTGATCGGGTTCGCCTTCAAAATTGCGGCGGCACCATTCCATCTTTGGGCGCCCGACACGTATCAGGGCGCACCCGCACCTTCGGTCGCCTTCATCGCGTCGGCGTCCAAGGTGGCGTCCTTCTTTGTGCTCGGCAAAATTCTGCTCATCGGTTTCGGGCCCGCCCAAGGATCGGCCGGTTGGCACGCAATGGTTGCCGGTTGGAGCCCGCTCGTCGCTGCTCTCGCCGCCCTCTCCATTCTCGTCGGCAATCTCGTCGCGCTCGCCCAATCGAACGTGCGACGCCTCCTCGCCTACTCCGCCGTCGCGCACGCCGGCTACACCTTGCTCGGCCTTGTCGCCGGCGGGCGCGACGGTTTCAGCGCGACTCTCTTTTACACCACGATCTATGCGTTTACCCTCGTCGGGGCCTTCGGCGTCGTCGCTCTCGTCCGGCGCGAGACTGGCGGCGACGATTTTGTTCACTTCGCCGGGCTGCGCCAACGTTCGCCCTGGCTCGCCGGATGCATGGCGGTTTTCATGTTGTCCCTCGCAGGAATTCCGCCCCTGGCTGGTTTCTTCGGCAAGTTCTATCTGTTTAGCGCGGCGCTTCATGCCGCCAAAAACTACGGTCTGCTCTGGCTGGTCGCACTCGCTCTCCTGGGCAGCCTGATCTCCTTCTATTATTACCTCATTGTGTTGAAGGCCGTCTTTGTCGATAAAACCGCGACCGATGCTCCCCTGCTGCGACTCGATTTCCTGCAGCGCGCTTCGATCGCAGTGCTGGCATTGATTGTCCTATTCCTGGGTCTGTTTCCGGGAGGCTTGATCTGGAAAATCACCAGCTCGCTGCCGTAACGAGTTAATCACTGGAAGTGGGCGCGGCCCTTTGCTACTATTCTCGCGCTGTGGGGAAGAAGAATGGGTAGCCGCTAGGTCGGGTTCGTTGCTCTTACTATGTTGACCGAAACGGCACCGCCCGCCCCTGTCGCTCCCGCGCACTCCCGCAAGAACCCATTTCCCGCGCCGCTCCTGAAACGGCAACGCCTCGATGGCGCTGGATCGGAAAAGGAAACCTTTCACTACGAATTTTCCCTGCACGGCTCCGGGCTGATCTACGAGCCGGGGGACTCGCTCGGCGTGTTTCCAGCGAACGCGCCGAAGTTGGTGGACGAAATCATTAACCTCCTCGGTTTCACGGGCGACGAAGAAGTCACCAGCACCTCCGGCGAAACGGTTTCCCTGCGCGCGGCGTTGGAGCGCGAGCGCACGATCACGACACCGTCCCGCCAGTTCGTTCAGCTCGTGGCCGAACGAATTCCCGCGGCGCATTTTCTTCTCGAATATTGCGATCTGAATAATCGGGCGAAGCTCGACGCGTATCTCTGGGGCCGCCACGTCGTCGACTTCGCCCTCGAATATGCGGAACTGCGGAACAAGTTGTCCGCGCCAGAGTTTGTCGCCAGCCTCTCGAAACTTCAGCCGCGATTGTATTCGCTCGCCTCCAGTTTGAAACGTTATCCCGAGCAGGCGCACCTGCTCGTCACGAATGTCGGTTTCGTCAGTTACGGTCGCGCGCGCCAGGGCGTTTGCACGAGCTTCCTCTCCGAACGGATCGAAGAAGAGACACGCGTCCCGGCTTTCATCCATAGCGCCAAACATTTTCGCCTCCCGGATGATCCAGCCGCGCCGATTATCATGATCGGCGTCGGCACCGGGCTCGCCCCTTACCGCGGTTACCTGCAAGAACGCGAAGCCATCGGCGCGACGGGCCGCAACTGGCTCTTCTTCGGCGAACAACGGCGCGCCGCGAACTTTTATCACGAAAAGGAGTTTGCCGATTACACTGCGTCCGGGTTGCTGACGCGATTCGACACCGCTTTCTCGCGCGATCAAACGTCGAAGATCTACGTCCAACATCGGATCCAGGAGCAAGGCCGCGATGTTTGGTCGTGGCTCAATGAAGGCGCCTATCTCTATCTCTGCGGCGATGCCGAACGAATGGCGCCCGATGTTGACGCTGCGATTCAATCCGTCGTCGAAGAGCACGGCAAAATGAGCAAAGAAGCCGCCGCCGAATACGTCGCGAACCTTAGGACGACGAAACGTTACCGGCGGGACGTCTACTAGCTTTGCTTAACAAGTAGAAACGCCGCGCGTTTTCTAAACGCGAAGCTTGACGCGCTGGCAGGGGGCTTAACAGAATCCCGCCACCATGAGACCTACTACCTTACTTAAATCATTTATCGGATTAGCGGCGACTGCCTCCCTGGCTCTCGCGCAAAGCCCGAGCGCCGCACCTAAAACAGCTCCTGCCATGAGCCCCGCTACCGCCATGAGTCCAGCGACTAGCACTGCCTCCACCGCGCCAACTGCTGACGAGATGAAGCAGATGATGGAACTGTCGAAGTTAAACGAGAACCATAAGTTGCTGGCCAATACTGTCGGCACCTGGAGCTACACCGTAAAAATGTATATGGATCCCTCTGGCAAACCGACGGAGTCCACCGGCACTGCCACCCGGAAAGCAGTCATGGATGGTCGTTACGTGAGCGGCGAATACACCGGCAAGTTCAAGATGCCGGGCGCTGATGGCAAAATGACAGAGATGAATTTCATCGGCATGTCCATGGACGGTTACGACAACGTTAAGAAGAAATTCGTTTCGGGTTGGGTCGATAACATGGGCACCGGGATCATGACCATGGACGGCACCTATGACGCCGCGACCAAGGCTTTCACCTACACTGGCGAATACGAAGTGATGCCCGGAACAAAAGAAAAGGTGCGTCAGGTAATCAAGATGACGGACGCCACCCACATGACCATGGAGTACTACGAGGATCGCGGTCAGGGCGAGACCAAGACCATGGAGATTGACTACACCAAGAAAAAGTAAACGACCTTATCTCAGCATTGTTGCCCGCTGCCGATCGGTCTAACGGTCGGCAGCGGGTTCTTTTTTTTACAACCCAATGCTGCTAGCTTCCACCCATTCACCAGCCAGCGACCGATTCCGCCATCGATCCGCGCTTCACAAATCGTGAGCGCCAACCGGGCCTCGATCTTCTTCGCGCACTTGCCATCGTCGTTGTCACCATCTACCACGCCGCACTCTTTGGTTTCAAGACACCGGGCCGCTTCGATCGCTTCGGCTGGATCGGCGTTGATCTCTTCTTTGTTCTCAGCGGTTATCTGATCGGCGGCCAACTCCTCGCGCCGCTCGCACGCGGCCGCGACATCGAGCTTGGACGATTCTTTGCCCGGCGCGCCTTGCGCATTCTCCCAGCTTATCTTGTGGTTCTCGCGATTTATTTTCTCCTGCCAACGTGGCGCGAGTATCCGCAGATTTTTCCGTTCTGGAAATTTCTGGTTTCCGTCCAGAACATCGGGCTCCGCGGCGGCACCGCCTTTTCTCATGCCTGGTCGCTCGCAGTCGAAGACCAATTTTATCTACTGCTTCCGTTTGTTCTTCTCTTCGTGAGTCGGTGGCGGCCCGCGGCGCTGCTTGTCCCGTGCTTCATCGTTCTCGCTGGATTCGGCCTCCGAACCTTTCTCGCCTCGCAGAATCTCACTGAGACCGGCGTTACCTTTCGCGGCTACCAAACTTGGATCTATTACGCGACCTGGACCCGCCTCGATCCGCTGGTCTTCGGCGTAGTCCTGGCCGCGATCGAAAAATTTCGCCCGCGGTGGTGGACAAGAATAACCAACTTCGCGCCCTGGCTTTGGTTACCGGCCCTGGCCGCGATAGTTTATGGCTTGTATCTGGGTGAGACCGAAGAAGTCACCGTGACCATGTGCATTTGGCAATTCCCGCTCATAGCTTTTGGCATGGCCGCGCTTCTCGTGTGTGCCGTGAGTCCGCGATCTCTACTTAGCCGCAGAAGGATTCCTGGCATTGCGTTCATCGCGAGCATTGCCTACAGCGCCTACCTCATCCAGAAGCTCGTGATCCATTTCGTCGTGCAATTCTGTACGGATCACAACCTCACCCTGACCTCGGCTCCTGCTCTTTTCGCAGTCCAACTCTGCATTTTCGCTGCCGCCACCATTCTCTTCTTCGCTGTCGAACGCCCTTTCCTCCAACTTCGCCATCGCCTTGTCTCACGCTCAACGTAATGTTTGCGTCTTGTTACACGTCACTCGTCACACGTCACTCTCTTGAATAACCTCTCCGTTTTCTTTCTCGCTGAAGGCGAACAGTCCGCCGATTCCATGATGGCGCGGCTGACTGCTTTCATCAGCGCAGCGAAGCAATCGCTGGACATCGCTGTTTACGACATGCGGTTCAGCGACTCGCTCCGCGCCCAACTGCTGGCAGCGTTGCGGGATCGCGCAGCGGCCGGCGTCCAGATTCGCTTTTGCTATGACGGCGATAAGCCGGTTGAACCGAATGTCGCCGCCGGCCAGGACCCAGCACCGGCTGGCACCAGCACGTTCGTCCAGTCGTTAGGCTATCCGTGGCGTCGCATCGCTGGAATGAAACTCATGCACAGCAAGTTCATCGTCCGCGATCGCCAATCGGTCTGGACGGGTTCCACCAACATGACCGACGACGCGTTCACTCTGATGGAGAACAACGTCGTCGTGATCGACTCCCCACAGCTGGCGGCTTACTACGCCGACGATTTCGAGCAGCTCTGGGAAAAAGAGAACTTCGAAAACACGGGCAAGATCCACACCGAGCCGGTGCCGACCACCTTCAGCGATCAACCAGGCACGGCGCGCGTCATGTTTTCTCCCGGCTGCGGTCTCGAGATCGATGCGGAAATTGCGCGTCGCGTTCGCGCGGCTCAACGCCGTGTCCGCATCTGCAGTTTGCTCATCAACTCCGGCACGCTCATCGGCGAACTGCTCAACCTCCTCCACGCGGGTCGCATCCACGTCGACGGCATCTACGATCGCACCCAGATGGCCGAGGTTTACACCCAATGGCAGGGAGTCCCATCGAACCATTGGAAAATTCCGGCGCTCCAGGAAATCGTGACGCGCGCCCATCTCGCCGGCAAAAATTCCACGCCTTACAGCCCGACGAGCCGACACGACTTCATGCACGACAAAGTCCTGGTCATCGACGACACCGTCATCACGGGCTCCTACAACTTCTCGCGCAGCGCCCAATTCAACGCCGAGAACATTCTCTTTATCGAAAGCGCGCCGCTCGCCGAAACCTACTCCCGTTACATCGATCATTTGAAATCGAAGTATGCCGGCTGATTTGATCGCGGCCGCTCGCAAACTGCGGAACGCTGTCGACAAGCTGACCTTCGCCGCGCCGGTCACCCACGTTTACAACCCGCTGCGTTACGCATGGCGCGCCCACGAAATTTACCTGCGACGCTACGGCAACGGTCCAAAACGGGTCCTGTTTCTCGGAATGAATCCCGGGCCCTTCGGCATGGCCCAAACCGGCGTGCCGTTCGGCCAAGTCGCTGCTGTCCGCGATTGGCTCGGAATCGAAACGCCGATCGATCGTCCGCCTAACGAACATCCGAAACGGCTCGTTACCGGATTCAATTGTCATCGCAGCGAAGTCAGCGGCGAACGTCTCTGGGGACTGTTCGGGAAACGTTTCGGCACGCCCGAGAAATTTTTTCGCGATCACCTGGTGGTGAACTATTGCCCGCTTGCCTTTCTCGAGGAGAGCGGTCGCAATCGCACCCCCGACAAACTTCAACCGCGTGAGCGCGAAGCGCTTTTTACGCGTTGCGACGCACACTTGCTCGAGATCATCCACATCCTCAAACCGCAATGGCTCATCGGCGTCGGTGATTTCGCGATGAAACGCGCTGCCGCGGCTTTTGCTCAGGAAAATCCCCCAGTCCGGCTCGGACTCGGCCAAATCCTCCATCCCAGTCCCGCTTGTCCTGCTTCCAACAAAGACTGGGCCGGCACTGTTACCGCGCAATTGTGCGAGCTCGGCGTCTGGAAGTAAGTTGGTCGCTATAATTTCTTAATTCTTAATTTTTCCTTCTTACTTTCTTCAATGTCCGGGACCAAAACTTCAGAATCGCTCTTGGGCGATTTCCGCACCAACTCCCGGATGCTGCTGCTCGTCGGCTTCGCGCTCCCGGTCGGCGTGATCAGCGCGTTCGTCGCCAAGGCCCTTCTTTGGTTGATCGGGGTAATCACCAATCTGGTTTTCTTCCAGCGGTATTCCCCGGAAATGGAAACGCTTACCCATCATCATCTCGGGCTCTGGGTCATCGCGGCACCCGTCGTCGGCGCGCTCCTCATCGGATTGATGGCGCGTTACGGCTCGGAAAAGATTCGCGGGCACGGCATTCCGGAAGCCATCGAAGCGATCTTGCTCGGTGGCAGTTTGATTCAACCGAAGGTCGCTATTCTGAAGCCGGTCTCGTCTGCGATTTCGATCGGTACCGGTGGACCTTTCGGCGCGGAAGGTCCGATCATCATGACGGGTGGCGCGGTCGGCTCGCTGGTGGCGCAGCTGTTTCATCTGACCTCTGCCGAGCGCAAGACGCTGCTCGTCGCGGGCGCCGCTGGCGGAATGTCGGCGGTGTTCGCCGCTCCGGTCGCCGCGACATTGCTCGCCGTGGAGCTGCTCCTTTTTGAATGGCGCCCGCGCAGTTTTGTTCCGGTAGTAGCCGCCGCTGTCGCCGCGTGGTTATGCCGGATTCCGCTTCTCGGGGCCGGTCCAATTTTTCCCATTACCGCGCACCCAGGCCTCGGCCTTTGGCCAATGATCGCGGCCGGCGGGATCGGAATCGTCGCGGGATTCGGCTCCGGATTGTTGACCGCGATCGTTTATTTTTTCGAAGACGCGTTCGCGAAACTCCCGTTTCACTGGATGTGGTGGCCGGCAGTGGGCGCGCTCTTTGTCGGCCTCGGTGGATGGATCGATCCGCGCGTGCTCGGTGTCGGTTACGAGCTCATTCATGGTTTGCTCCGCGGCGAAATCCTGGGGGCGGCCCTGCTGGGATTGCTCGTCGGAAAAGCATTGGTCTGGGCGATTGCCCTCGGCTCCGGGACTTCGGGCGGCGTCCTGGCGCCTTTGCTCATCATGGGCGGCGCGATCGGCGCGGCGATCGGCCAATGGCTGCCGGTCGGCGACACCGGACTTTGGGCGATGATCGGCATGGCCGCGATGATGGGCGGCACCATGCGTTCGCCGCTGACCGGAATGTTTTTCCTCCTCGAACTAACTCACGACCTGAACGCGTTGCCCGCGCTTCTGGTGGGAACGGTCGCCGCCCTTGGCGTCACTGTGCTTCTGCTCCGCCGTTCCATTCTCACGGAAAAACTGGCGCGGCGCGGCCAGCACATCGCGCGCGAATACAGTGTCGATCTCTTCGAGATGATGCGCGTCTCCGAAGTGATGGACTCGAACGTTCCACTCGTCCCTGCCAGCACGCCTTTGCCGCGATTCTCGGCGCGGATCGCGAGTGGCGACCCGCTCATCTCCGGGCGGCAAGGCACTTTGCTCGGTGACGAAAACGGCGACCTCGTCGGCATTATCACTCGAGGCGATATCGTCCGCTGCTTCGATCGTTCCAGGGACGACAGCCTCACCATTGGCGAAGCCGGCTCGACCAAATTAATCGTGGCTTATCCCGACGAAACGCTGCACGACGCAATGGCGCGCATGTTACAACACAACATCGGCCGGATGCCGGTCGTCGAGCGGTCCAACGAAAAGAGAGCCCTTGGTTACCTTGGCCGTTCCAGCATTCTCACCGCGCGCCAGCGTTATCATCACGAAGAAGAATTCCGCTCCCGCGGTTTCGGGAACGATGGCGAAGAAGGCTGAGCCGATCCGGCTGCCATGCTCGAGCACATTACGATGAGAATAATCTCATCAACGAAGTCGTCTGGAATGACACACGTCGTACACCGATGCCAAAAGGTTACCAGTCATCTTAGGCCACTTCAGGCATCCAACAACTGTTGGGTGACATAGCCGGTTGATTGCTTTTTTTGGGACAGCGGATCATTACTCATTATCCGGTATGGTGTTCGCTTCGTGGCTCGGACCATCGTACTGGTCTGACTGAGCAACAGTTTTTCTATTGCAGCTCGATAGACCGCCGAAGTCAGGCGTTGCAATGCGCGATGAAAACGATCCATTGATGCGTGGGTTGCCTTGATTGCAGCAAGATCTTCCTGGTTCGCGGTGTCTTCGGGACTTGGCACCCACTCCCGGTATTGCTCAATCGCAGCGCTGATTACGCCGTGGACTTGTCCGCCTACCTGTTGGAACCAATAGCCATGGAAATGCCAGCACGCCGACTGAAGAAGAGCGTCTGGCGCGTTTTGCAACAGCTTATCTAGGTTCACGCAAAAGCCGAAGAACTGAATCATCCCGTGGAGTGCGTTGTCGACGTCGGTCTGTTCGGCGGTAGGTCTCAACATTCGTTTTGTGAACCGCTCAGGTTTGTTTAGAACTTGAAGAATATCCTCCAAGCCTGCGTCCCCCAAATAACCATCGTCAAGGAACCATAAGAATGTCTCTACGGGGTCTGGTATTAATGCTTCGTTTATCTCCAGAAACGAAACGAAGTAACCAACCGCGCTCGACGTGGCACCTACGGGTTTTCCATGAAGCCGGCGCAAGAAGAGTTGAGGGAGGAATAAGGGATAAAACTTCTCATAGTATCGACGAACGTATGGCCTCGTCAGGTGGCGCCGGGCGGATGCAGCTAACGCGTGCGGAAGTCTCTCTGCTAAGGCACCGCAAAGGATGCCGATCTCGAGAATGCTATAGAATGCGAGCAGATCGTCGATGGCGTCCCGCGCTGCGATTTGCGTCTGGCTAGTGACCTCGCTAAGCAAATGACTGCGCAAAAGTAAATCTAGAGATGGATCGTCACTGAAATCAATGATGGCTGCAGCAAATGGAGCTTTTGTGCCTTGATAATACCTGGCGATAAGGTCCGCCAGATTTACCTCGTGCAAGTTGTCAACGTGTCCTCTCATATGATCTAAATCTGTTGAAGGACGGTCTGAAAAATTGGGTCGGTTGGCCCGCGTGGCTTACACACCTGCATATGGTTCTTTCCCTTAAGCTGAGCAGGTGGTGGATCGTCACAAAAGTTCGCGTTGCGGACGACCTTATCGATTTCCGCCCATATAACCACCTTGGCGATCAGATGGTCCTTCGGCTGACCTTTCCGCGATTCAATTGCCTTTGTCGTATCCTGTATAAGGTCTTTAATCGAGGGCGATTCGGGCGTCAGGTCGGTGAGAAGCGGCGATTTATACTGAATAAAGTGTCCCAATACATTTCCCAGAAACCAACCCTGCGAACTCAAGAAACTTTGTGCAACACCTGCCGCATAGGCACCCGAATGGGCTGGTGCGAAAAAGACCATCTTGATCGTATCCAGCCACGGCAGCGCCGCCTCTGTTTTCGCCTTGTGATTAGCGTGGAGCAGGGCACGGCGAGTTACAACCGCCCCAAGGGAGTGCGCCACGATAATTATGTTGGTATACTGAAAGCTCAGCCGGGATTTACTAGAGGAAGGTAGTGTCCCGTTAATTAAATTTTCGGGAGCGGCGAGGAATTCAAAGAGAAAATCGAAGAACGAGATTCCGCTGCTATTAGCCTGCGTGTATAGTCCGTCGTAACCGTAGAACACGATATCGGCAGTGGCGATGGTTGGAGATTCGGGTAGCAAACCAGGGAAGTTTGGCCACGTCCCGGAAGTTGTGCCTCCAAAGCCATGGACGAAAACAATTAGTTTCGTGGCTGGACTGGACGCCCAGTGAGCTCGCGTCTCATGTCCATATGCTAATTTTCGTGGGAGAAAATGTGTCTGGGGCATTCGGCGAAAATCGGCCTCGAGACCAGATTGTTTCCAATGAATGAGGATCAAACAAGGAAAAATTATTTTCGCTTGGAGCTTCGCCCTGAGGATGGCACGTCTCTTTTCAGATTTGGATCAAAAGGGTGTCGGTCCCGCTATCACGGGACGATCGCAGACGTCACTTCTTCCCTTCCAGCAACTTTTGGAACCGCGGATCCTTTCTGATTGGATCCCACACCGGATCGAGCCGGAAGTTATTTGCTTTGTAGCTGAACGGGATGCTTAGAAGGTACTCCACCTGTTTCAGGGCGGAATCGGGCTCGGCTGCCCATGTGTAAGCCCGCGCGAGGTTAAAGTGAAACCATCGGTTCTCTACCATGTCGACCGGGGGCGGCAGCGCAGACGCCCGCCCGGACTCCTCCAGGGCCGGTTTCGTCCAACCCATTTGCGCGTAAAGCAGCGCCAGCCCGGCATGCGCACCGGCGGACTGCGGAGCGTTCCCGGCCTCGACCTCCGCTTTCCACCTTTCGGAATCGAA
The DNA here is from genome assembly GCA_036270255.1 of Chthoniobacterales bacterium. Classification (GTDB taxonomy): domain Bacteria; phylum Verrucomicrobiota; class Verrucomicrobiia; order Chthoniobacterales; family UBA10450; genus AV80. Next base: position 50,145 of record DATBCW010000042.1, read on the forward strand.
CAACTCGTAAGCGCGGGCGTGGTCTCCCGCGTAGAGACGAATGATTGCTTCGTTGAATACTTTCGTGTCCTGCGCTCCGAAACCGCCACTGTCGATGGTGGGCAACGTTTCGCCCGAATACGCCTGGAGCAATCGGAGCGCTTCCGGGAAATTGCGTTCGTAAATCGCGAGCGTGCAATACGCGGACGTCACTCTGCCGTCGGGATCCTGGCCGGCTGGTAGTTGGGCAAGAATCGACCGTGCCCGGCCGATGTCACCCGTCCAGGAAATCTCGGCACTGGCCCGCTGGAGTCGGAAATAAATCGATTCCGGCGCCAGCGCCACCGCCCGATCGATTGCCACCCGCGCTTCCGCCTCACGCCCGAGCTCGCGCAAAAGAGCTCCGTAACTTGAAAAGTTTTTCGGTTCCCGCGGCCCGAGCTCGGTGGCCTGTTTGAAATTAGCCACGGCTTCATCGTTCCAACCCATTCCCCATTGCGTCACGGCAGCCGTCTGGCGAAGAGATGCGTCATTCGGCAGAAGCCGCACCGCGGCGTCGAGTTCTCGCCGGGTGGTCGGAGCATCGTTGACGCTTTGCGCGCACCGCGCCAAGGACGAATGCGCTTCCGCGGAACTTGGGTCCAATCGCAACGCTTCTTCCGCGTTCGCGCGCGCCTCGGCCAGCCTCGCTGCATTCCCGAACTCGAAATATTCGTAGATCAATGCCTGCACCAGACTGAGCCGTGCCCGCGCCAGGACAAATTTCGGGTCCAACGCGATCGCCTGTTTGTAGAAACTCTCGGCGCTTAGAAAATTTTCGCGGGAGGTCTCCGGTCGCAGCTGCGCCTCACGTCCGCGCAGATAGGCGACGTACGCATCCGGGTTATCGGTCGGCTTGGTCTCAACGCGCGCCTTCTCTTCCGGCGTCAAAGTCGAGCGCAACGCTCCCGCAATTTCCGTCGCCAGTTCACCCTGTAACGAGATGGAGTCATTGAGCGTCCGATCGTAGCGCTCCGCCCAAAGATGCTGGTCCGTCGCGGTATCGATCAACTGCACGTTGACCAGGACCCGGTTTCCCACGCGACGCACACTGCCTTCGAGCACAGCGGCCACGCCGAGTTCCTTTCCAATCTCGCGCAGATTGCGCGCGCCTTTGTTCCGATACCCCATGACCGAAGTGCGCGAGATCACTTTCAGGTCCTTGATCTTCGCCAGGCTCGTCAACACGTCGTCCTGGATGCCGTCAGCGAAGAACGCGTTCTCTTTGTCGTCGGAAAGATTTTCTAACGGCAAAACCGCGATGCTCTTCGCCGGGATCGCTGTCGCATTCGCCGTGGTCGATGCGGCGGTCGGCGCCGGCGCGCGCTTCGCCCACCAGAATGCGACCAAGCCCACGATGACGAGAAAGACCAGCGCAGCTCCAAATCCGAGCTGGCGAGTAAGCCGCTTGCGGCCACGGAGAGTTTCCACTCGTCGGGCCCGTTGCACCTTGTCAGGCACAGCCGCGTTGCCAACGTTGTCGGTGTACAGGTTGACCAGAGACACGATCACCCCGTGCTTCACTTCCGCGTCGCCGAGGTCCTGCAAATGCGGCTGCCATTTGCTGTATTGGGCGAGATCGCCCGCCACGCGTTTGGATAAAAGAATGTGGCCCGCGTCGCCGCAATCAATCACCCGTTGCGCCATGTTGATTCCGGCGCCGGCAACGTTCGGCCGATCGTTCACATCGACAATCTGATCGACCGGCCCGCTATCCACCCCCATTCGCAGCCTGATGTTCGGCCGGCTCTTGAGCGCTTCGGCCACTTCCAGCGCGCATCGGACCGGCGCGTCGACACTGGTAAAGAACGCCAGCGCCATCCCGTCGCCTGTCGGCAACCGGACCAGTTTCCCGGCCGCTTCCGCCGCGCGGAACTGCTCCGTTGCGCGAACAATCTGACTTAATTGCCCCAGCAACTCGCTCTGCTGATCGATCGGCAATTTCGAATAACTGACGATGTCCATGAACAGGACATGCGCGATCTCCAACTGCGAAAAAGTTTCCGATTCACCCCCCATAGCGCGCCCGCGAGGCTAGCGGCCGCTCCGATCTCCCACGAGAAAAATAGCGAACGCTCCTCCGCTCTCCCCCACTTCTTAATTTTTAATTCCTAATTCTTCCTTCCCATAGGCTCCGCCTATGGAGGCCATCAGTACTAAGTATTACCAAGCGCATGCCGGCTGCTTTTTAGTTACGCATGCAAACAATATCCCTAAGCAGCAATGGTAAGAACGGTCAGCTGCTGGATTCGAAGACCTCCATGCGCCTGCGTGCCTTTCGCTTTTTGAGCGAGCGCTTCGCGCAACGCGAGCGACCCAGCGTCGCCGCCGAGTATTTTCTTTTCGCACTGATCGTTATCACTTCCACCTGGTCAATCGCCTCCCTCGCTCAAGCGATGCGATTGCACCTCTAAGAAATTCGAAGATCGAGAATCGATAATCGAAAATTTAACCTAAGAAGGCGGCCGCGGCTTCTTCACGGAATGCTGCGGCCGCTTTACTTTCGGCTCGGAGCGGGTTGCGCAACAACGTTAGCTCCCGGGTCGGAACCGGTTTGGTGAAAGGCACCGCGACGCAGCCTTTCACGAACTCCGTGTCCGCCATCATTTGCGGGATGACGGTCACGCCCAACCCGGCTGCGACCATTCTCGCGATCGTCACCAGCTGCGCGCCGCGCAAGACCAGCTCCGGTTTCAGATGGTTCGCGGCCAGAAGCTGGCGAACAATGATCGAGAGCGAATGTTCTTCGTGCAGGAGAAGAAATTTCTCGTGGGCCAGCTCGCTCCACTGGATGCTTTTCCGGCGTGCGAGCCGATGAGTCTCCGGCACCAGGAGAAGAAGCGATTCCCGGCCGAGGGAATGTCGCGCCAGGTTCGGGGTCGCCTTCGCCCCTGACGCAATCACCAGGTCAAGCGTTCCGTCCTCGAGGCGTTGAGCCAGTTTCTCCGTGGTGTCCTCGAACAATTCGAAGGTCACTTTCGGATACGCCTGCTGAAATCGTCCGATCAACCCCGGTAAAATATAAAGCGCGATCGACGGGATAGCGCCGACCGAAAGCCGCCCCGCCACCTCCGCTTCGAGCGTGGTCACCGATTTCGCGGCATCAGCCAGCGCCGTCAAAATCACTCTCGCGTACGGCAACAGAGATCGGCCCGCTTCCGTCAGCACCACCGAGCGCGGCAGCCGATCGAACAATTGCTGACTCAATTCTTCTTCCAGTTTATGAATCTGCTGGCTGAGCGACGGCTGCGACACATGCTCGCGCTGCGCCGCCTGCGAAAAACTGCCCTCCTCGGCAACCGCAACAAAGTATCGAAGCTGATGAATCTCCATGTGAGTCTGAAGACAGTGGGCCGAGACGCTCGTTTTGTCTAAAGCGCAGGGCCAATTCGCATCGCGCGCCGTCATGCGCTGTTATGCGTATGGACGACCAAGTCGGGTTCGGCTAAAAGCATCTTGCCATGCCCTCCCGGAACGGCAGATCAGCCAGAATTAATGGGAGGCCTCCTCCCTATTCGGACGGCCGCGTCCCTCACGCAACGCGAGCCTGGAAGTCGTCGAATGGATCGCCGCCGGCAAACGCAACCGCGTTGACGCGGACGAGAGTATCCAGATAACTTCCGGCGTGCGAATCAATCCCTCGGCGCTCGGTGCTCAGCAGATCATTGCTGCAGTAGCATTAATTAAGTCCGATGACCGACTCCCATTAGCCCATCTTTGTTAATGAAGAGGCCCCACAGATTGCCACGCGGGTGGGTAACGACCACGCTCGGAGAAATTCGACGGCACAACAATTCGGGAATTTCACCGCAGCAAATGCGTGATGAAACTTTTGAGCTTTACAGCGTCCCGGCATTCAATGTCGGTGATCCCTATGTTATTCCGGGCGAAGAGATTGGTTCCAATAAACTGCTGGTTTCACCTGGTGATGTGCTTCTCTGTAAAATTAATCCCCGAATTAACCGTGCATGGGTCGTTGGCAATTATTATCCGAATTTTCGAAAGGTTGCATCAACAGAGTGGATAGTTTTTTCTCAACAACCAGGAGTCTCTCCGCGGTTCCTCCAATATTTCTTTAGTCAAGACACATTTCGAAACTACTTAGCAGCTAATGTGTCCGGGGTGGGCGGATCGCTAATGCGGGTTCGTCCGGCTATCGTCGATAAATATTCGCTTCCTCTTCCCCCCACGCGCGAGCAAGAGCGGATCGTGGCGAAACTAGACGCCTCGCTTTCCCGTTTAGCCGCCGGTGAAACCGCAGCCCGCCACGCCGCTGAGCGACTATCCCGATATCGAATTGCCGTTCTGCACGCGGCTGCGACCGGAGAGCTATCGCGACAATGGCGAGAATCTCATAAGGAATCGGAACCCGGGACGCTGCTGTTACGCCGCGTCCTGAAAGAGCGCCGTCTTCATTGGCAAGAGCGTAAACTGAATCGCATAAGACGTGGCGGAACAAAGAGAGCGAATGCTGAGCGCGGAAAGGATTATCCTGAACCTGATTTGCCCGATATTGCGGATCTGCCTTCGTTGCCAAGCGAGTGGGCTTGGATCAGCGTGTCGCAGGCCGTTATTGAACCGCTTAAGGGCGGAATCTCAATCAGGGGCAAGGACAAGCCTCCGGGCGTCGCCTCACTCAAACTAGACGCCATGACTGATCACGGGTTCGATTATTCGCGAGTACGATACCTTCCTCTCGTTGCGTCAGCTGTAGAACACCTTTTTGTTCGGAGAGGGGATTTTTTTGTGTCGCGCGGCAATGGAAGCATTCGCCTAGTGGGCCGAGGTACGCTCGCCCAACACGTTCCAAAAGCCGTCATTTTTCCGGACACGATGATCCGGGTCCGCCTCTCTCACTTTAATCCAATGCGGAAATGGATTTCGACCGTTTGGTCATCTTTGACTCTAAGACGGCAAATAGAGGCCAAAGCGAAAACCACAGCAGGCATTTTCAAAATCTCTCAGACCGATTTAAGCCGTTTCGCTATCCCGTTGCCCCCGCTCGCAGAACAATCAGAGCTTATTGAGCAAGTTCGACGTCGCCTCGCCGCTGCCGATCGGTTGGCTGCCGCACTCGAGGGCCAAATGGCGCGCGCCCAAGCGACACGGCAGTCACTACTCCGACGAGCGTTTTCTGGCCACCTCGTGCCCCAAGATCCAAACGACGAGCCCGCTTCGGAGGTGCTCGACCGAATTACAGTCGATCGGAAAGCTGCCATCAACACGACAAAGACTAAGCTAATGCCCACACCCAAACAAACAATCATCCGCCGTCCATTGCTCGACATTCTTCGTGCTCACAACAAACCGATGACTCCAGAAGAACTATTTGCTGCGTCGGGTTACGAGCATGAGTTCAACACTTCGAAACATGCACAAGAAGTGGTGGACGCGTTCTACCACGAACTTCGGCTGCTTACTGAAACCCCAGCGACCGTGCAACAAAAGATATCGAGCGCAAATCTTGTGGTATTGGAGGCCGCATGAGACTTGACTACCTTAAGATCGACAAGTTCAAAAATTTGAACCAGTTCGAAATCAGCTTTAGAGAAGCTCGAGATGAACCGGTTACAATGCTGCTTGGTAGGAATGGATCCGGGAAGAGTAATCTCTTTGAAGCTCTCGTCATCATTTTCCGTGACCTTATCCAAGGCAAGTCGACAGATGATTTTGCGTATGACCTCCGTTATGCAATTCGCGGCGGGTCAGCTTTCGTTCGAATCCTAAACCCTCCTTCTTCCGAGACACCGACCACACAGCAGGGTAATCCGTTTACTTCCAAGGACGGAGATATTGTTGACCATTTCGCCTTCTTCGTCAGCGAACATGGTCAGTCGCGTCAGGTCGCAAGAAAAGACATTCGTGAATTTCTTCCTCGGTACGTAGTCACGTACTACTCCGGAGTAAGCAATCGTCTAGAACATCACTTTTTCCAACCTCAGCTTGAGTTTAGGGATGAATTGCTTGCTGGTGAAGTGATCCCTTTGCGGCCGTTATTTTATGCAAAGCCGATTCACTCTAACTTCGCGCTACTTGCTTTTTTCATGACGGATGATCCGGATCTAACAAGCTTCTTGAGCGACTACCCTTGGATCGAAGGCTTTGAAAGTGCGCTTTTTGTACTGAAGCGGCCACATTGGGCTAAAAACCGTAAATCACGCCCAGGCGGCGACAAGCGATTCTGGTACGCTGGAGGCATCGTCAAGGACTTCCTATCGTGTGTTTATGATTGTGCACTCGCGCCACTAAAGTTGAAAGGAACCATTCGGCATACATTCGACAAGACCGAGAACACCGAATTTCTCTATCTTTATCTACGCGATCTAGACAAATTACGTGAGCTCGCTACGAAGGCACTGGAGATTGTTCGCGAGAAGACGGGCGGACCGTCGAGGACAGGGCAATCGAACGATCAACAGGGCTTCAAAGCGGTCGAGTTCTTCAAACTGCTAGAGAGCACTTTTATGTCCGATTTGATCCACGAGACCAGGATCCGTGTGAACGTTCGGCACGCTGGCGTTCTCACGTTCCGTGAATTGAGCGAAGGCGAACAGCAATTATTGACGGTTGTAGGTATGCTGCGGTTTACGCGAGACGAGGATTCCCTCTTCTTATTGGATGAACCAGACACTCATCTCAATCCGGTGTGGGGGATGGACTACCTCAATATATTGAAAAAGCACGCCGATACCGGCCAAAATAGCCATCTATTAGTTGCGTCACATGACCCTCTTGTGTTGTCAGCGTTGAGACGGGAGCAAGTGAGCCTACTGGATCGAGAAGATGGCAATGGCAGGGTCATCGCGAAATTACCGGACGTGAATCCAATCGGCCTCGGCGTATCAGGAATCTTGAGAAGCGAAATGTTTGGCCTGCCGTCTTTAATTGCCAAACCCGTGCAAAAGCTGCTGGATCGCCGTTTCGTACTTCTGACGAAAGACGTCGAGTTAACCGCGTCCGAAAAGGCAGAATTGGAAGAGTTGAACGAGCGGCTTGATCCAATGGAATTCAACACCGACTTCCGAGACGAGAACTTCCGAATTGTAGCCATCGGATTGGCTCGAGCCCGGGCAGAGATGGAAGGGGAGCTGACCCCTAAGAAGCGAAGGCACTTGGAAGAGAAGGCGACGCAAGCTGCTCGGCAATTGTTCGCTAAACAGAACCCATGATTCATGTGCGCATGGACAAGCTCGCTGTGCCGCCGGCTTGGAAGGCACTAGCAGACGCTAAGACGGCGGAATTAAAAAAACAGCACATTTTCTCTCGTGTGGCTAGGAATAAGTTCATCGACGACAACGATCGCGTTTGGCGAGACGCTAGAATCAAGGCAGCGCTGTTGGCCGTTAGCCACGGGAAATGTTGGTTTACTGAAGCACGCGATAAGGCCAGCGATTTTCACGTGGAGCATTTCCGACCGAAAAAGGAGGCTTGGGACTTAGACGGAACAAAACGTGACGGGTATTGGTGGCGATCTTTTGATCCAACAAATTACCGAATTTCTGGAGCTGTCATTAACCGGCCGAAAGCCTGTTACTTTCCATTAAGACCCGGCTCCGCTGTTGGAACTCCGGAACGTCCAAGGTGCCGTGATGAACGCCCGGTTTTTTTGGACCCCACGATTATTTGGGACGTGGGTCTCGTAAATTTTGATGCCGAAGGCAAACTTATCCCGCGTGAAACAGCGAACTTAGATGATCAACACAGAGTTGTAATTACGGTCGAAAAATTCAGATTGAATGAGCATCAGCCCTTGATCGAATGGCGCGAAAATACCTGGCAAGAATGCAGTGACCTAATCTCCGGCATACTGTCCGACCAGAATGATATAGAGGCTGGCGACGGGGTTGCACGAGCAGAAGGGGAACGTGATCAGAAGCTGCAGCGACTTAAAGTGCTTACGGATGAACATACTGAGTTTGCCGGCGTTGCGCGGGCTGCCGTTATGAAGCTGTTTCCGTCGCTAGCACCAACGCTTTTTTCGGCATAACCGGTATGTCGATGACGATGTCACACACAGCCGCCGCTCTAGCTCAAAAGGTATGGAGTTATGCGCACGTGTTAAGGGACGATGGTTTGGGGTTCATGGAATATACCGAGCAGATTACTTATCTGCTATTTTTGAAATTGGCATCAGAGCAGCGCGGGACCTCAGATTCGGGCGATATTGCCAAGCGCTATAATTGGCATGCTCTGCGCTCGATCCGTGATGACCGAGCCTTGGAGAGGCGCTACCAGTTGGCCCTAAAGAATCTCAGCAAGAAAGCCGGACTTTTAGGAGTAATTTTCGCTAAGCCGCAGAGCAAGATCAACGATCCCGCCAAACTGCGGCACTTAATTGACATGATCGAAGAGGAAGATTGGTCGTCTCTCGACGTAGATGTGAAAGGTGAGGTCTATGAGAGCTTGCTAGCACGAAACTCGGAAGACGTTCGAGGGGGCGCCGGCCAGTATTTTACGCCTCGACCCGTAATCCGAGCAATTGTTGAGGTTATGCGGCCGAGAGCGCGCACTGTTATTTGTGATCCCGCAGTCGGCACGGGCGGCTTTCTACTTGCAGCCTACGAGTGGCTTAGGTCCCACTCCACGGGGTATGCGGACGAACAATTTCTCAGAACGAGGGCATTGCGCGGTTCGGACATCGTCACGAATGTAGCAAGGCTTTGTATGATGAATTTGTATCTTCATGATATTGGAACTGATCCTGAGCATCCACCAATCACAATAGGGGATAGTCTTGCGAGTCGTCCGAAGACGAAGGTCGCGATGGTGCTTACCAATCCCCCATTCGGAAAGAAAAGCCTCGTCAAGCGACGTCAGGCGGGACAAGGCGGCGGAAGCAGGGATGATCGTGTATATGCTCGTAACGACTTTTGGGCTACAACGAGCAACAAGCAGCTGAATTTTGTACAACATGTGTATTCCATGCTTAAAGACGGAGGAAGGGCCGCGATGGTGGTGCCGGACAACGTACTCTTCGAGGGCGGAGCAGGAGAGAAAGTGCGACGTGCACTACTGACGCAGGCCGATGTGCATACATTGCTCCGGCTTCCGACCGGAATTTGGTATTCGACAGGTGTAACAGCGAACGTGCTCTTCTTCGACAAGATGCGACCAAGAAATAGAGATCTTTGGATTTATGATCTCCGCACGAATAAAAACTTCACGCTCCGCGAAAATCCTATCACTTCAGATGATTTAAGGGATTTCGTGAATTGTTATCAATCAGAGAGTCGAAGTAAACGCAAGGAGTCTGAACGGTTTAGGCGGTATACTCACGCCGAGATTCTTCACGGCCCCAAGGCAAGCCTCGATTTGTCATGGCTCAGTGACGATTCCTTCAAAGACCCAATCAACATGCCATCTCACAAAATCTTGGCCGAAGAGGTCGTGTTATTACTGAAACAGGCCCTTTGCGACTTTGAAATGGCGATGGCGAACGCTAACGATTCCGCGAAGCCTAAGCGCCGCGCTTTACGTCGCCGGTAGTGCGTTGAGACCACGAAAATACCGACGCGCTAAGTAAATCGGTACTGACGACCTATCTGCCTACACGGCACAAGAAAACGGCATTTTTGCTCGTCGTTTTTCCTACTTTCTTCCTTCTTAACTGATGCATCAGCTTCTCGGCTTTCGCACCGCTTGTCCGCGCGACCCTTCCCATGGTGCTCATCCTATTCGCACCAATTCTTTACTTCCCTTCGCATTCCGCGACACCTAACTGCGCGTGCAGCAGATCGTGCAGCGTCACGATCCGAAGCCGCTTGGTTGCGTCGATGTGTGCAGATTCTCGCGCCGGGAAAGCGGCTTACTCTGCACCTCGTCACAGGTAACGTGTTCGCCCATAGACGAACCCGCCGTGGTGGGTCACTTGTCACACGCTTGCCGCGCCGTAGCCCTACCGGCGAAGGTGGGTCACTGCGTTCCTTCCCCCGTAACAAACGGCGGCGCCTGGATGATTTCCAAGCAACGGGTGTCGAGGTCTTTCACATCCCCTTTGGCGAGGAACTCCAGCATCATTTTATCCAGACATTCCACGTTGGTGATCCCGGCGGGGTTATGAGCGCTGTGCGGAATCACGATGTGTTTGCTGTTGGGTAAATGCCTCGCTACCTCTTCGCCGCGCTCGGGCGGCGTCACCGGATCCAGTTGGCCTGACAAAATAAGGACCGGCGCGTTCGAGTCGACTGGGTCGTGATAACCGGCTGGTATCTTTCCTCGTGGCCATAAACCGCAGGCCCGGGTCTGTTGCTCCACCCGGTAATTTCCAAATGGATTTCCCGCGTTCGCCCGGGCCGCTTCTTCCTGGTCGATAAACGGAACATCCTCCGCGCACGTGACGGAGAGATACATTCCGTCTACGATGAAGTCCGGCTCGGAACGATCCTTCGGGATCGCGTCCTTCAGGAACGGCGCGAAATCGCCCTGGGCCGCGCGATGGATCGTCAGCGGAACGCGAGTCGCGCTTTCGCGCGAATAGAGCCGGTTCCGGATTTGCTCGGCAAAAACGTCGCGCTGGATTTCCACCGTCACCGGGGCGCTGCCGTCCCGCGGCGAATATTCCACCCGGGCTGGTTCGCGCCCCAGGCGGTCGAGCACCGTTTCCCATTCATGCTCCAGATCCGGGAACGCGCCGTGACACGCCGGGTCGTTCGCGCATTCGGCGACGAGCAAATCCCAGCCGCGCTTCGCGGCCTGCGCATGATGCAGCGGCATCTTGAGATAGGTCGGCGCGACTCCCAACAGGATCGCGCTTCGGACGTGGTCGGGATGTTGCCGCAGATACACCAGGACCGCTCGCGTGCCGTAGGATAACCCAAAGAGATTGATCCGCTCATAACCGAGCCAGGCGCGGACGTCATCCAGATCGTCCATGGCGATCGAGGTCGTGTATTGGGTAAGGTCGGCGCGTTTCTCCAGCGCCGCGCGCAGGTTCTTCACATAATCGACCGGATACATCTCGGTCAGGTAATCCTGCGGGCTCCTCGGTTTCGCCGGAGTCGCTAATGGATTCGATTCGCCAGTGCCGCGTTGGTCGACCAGGACGACGTCGCGATGCCGGCGATATTCGGTCCCCTCTTTCGCATAAAAGTAGGCGGCGCCCGTCGCCGCTACTCCGGGCCCGCCCTCCATATGGAAAAGCGGGGCTTCGGTGTGATTGCCGTCGAATGCCGGCAGAACCACGACGTTCAAATCGATCGTCCGCCCCGTGCGCGTCTCGCGATTTTCAAAAACGGTGAGCTTCCCGCAGAGCAGCTCCTCATCGATCCCCGGCAGCTTGCACGGCCGCAAAGGGCCGAATGCCGTCGCTTGTTTGCGACAGCCCGCGTTCGCCAACGCGAAAACCGCGGCCACAAGCACGCTCAACCACGTCGAAGACAAAAGCCGCGCGCGTCGCATGAGCCAACAGCTATCTGCCGTCCATTCGACGAACAATCTTAAACGCATCGTAGGCGTCTGATCGTATAGCGACGACACGACAGTACCGTCCTTCTTACTTTCCCTCGCGTTCCGCCACTCCCAGCTGCGCGCGCAGCAGATCGTGCAGCGTCACGATCCCAAGCAGCTTGTTCGATTCGTCCGTGATCGCGATTGCACCAGTCGTTGATTGAATCAGTAACGCTTGCGATTCGCGAATGGATTGGCCGGGCTGGCACGTTATCGCCGGCTCAAACTTGAGCGCTTGGCCCGACGCGCTCGCCGCCGCGACGATGTCCGCCCGGATCGCGATCCCTTTCAGCTCGCCGTCCAGCACCACCGGGAAGCGGCCATACGGGTGCCGTTCCAATAATTCCGATAACGCCGGCGCGGAAAGATCGCTCACCACGACCGGTTTGAAATTCGCCAGCGCCGAGACCGGAAGATTTTGCCACGACCGCAAATCACGCGGCGGAATCAAATGGTCCAGGTCGTGTCCATCCTGGCAAAGCACCGCTTCGTAAAAGTTTGTGCTATTCAGCGAACGCGCGATCACCTGGCTGATCAATCCGGCCAGCATCAGCCCCGGCACCAGCGCGAATTGGTGCGTCATCTCGAAAATAATCAGAATCGCCGTCACCGGCGCCAACACCACCGCGCCGAGACAGGCGCTCATCCCGCCCACTACCAGGAGCAGCATATCGCTCTGGTTCAGTTGCAAAAAATGTCCGCCCAATCCGGCCACCACCGCGCCGCACATCGCGCCGAAGAAAAGGTTCGGCGAAAAAATCCCGCCGCACCCGCCCAGCCCGTAACACGCGATCGTCGCCGTCAGCTTCCCCGCCAGCAATACCGCCGCGAGCTGCCAGGTGAACCCGCGATTGAGCGCGTCCGACAGATCGTCGTAGCCAAGTGCGAACACGCCCAGGTGCGCCGTCATCAGGAACACCGCCACGCCGAGCCCCCACGTGATCAATCCACCCGCGAGCGGATGGAGCCAGCCCGGGATCGCCCGGATTTTTTTGCTCGCGCCGCGGAGCGCAATCGCGCCGCGCTGAAACACGACGCCCGCCAGGGCCGCCAGACCTGCGGCGAGCGGCATCAACAAATAAGCACGCCAGGTCGGTTCGCCGATCTCCGGCAGAACAAAGGCCGGTTGCGCGCCGATGAACGCGTGCACCACGAACGCGCCGATCACGGCCGCCAGCAGAACCGGGCCTAACGACCGGCTGTTGAGATCGCCGATGATTTCCTCGAGCACGAACGCGACCGACGCCAGCGGCGCGTTGAACGCCGCGGCCAATCCCGCTGCCGCGCCGGCGGCACTCGCCGCGCGCCGATTCTGTTTTGTCACGCCAAGCCATCCCGCGATCGTCGAGCCCAGGTTGCTCCCGATCTGCACCGTCGGCCCTTCGCGTCCGAGACTTTGCCCGCCGCCGATGCAGAGCACACCCGCGATAAATTTCACCATCGCGATCCGTCGCGGCGCGGTGCCGAATTCCTTCCAGAAATTCAGTTTCACCTGCGGGATCCCGCTCCCCGCCGCCGCCGGCGCAAACGATCCGAGCAACCACCCCACGATGAGCGAGCTCACGACGATCGTGGCCAGGCTCACCCAAATAAAATGCGCAGCCCCTCCTGTTGCCGCGGCTTTGAACGTACGCCCATAGATCCAATTGATCGCCAACTGAAACCCGACCGCCGCGATCCCCGCCGCCAGCGCATAAACACACGTCCCCAGAATCGGCCGGACCTTTGCGTGGACGCGATGAAACTCTGCTGCGAGCGAACTCACCCCGCGACCCTAACCCTGCTCCGTGACTTTTGCCCCGTCCGCTTCGGACGAATCCCTACTTTTCTTCCAAGCTTCCCGACTCCGCGAATTTGATGACCTCGGCCTTCTGCTTTTCGTCGAGCGACTCGCTCTTGCAATATTCACCGTCGAAATACGCGCGCGCCCCGTGATAATAACTCGTGTTCGCGCCGATGATCTTCAGGACATTCCCGCCCTGGATGAAAACGAGGTTCGTCTCCTCGGTCTTTTCCTTGTCGTGCCCCTTATCGCTGAACCAGCCCAATGGCCAGTTCCAAGATGCTACCCCGGCTAAGGAGCCGGTGTGAAACGTCGGTCCGCGCACGACCTCAATCGTAAACAGCAAGCGCTCCTTTTCCTGAACGATTTCGACCGTGCCGCCGAAACTATCGATCCAGACTCCCGTCAGCGAATCGTCTCCCTTACTGATTCGGCCACGCAACCAATTCGCCCGGCTCTCCGTGAGGTCGGCCGCCGCCTGATAATAAGCCACCGTCAATTTCCCTTCCGGCTCGTTGTTCTCCCGATTCGCCCCGCGCGCCCGGTCCTCGCGGAACTTCATCCAATCCCGCTGTTTGATTTGGAGCTCGGCAAACGCCGGTTCCGGCAACGCCTTTTTCACCGCCGCCCAGGCTTCGTTCAGCGCTTTGTCCGCCTTCGCGAACGCCGACTTAGCTTCCTCCAGCGTCTTCGGCTTTTCCTCCTGTGCCCCCAAGGTCTGAGACACCGTCACTACGATCCCCACTCCCAACCAAAAACGTCTCAACCCGTTCATGCTCCACTTTAACGAATACCGTTTCTTAATTCTTAACTGTTAATTCATTCTCAGTGCTGAATTCGCTGCCGCTCACGCGGCTCTCTCGCCAACTCGTCACCCGTCACAGGTCACACGTCACTCTCTTATCCTTTTTCTCGACTCGAACCAGCCCAACGCACATAACGATGCGCCTTTGACCTTCAGGCCGTCTGCCGCAGCTACAGTTTTCACGTCACATGTCACTCGTCACACGTCACTCTCTTAACCGCATCGAATCAGTCGATGTGCTGCGGGGGCTGGTGATGGTGATCATGGCGCTCGATCATACCCGGGATTTCTTTTCGAGTTTCGGCGGGAACCCGACGGATCCGGCCACGGCCTCGGGGTTCATGTTTTTCACCCGCTGGATCACGCATCTCTGCGCGCCGACTTTTGTTTTTCTCGCGGGCACTTCCATTTATTTGCAGTCGCTCCGCAAACCGCGCCCGCAACTGGCGCGGTTCCTTGTCAGTCGCGGGCTCTGGCTCATGGTCTTGGAGCTGGTGGTCGTGAGCTCGATGCTCACCTTTCATCCGAGCCCGCATTTTTTCCTGATCCAGGTGATCTGGGTGACCGGTCTTTCCATGGTGCTGATGGCAGCGCTGATTTATCTGCCGCTCTGGGCGGTCGTGCTCTTTGGCGCAGTCCTGGTGCTCGGACATAACGCGTTTGATTCGGTCAACCCGGCGGCGATGTCGCCGATGGCGGGAATCCTCTGGCGCTTGCTGCATGTGCCGGGTCCCCTCCTGCCACCGAGCACAGGTTATCTCTGGCTCAATCTTTATCCGCTCATTCCCTGGCCCGGGATCATGGCGCTCGGTTTTGTTTTTGGACGCGTGTTGCAACGGGCGGCGGGCAAACGGGAGACGTCGATGTTCCTCATTGGGTCGGCCGCGGTGGTGGTGTTCGCGATTGTGCGGTTCACCAATTCCTACGGCGACCGATTTCCGTGGAAGGCGCAATCCTCGGGTCTGCGCACGTTCCTATCGTTCATCAACGTGCAGAAATATCCGCCGTC
Source organism: Chthoniobacterales bacterium (assembly GCA_036270255.1). GTDB lineage: Bacteria > Verrucomicrobiota > Verrucomicrobiia > Chthoniobacterales > UBA10450 > AV80. The sequence continues at coordinate 65,205 of DATBCW010000042.1, forward strand.
GCTCCTGTTTGTCCTGATCACGCTCGGGCTGTCGCTTTGCCTGATGGCACTCTTCGATCGCTGGCAGACGCGAGACAGCTTCCGATCCGTCCGCGCGGTCCTGTCAATTTACGGGCGGGTGCCGTTCTTCTATTACCTGCTGCACTTTACCACCATCCATCTCGCGGCGTTGCTTACGACCGCGGCGATGGGACTCGACTGGCGCTGGTGGTTCCAACTGCCGCCCGGCGGCGTATTCGCCGGCCATCCGCCCGGGTTCGGATTTTCGCTCCCGATGGTTTACCTCATCTGGCTGGCGATCGTCGCTCTCTGCTATTTCCCATGCAAATGGTACGCGGGCGTGAAGCAACGCAACAAGAGTCCCTGGTTGTCCTATCTGTGACGAAAGATCGGCGGTTATAGACCGCCGCTACACGGGAGCGTCGTATTGATCGAGCGATTCTGATATCGTGCGCCGATGGGTGAGCCTGCGATTTCGGTGGTGATCGCGACATATAATCGGAGTGGCGTGCTCGCGCATGCAATCGAGAGCGTGCTGAGACAGACGTTCACGGATTGGGAACTGATTGTGGTGGGGGACGCGTGCACGGATGACACGGCAGAGGTTGTGGCGGGTTACATCGAGGCGGATCCGCGGATTCGGTTCATCAACCTCACGCGGAACTGGGGAGAGCAGAGCGCACCCAACAATGTCGGGCGTTCGTTGGCGTGCGCCCCTCTGATTGCTTACCTTAGTCATGACGATCTTTGGCTGCCGAATCACCTCGAAGCGTGCAGCGAAGCGCTCGCGGCGACCGGCGCGGACCTGGTCCTCGGCACGGCGGCGAATGTCTGGTTTGAGGATGACAGGCTTGCCTTCGATTCGCTCCATGTGTTGCTCCAGGGGTTGGGCGAAGATAATCGCTGGTCGCCCGCAGATCTCGACGCCAGCGTGGTGGCGGCTTCCTGCTGGCTGATCCGCAAGGACGTGCTGGACAAAGTGGGCGGTTGGCGAATGAGCCAGATGGAACGCGCGGAGCCGTCGCAGGCGCTGCTCTTCCGGCTCTGGCGCCGCGGTTTTTGGATCCACACCCTGAACGATCTCACGCTGATTATTGTCACGGCAGGAAATCGTCCGAAGTCCTACCACGACCGCGAGAGTCCGGAGCATGACTGGATCGCGGAGCACATGGACAATCCTGCGTTTGCTGCCGAACTCGCCGCGCGCATGCCGAGCACGAATGCTTTTGCAGAGAGGCGCACTTCGCGCCGACCGCCGTCTTGGCGACGAGTGATTGCAGGCGCGCTCGCGTGCATCGGGATCAACCCGCGGGTGCCGTCGATTGCGATGCGCTACGGCTGGAGTCGCGGCGCGTACCTTCGCCACTTGCGTGAGCGCCTCGGTCTCGGGCCAATTGGCGGCGAGGGCGCCGCCGCGGCCGTCCGCGCCGAGGCGGTCCGACGTGCGTGCCAGATTACGGTGGGAACGCCGGTGGATTTTCGCGCCGGGGCGGGCGGCGCGCGTTGTCTCGCGAGCGGGTGGTCGAATCCAGAAGTCGACGGCGTCTGGAGTGACGGTCCCTCGGCATCACTCAGGTTCGATCTTGGCACGCCCCCAACCACGGATCTGCGGTTTGAATTTTCGCTCGACGTTTTTCAGATCCCGTCCGGCGCGCCGCGCAAAGTCTTGATCGATACCACGGGAGGCCAGCCCATCGATCGATGGGCTCTAACAGCACCAACCGGCGACTGGAGCGTTATCGTTCCGCCGTCTGCTTGGGTCGGATCGCAACTTCATTTACGCTTTCGTTTTGACGAACCAAAGTCGCCCAGCGAGCTTGGTCTATCCAGCGATCGCCGGGCGCTGTCGATCAAGTTGAGGAACCTCTGCATTCACTGACCTAGAGCGATGATCCGCCTCCAACCAAACAGCCGTTTGTCGATCGACGGTTGTACCATCGTGCCGGCCAAGCCGAATCCCGACGCGCGGGGCTGCCTCTACGAAATCTACCGCGCGGAATGGCCCGGCGTGTTTCCGGCCGTGCAATGGAACGCGTGCGTATCGAAAGCGGGAGTTGTTCGCGGCGTGCATGTGCACGTGGATTACCACGAATACTACACCCTGCTCGCCGGAGGCGGGGTGTTGGGGTTACACGACATTCGGCGCGAGTCCCTCAGTTTCGGACGCAGTGTCACGATCGATTGGCGGGCGGAGGATCGATGCGCAATCGTTGTCCCGCGCGGCGTCGCGCATGTCCTGTGGTTCGTAGAGGATGCGGTCCTGGCGTTTGGCCTTAGCAGCTATTGGAGCGCCGAGCTCGATGTCGTCGGATGCCGCTGGGACGATCCGGCGCTGGGATTCGAGATTCCGGACGGCGCCAAGTCATTGTCCGAGCGAGACACCGAGTCGGGAAGCTACGACGAAATGGTGGAGAGCTACGAATCGTTGCGCGCGCGACGCGATGAAGCAGTGACGAGTGACATGTGCGTGCGAGAGCGGAGGGCGCCGTAGCCGCACCGCTGAGCCACGGCTGAACATCGATCGCTGTCGATCGGTTGCGTCTCATTCCACCGGGCTGTAACCTTTTAAACACGGGGGTGGACGCATGCGGCGCATCATTTGTTTCGCGCTTTTCGGACTGCTCGTTTCGAGCGACGCGATCTTTGCGCAAGCGCCGCATTGGATCCGACCACCGGGAAAGGTGATTTTTGTCGGACCGCGGTTTAGATCGCATCCGGGAATATTCCATCGCTCCCATTACTTCGATCCATTTCGCTATTTCGTTCAGGATTTCGCCACGCCTTACACAGCACCCGAGTCGATCGTCCCCTTCTCGCCCACCTACTTTTTCCTCCCCAGCGAGTCATCCAGCCACCCGCAGCTGATCTTGAAAGACGGAACGACGTATACAGTTGCGGATTACTGGCGCGTCGACGATCAGCTCCACTTCGTTACGAGCGAAGAAGGAGGAACCAAGTCTGTGCCGCACACCGCGCCGTTCGGCGACCTCGATGTGCAGCGGACGACTGACGCGGCTACAGCCCAGGGATTTCGGTTCGTACTCAGAGACGAACCGATCGAGCAATGGCTTCAGCACCACGCGAAGCCCACGACTTCCAAGCACCGTAGTCGCCAGCGCTCGGACTGAATTGAGCGGTCAAACGGAAAAGCCGGCGGTCATAGACCGGCGCTACAGGTCGCCGGACTCGGCGATCAGTTTGTCGCCGAGGTCGAGAGCATGTCGCGGGCGGACGGCGATGCGACGGGCGGGGACTCCAACCCATACCGTCCATTCCGGAATGTTCCGTCGGACGAATGACATGGGGCCGACCACGGCACCTTCTCCAACCGTAACACCCGGCATAAGCACCGCGCCGACGGTGATCGCGGCGTGGCGTTTCACGAGGACCGGCGCCTTCAAGACTTTGCGGTAAGAGTCGGGCACGGTGGGACCCACGAGGTGCGCGCCGTGAATGTCGGCGGCGGTGAAAATTTTTGCGCCGTGCGAGATGCTCACGAAATCTTCGATCTCGATTCCAGCTTCGCCCATAAGCGAGCAGTGGGCGCTGACGTGGACGTGTTGTCCAATCTTGATCGGGCCGGTGGCTGAAATCACGCAGAAGGGATCGATCCGGGTGTGGTTAGCCAAGGTCAGGTTTTCCGGCTGAATAATGACAACGGAGCGATGGACTCTGACGTCGTCGCCGCCGCAAGTCACTCCGCGTTCGCGCAGTTCAGCAACGGGCACATACTCGCCGTTGATCGTAGTGAATCGCGCGCTCATTCCTGGCGCGAAGGCCGGGAGGAGCGATAATGCAGAGGTGCGAGCAACGACAGGCTTTCCAACGGGATGAAAGAAAACTTTTCGGCCGGCGTCACTTCATCCGGTCGAACGTTTTCTGTAACAAATCGAGGTCGCTAGCATTGCCAGTCCGTTCTCGACTCTGTTCGATCCAGCGCTTTTCCAACGCGTTCTTCGTGGGTCGATCGCTTTGGTAGAAGACACCGAAGACACCCGGGAATGGGAGTTGGGCGAGTTTGTAGGCGGCGAGCTCGTCGGTGACGTCGTGCCGGAGTTCGTCCTCCGGTGTGTTGTCCCATTTCTTTTCCTGGATCAGGTCAAAGCTGCCGCCTTTGCGCGGGTTGGCGGGATCGAAGGCGCCGGGGAAAAATTCGACGCACTCACTTAAACATTCGATGACGCTGAAACCCTGGTGATCAATGGCGCGCTCGATCATTTGAATCATGTGGTTCACCTGGCTGGCGTGGGTCCGGGCGATGAAGGTGGCGCCGGCGCTGATGAGTTGTTTCATCGGGTTCACCGGCTGATCGATCGCGCCGGTCGGGTCGGTCTTGGATTTGAATCCGATCGGCGACGTGGGCGAGGTCTGTTTCTTCGTCAGGCCGTAGACGAAGTTGTCCATGATAAAATAGGTGAGGTTGATGTTCTTGCGCGCGCCATGGTTGAGATGGTTGCCGCCGATCGAGAAACCGTCGCCGTCGCCCCCAAACAAAGTGACGTGGAGATCGGGACGGGCCAGGCTGATCCCGCTGGCCAGCGGGACGGCGCGCCCGTGAATGAAGTGGGCACCGAAGCCGTTTACGAAATACGGGAAGCGCGATGAACAACCGATCCCGGCCAGGGTGACGATCTTCTCGTGATCGATCTGGCGTTTCTCGAGAACTTTGTAATAGGAAGCGAGAACGGCAAAGTCGCCACAACCTGGGCACCAGGTTGGGTGGTCGGCGGTGATGGCCTTTTTGGTGAGTTTTTCTCTGGGCGGGAGTTCGGTGGTGGTGGTTTCGCTCATAAGGAAAGGAGATGGGGAAAACGCCGAACGTCCAACGTCCAACGTCCAATGTAGAAGTCAGAAGGGGCGATCATTTCTGTTTCTCGTCGCCGGAAATGGCGATAGCGGCGCCTTCGGCGCGTTCGCCGGGCGGATGTTTGGAGTGGTCAGCGAGGCCGGAAGAAGCTTTGACGGCTTCGGTTCCGGGTTTGGTGGGCGTGTTGTCTTGAGCGCGATCGCGCTCGGGCGAAACCGTGGCCGCGGCGCTATCAGTGGCTGCAGCGGTGCGCGCATCGCGGGGCGCGCCGAGACCGGCACCATTGCGGCCCGGAAAAGTTTTGCCTATGAAGGTCGCTTCCAAAATTTCGCGCACTCGGAAAGTGAGACCATCGGTTTTGGTCACGCTCTCGATCTTCGGTTCGCAATAACTGGCGCGCAGAATAGTTGCGAGCTGGCCAAAGCCGTAGACGCCCTGGTCGTTCATCTCAACGACAACAACGCGTTTGAATTTTGCGAAGATCTTGTCGAGCCCCTTCGGGAGAGGATGAAGATGACGAAGGTGAATCGCCGCGATTTTCTCGCCTGTCCTGCGCGCGCGTTTCACGGCGTCGTGGATCGGGCCGTAGGTGGAACCCCAACCGATGAGAAGCGTGTCGCCTTCCTCATCGCCGAAAATTTCAGGCACGGGCAGTTCTTCAGCGAGCTGGCGGAGTTTGTTCCGGCGCTTGGCGGTCATGGCCATGTGCAACTTCGGGCTGCCGGTCGGGTGCCCCATCTCGTCGTGCTCGAGGCCGGACATGAGCGGATATTTGCCGTCGCGAATCGGCGTGCCCGGCGCGATATGTCGGGTGATCGCGTCGAGCGGATACGGTTTGAAAGTGTCGCGCGGCGTAAGATCGGGTTTCGGATCGATCATCAAGCTCGGCAGATCGGGCTCGTCGAATGCTTCGATCCGCGTGGCGAGGGAGGTGTCGCTCAAAATGAAAACGGGCGTGCTGTATTTGCGCGCGATCTGGGCGGCTTCGATCGCAATGTAGAAGCAATCTTCGACTGTCCTTGCCGCGAGCACGACACGCGGGCTATCGCCGTGGCCGCCATAGATCGCCTGATGCAGATCGCTCTGCTCGACGTTGGTCGGGAGACCCGTGCTCGGCCCGCCGCGTTGCACATTAATAATAATGAGCGGCATCTCGGCCATCGACGCCCAACCGATCGCCTCGGTCTTAAGCGAAATGCCCGGGCCGGCACTGCCAGTGACTGCGAGATAACCCGAATATGAAAAGCCGAGCGCCATCGAGACGGCGCCGAGCTCGTCTTCGGCCTGGACGAAAATGCCGCCGTACTTCGGGAATTCGCGTCGCAAAACCTCCATGACGGAGGACCACGGCGTGATCGGATAACCGGCACCGTAACGCACGCCGGCCGCGATGAGGCCATAGGCGAGGGCGGTGTTCCCATCCATCGTGATCTGAGCCCGCGCGCCGGTCTTATCGACCTTCTCGAACTGGTAAAGCTTCGAGAGCAAATTGCCGACGGGATACGCGTAGCCGGCCTGGAACGCCATGAGCGCGGTGTTCACGACGCTCTCGTCTTTGCCGGTGAATTTTTCGCGAATCAATGTCTTCAGCTTGTCGACGTCGAGATGGAAAATTTTCGCGAGCAGGCCGAGGACGAAAATGTTTTTGCCCTTGTCCTTCGCGGTGCCGCCGAGCGCTTCGACGGTGAGGCCGGTAATCGGCACGCCGACGTAAACGAAACGTTTGTCGTCGAGGTCGGGCTCGACGTTGTCGGAATCGTAAAGCAGAACGCCGCCCTCTTTCAAAAACCCGATGTGGTCCTGGTAACTGTGCTGATAAAAGGCGACGAGGAAATCGGCTTCGTCACCGGACGACAGAACTTCGCCGGTGCCCATGCGAACCTGGAAAATCGACGGACCGCCGGAGATCGTGGCGGGAATCGTCATATAAGTCATGACTTCCTGCGCGCTGCGGCCAGCGAGACGAGCGAGGAATGCGCCGGCGCTTTGGATGCCGTCCTGCGAATTGCCGGCGAGACGAATGACGGCGTCGTTAATATTTTCCGGACGCAGATCAGCGCGGTCCGAATGCGATGCCGCAGGGGCAGATGGCGTATCGCCGTTCGGCTGCGGCAGATGAATCTGCGTGTTACTCGGTGTGACGGTGTCGCCCATAGGGATTTGGTGCAGTAGGCACACTAACTAAAGAGCGGCACGATGCCAGCGGAGAGAGGAAGAAAACGCCGAACGCCCAACGGCCAACGCCGAATATCGAATACGAAGAAAAAGCAGCGTGCCCGCGCTCTACTGCTTCGGAGCAACAGCGAGCGGAGGCGCGAGTGAAGCGAGAATTTTTTCGAAGCGCAGATCGCCGCGGAGCGAATCCCATTGCGGATAAAGTTTTAGCTCACCGTACATAACGCCGCCGGGAATTTGCGCGGAGATTTCCAGTTGCCCGAGCGCCAAATCTTTCTCGCCCGTCCAGGCGTAAATCATGGCCAGGTTCGTGACGTAGGAAGGCCCATCGAGCGCATCCTTGCTCACGGGCACGAGCTCCATTGCGTGGCGCCCTTCGCGAATCGCTTCCTCTTTGCGACCGAGAGCCGCGTCGATCAGGCCAAGCCGGCTCCAGGCTTGGGCGTAATTCGGCTGATCGC
>DATBCW010000043.1:0-3986 GCA_036270255.1 Chthoniobacterales bacterium
CCGCGCTGTTGCCGGCGAGTTTCTGCTGCAGGGCAATCTCCGTCCAATCGGTTGTGAAACTCGTCGGCAGAATTTCTTTCGCGAGACGCTCAACGGCAGCTAACGCGTCGCCCGTGCTGGCGCCGGGCGCGGGTTGGCCGCTCAGATCTGCCGCCGGGAACATGTTGTAGTGCGTAATTTTATCGGCGCCGCTCACTTCCTTTACGGTGGCGACGGAACCCAGCGGAACCATTCCACCGGAATTATTGCGCGTCTTAAGTAAGCGGATGTCGTCGGGACTCAGGCGAAATTGCGAGTCGGCTTGCGCGGTGACGCGATAGGTGCGGCCGAAGAGGGTGAGATCGTTCACGTAGGTCGAGCCAAGATAAGTCTGGAGCGTGCCGAAGATGTTGCTCAGCGGCACGTTCATGCTCTTCGCTTTGACGCGATCCACTTCGAGCCAGAGTTGCGGCACGTTGGCGCGAAAGGTCGTTAGGTTATTGGTCAGGCCGGGCGTTTGATTTGCTTTAATCATCATGGCGAAAGCTTCCGTTTGCAGTTCTTCGAGTCCGGCGTTGCCGCGATCCTGAATGAAAAGTCGATATCCGCCGGCGTTGCCAATCCCAGACACGGGCGGCGGCGGGAAGACAGCGACGAGCGCCTCGGGAATCTCGGCGCGAACGCGCGAGTTCATCTTTGCCACGATCGCGGGCATTTTTTCCTCGGCCGTTCTACGCTCCGAGAATTCCTTGAAGGGTAGGAAAACCGCAGCCGTGTTGGTCTGATTGCCGCCGAAAAGGTTGAAGCCGGCAAATTCAACGGTGTTGAGGACCCCGGGCGTTTCGCGCCCGATCTTGGTAATCTTGTCGACCACGGCTTGGGTGCGATCGAGCGATGCCGCGTCGGGCAACTGTGCGTAAACGACGGCGTAGCCGCGGTCCTGTGTCGGCAGAAAACCGCCGGGCACAATTTTGAAGCCGAGACCTGTTAGCGCGAGCAAACCGCCGTAGACGAGCAGAACGATGATGGCGAGTCGGGTAAGGCGCGCAATGGTATTGCCATAGGCGTTCGAGCTCCACGCGAAGGCTTTATTGAATCCCTTAAAGAACCAACCGAGCACGCCATCGATCAGGCGTTGAAACGAGTCCTTCACCGCGCCGCGTGGCCGGAGGAGAAGCGCGGCGAGCGCGGGTGAAAGCGTAAGCGAGTTGAGCGCAGAGATCGCGGTCGAGACCGCAATGGTAAGCGCGAATTGCCGAAAAAATTGACCGGTGATGCCGCTGATAAACGCCGTCGGGATGAAGACCGAGCAAAGGACGAGCGCAATCGCAACCAATGCGCCGCCCACCTCCGTCATGGCCTTTCGTGCGGCATCTCGCGGACTCAGACCATCTTCAATGTGATGCTCGATGGCTTCTACCACGACGATGGCGTCATCGACCACGATGCCGATCGCAAGAACAAGGCCAAAGAGCGAAACGTTGTTGATCGAGAACCCGAAGGCTTTCATGGCTGCGAATGTGCCGATCAACGAAACCGGAATCGCGATGAGTGGGATGATCGCGGCGCGCCAGGTTTGGAGAAAGACCAGCACGACGAGAACGACGAGCGCGATGGCTTCGAAAAGTGTCTTTTGCACTTCCTGGATCGATTCACGGACAGAAACTGTCGGGTCGTAGACAATGGTGTAGTCGAGCCCGGCGGGGAAGCGCTGCTTTAGCTCAGCCATTTTCTTCCGAACCGCGTCGGACGTGGCGAGTGCGTTCGAACCCGGGAGCTGGAAAATGGCAATCGCAGTCGCCGGTTTTCCGCCGAGCCCACTGTTGACCGTGTAATCGCGCGCCGCGAGTTCCACCCGCGCGATGTCGCGCACGCGCGTGACTTGTCCGTTCGCGCCAGTCTTCACTATGATGGCGCCGAACTCTTTTTCGTCCGCGAGCCGGCCTTGCGTGCTAACCGTGTATTGAAATGCGGTTGCGCCCTTCGGCACCGGCGGCGCGCCGATAATCCCGGCTGCGACCTGCACGTTCTGTTCCTGCAGCGCTTGCACGACGTCCTGTGCTGTCAGACCGCGCGCCGCGGTCTTGTTAGGATCGAGCCAAATCCGCATAGAATATTCGCGCGCGCCGAAGACATTGATGTCGCCCACACCATCGAGGCGCGCGAGTTCGTCGCGAACCTGAAGCAATGCGTAATTGCTGGTGAAAAGCTGGTCGAGTGACCCGTCCGGCGAAACGAGATGCACGACCATAGTGATGTCGGGCGACTGTTTTTTCGTCGTTACACCGATGCGCTGCACATCGGGCGGGAGAATGGGGATCGCGATGGCGACGCGATTTTGGACCAACACCTGGGCGGTATCGAGATTGGTGCCGAGCTTAAACGTGATGCTCAGCGTCATGTTGCCGTCGCTTGTGCTCTGCGAAGACATGTAGAGCATGTTCTCAACGCCATTGACCTGCTGCTCGATCGGCGTCGCCACCGTTTCCGATACGACCTGGGCGTTGGCGCCGGGATACGTAGCCGTGACCTGGATCGTTGGTGGCGCAATGTCGGGATATTGCGCAATTGGAAGCGTCGAAAGGGCGATAACGCCGACGAGCGTGATGACAATGCTGATGACGCCGGCAAAGATTGGCCGATCGATAAAGAAGTGCGGAAAATTCATAGCGTTTGCGCCTCCGCCCAGTTCGCCGTCATTTTGCGTTTGGGGATGGAGTGGCGCTCGGCTTTGCCTCCGGTCCGACCGATGCTTCCTCCGGCACCGGTGTAACTTTCATTCCCGGTTGCAGCAGCTGCAGGCGGGTAGAGACAACTTTCTCCCCATCTTTGAGGCCGTTCTTTACGATTCGTTTGCCTTCGAAAGTGCTCGCCGTCTCAAGGGTGCGGCGTTCGATTGTGTTATCGGGTTTCACCACGAAGGCGTATTTCACCCCCTGCTGTGAATTGATCACGTTGTCGGCAATGAGTGCCGCCCGATACGGCGTGGCTCCGGCAACGCGGCTGCGAACAAAGAAACCCGGCGTGATAAGGTTAGGGTTCCAGTTTTTTAGAACGACGCGCGCGCGGACTGTTCCGGTGCTGGGATCAAGACGATTGTCAACAAAATCGACGTACCCCTCATGAGGGAAGTCGGTCTCGTTACCAAGCTCGACCCAGGCTGGGATCTTGGCCGTACGTGCGCTCACTCGTTTCCCCGTCTCGCTGAGCTTTACGTATTTTAGAACCGCGTTCTCGTCCGCATCGACCTTTGCATAAATCGGATCGACCGAGACCACCGTGGTAAGCACATTCTCCGGCCCTGCGCCCGGCTGGACGAGGTTGCCGAGCGTGATGCGGGCGTCGCTGACGCGGCCATCGATCGGTGATTTAACTTGCGTGAACTCAAGATTTAGCGCCGCGGCATTTTTCGCCGCCACGGCCGAGGCCGTCGCCGCAGAAGCACCCTGATAAGTAGCAGCCTTCTGGTCGAACTCGCTCGCGGAGATGGTATTTTTGGCGCGCAACTCTTTCGCCCGATCCAATTCAATTTGCGCAAGTTTCTCCTGCGCCTGCATACGCTGGACCTCGGCCGCGGCGCGATCGAAATCCGCCTGATAAGGACGCGGGTCGATTACGTAAAGCAGATCATCTTTCTTGATGATTGCGCCAGCTTGAAACCGGATCTCAGTAATATAACCGGACACGCGTGGCCGAATCTCAACCGACTCGACGGCTTCGAGGCGTCCGGTGAACTCATCCCATTCGTTTACCTCTTTCTCGATCACGGTAAGGACATTCACCGGTAGCGGACCCTGCTGGGGCGCGGCCTTCTTGTTGCATCCTGCCGCGGCCAAACAGATCGACAAGATTCCGATGCTAAGACGACTCTTCTTCATCGCACGTAATATCGACTCGAGGCGTTGAACTTAACAAGCTTCATCAGTTCTGGGCCGGGAATCACGCGGATGCAACTAGCGCGCGGATGTCACGGTTCTCGAAAACGAGACTTCCAGTCTCTCGTGTTT
>DATBCW010000044.1:0-7295 GCA_036270255.1 Chthoniobacterales bacterium
GAAATCGGCGCCCGTGGAAAAGATCGACATCGCCACGCTTGCCGAACTCCTTCACGAAACAGAGCAACATCACGGACAATATGAGAAGACGCACGGCAAGCATAATTGGTGGGAATGGTACGCGCCTTATCTGAACGCGCGTCAGAACGGCAAAACGTCAGCGGAAGCAGCGGCCGCAGCCGACCGTTACATGCACGAAATTAAACCCTGACACCTAATGCGCGGCGTCGTGTCAGCGCGTCACAAGGAGATACGCGAGGCCGATCGTGACCAGGTCTTCCAGCACGGCGATGAAAATATCTTTGATGTTCAATCCGGCGACCAAGCGTCTCCGGATCTCGTAACCGGCGAACGCTCCAATTAGGCCGCCGATCGCGCCCAGAATTGCGCCGATCATTAACGATTGATTACCGGCCGCACAAAGGCATGCGCCGCAAAGGGCGCCCATGACGATCCGGGCTGTCAACGGAACAGGCGCAGTTCGTTTCGGCGTGGAAGGTCGCAGGTCACCGATTAGTTCGAAAACAGCCAGGAGCGAAAAGATAACGACCGTGATAATCGATCCCATGAAACCGAGCGGCGAACTGCTGAGATTCAGCCAGCCAAGATAAGCGGCCCAGGCGACCACGGCCGGCGGCGTAAGCGAACGCAATCCCGCAGCGAAACCAATTCCCAAGGCAAACGCGAAAACGTAGTTCATTAAGAATCGATCTTGTAACAGATCGAGCGCAAATCACAATCTCTAACGCATAGGATGAAAACGACCCGACTCGAAGCATTCAGCGACGGTGTCCTTGCCATCATCATCACGATCATGGTGTTGGAATTAAAGGTGCCGCATGGAGTTGACCTTGCCTCCTTGAGACCGGTCTTGCCGGTATTGTTGAGCTACGTTTTGAGTTTCATTTACGTCGGCATCTATTGGAACAATCATCATCACTTGTTCCAGATAACTGAGCAGGTCAGCGGCGGGATTCTTTGGGCCAATCTTCATCTCCTCTTCTGGTTGTCACTCTTTCCATTCACCACGGCGTGGATGGGTGAGAATCACCTGGCCGCGATCCCGACCGCTATTTACGGCTTCGTTCTATTGATGGCGGCGATCGCTTATGAAATTCTTTTGCTCGCCATCGTCGCCAAAGAAGGCCGCGCCTCACTCGTCGCAGTCGCTGTCGGGAAAGATTGGAAAGGCAAAGTGTCCCTCGTGCTCTACCTTGCCGCGATCCCGCTCGCGTTTGTCAGTTCCTGGATCGCGAGCGCACTCTATCTGTTGGTCGCACTCTTGTGGTTGATTCCCGATCCTCGCATCGAGAAGGCTCTGAAGAAGCGCGCGCAATAGCTTGATCCACTTCGGCGCAGCATGCCCGGCGGATATGCTGAGGCAAGAAACTTGGTCTTTCCCAAGATCGACATCGTGGCCGCATCGTTAGGCCATGAAAATCTTAACTGAAATCGGTAACGCGGAGGAGCAGCGGCCATGATCACGATATTGATCTTATGCGTGCTGGTTCTTGCGCTCTTCAATCTGAAACTGGAAGGCGACGAACGGAGATAAATGCGAACGATGAACACAGTCTCTGCCCCGAATATCGTCGCTGAGATTCCGGCTTACGCGCAGCTTCAGCGCCAGATGCACGATGCGCTCCTCGTCCAGCATCCGGAATGGATCGAGCGCAATGGCGACTGCCCAACGTGCGACGACTACGATCGTCGCTTTGCAGAGTTGCTCAGCTTCTCGCTCGCAATGGAACGCGCTCACGCGTAAAAGCAGGTCATGTTGTGATTAATTTTCCGAAATTGATTCGACTGACAAAGACGAACACGAGCTTGGTCGCGCTCGTTTTCCTCGCGGGTTGCGCGTCGCTAAGATCGACATCTTCGAATCGGCTCGATCAGTCGATCGCGCAGGCTGACTCCGGTTACCGGCAATTGGATGCTGATCACGCGGTGGCCTACAACAATGCTGTCACGTCCATCGCTCGCACGATCGATGGCGAAACGCCTAACGAGTTGCGCGGACAACTCGAACCGCTCGGAGTGAAACTCGACCAGCCGAAGATCACATTGCCGCTCGCGCGATATCATGTTGTGCCGCGATCTCGAACGCCTAACGACTCGAGCGGGATCGGCGCCCCGATGTTGCTCGAGTACGACACGACCAACGCGCCGCTCTATCCGCGCGAAGGTCTCATGATTTCCGCCACCGCGGTTTACCGGCGCGTCGAAGGCGAGCGGCATCTCTCACTCCTCACCGGCAAGAACCGCCTCGCGCTGAACGGTTCGACATATCCCCTCAAGATCGACAATGTCGCGCCGATCACCGCCATGGCGAAACGCGGCCGGCATGTCGCGCGCGCCGGGCTCAGCCAAATGCTTCATCCCGCTGCGATGCGTGTGAAGACGGGAATTTACCTGACCGAACCGTACGATCCGAACAAAATACCGGTCTTGATGGTGCACGGATTGCAATCGACGCCATTCGCGTTCGTTAGTCTCATCGACGCGATCCGCCGCGATCCAATGCTGAGCGAGCGATACCAGATTTGGACATTCTTATATGGGACTGGCACGCCAGTGTTGTTCAACGCGCTCGAGTTGCGGCGAGAGCTCGACACAACAATTCGCGCGCTCGATCCGAACGATCACGATTTCGCCACCAGACACATCGTTGTTCTGGGTCACAGCATGGGCGGCTTGCTCGCGCACACGCTCGTGAGCGCGAGCCGGGAGAAATTGTGGAATGCCATCTTCACAGTGCCTCCGCAGCAACTCCGAGGCGACGCGGCAATGGTTAGCCGGATCGCGGATGGATTGCATTTTCGCCGGAACACGCGAGTCGTTCGCGCGATCTTCGCAGCAACTCCGCATCGCGGCAGCAAAATCGCCGAGAGCTGGATTGGTCACATCGGCGCGTCGCTCATCTGTCTGCCATCGAGTCTTCACAGCGACATAGTCGATGTCCTGTCCGCTAATCGGGAATCATCGACTGCTGTCGCGCAAACGTTCAACCGTGAAATGAACTTCTCCGCGGTGCACACGCTCTCGCCGCGCGATCCGGCGCTCAAGGCACTTGTCGATCTTCCAATCGAGGTTCCGTTTCACAGCATCATTGGACAACACACTGGTGGCGCGCTCGAAACGAGCAGTGACGGCGTTGTTGCTTATACAAGTTCGCATATTGACGGTGCCGCATCCGAGCTCGTCGTACACAGCGGACACGGCGTTTGCGAAACTCCCGACGGTCAAAACGAAATCATCCGCATTCTTCGGCTGGAACTTACACGCAACGCCGATGTTGCGAGACGATGACCGCACCATGCTCGCCGGCTATGCTGAGAAACGAAACAGAGTCTTTCCCAAACTCACGACAAGCTGAGATCGTTTCGACATGAACAAAGCGACTGAAACCAATGACGGTTGGCGCGAAATGACTTCGGAATGGGACTACTTGCCCGAGCAGACTCCGACCACGACAAAAAAGACGAGGATCGTAATCGCCGGCGGAGGTTTCGCGGGATTGTACGCGGCGAAATATTTGGACACGCATTTGGCGCGGCGCGCGGACGTCGAAGTAACGCTGATCGCGCGCGAAAATTTCATTCTCTTCACGCCGATGTTGCACGAAGTCGCGTCGGGCGATCTTGCGCCCGGCGACATCGTCAATCCGCTGCGGCGCATTTTGCGCAACGTCAACGTGATCGAAGCCGACGTGCAACATGTCGATCTTGGCACGCGAAAAATTCGTTGCTCCCATGGTGTCGACCGCACGGAGATCGAGTTCGAGTTCGATCATTTGCTGCTTGCGCTCGGTTCGGAGACAAACTTTTTCGACAACGCCGGCATTCGCGATTGGGCGGTGACGATGAAGAATCTGACGGATGCGACGCTGCTACGAAATCGGATGGTCGCGTTTTTGGAGGAAGCCAGCATCGAGCGCGATGCGGCCGTGCGCCGTCAATGGCTCACCTTCGTCATCGCCGGCGGCGGATTCGCGGGCGCGGAAACGGCCGGCGCCATCAACGATTTTGTGCGGGAGACCACGAAGTTCTATCGCCGCATCGGCGACGAAGAGATTCGCGTCGTGGTCATTCATCCCGGCGATTATTTGTTGCCCGAGTTGGGCGAAGAGCTCGGACGTTATGCCGAACGCAAAATGCGCGAGCGCAAAGTAGAAGTGATCAAAGGCGCGCGCGTCGCGAGTTACGATGGATGGGTCGTCACGCTGAACAACGGCATCTCGATTCCCGCTGCGACACTCATCTGGACCGCGGGCGTGAAACCCAGCCCGGTAGTTGCAGCGCTGTCGTGCGTAAAAGAGAAAGGCAGGATCGTGGCGGACCAATATCTGCAAGTTCCCGGATTCCCCGGACTCTGGACGGCGGGAGATTGCGCGGCGGTTCCGGACACTTACGAAACGGGAAAGTTTTTCCCGCCAACGGCGCAGCATGGAATGCGTGAAGCGATTGTCGCCGCGAAAAATATCGAGCGCACAATTCTCGGACAATCCCTCAAGCCGTTTCGATATCGAACCCTGGGCATGCTCGCGAGCATCGGCCATCACACCGGCGTGGTCAGCATGTTCGGATTCAAGTTCTCCGGTTTCATCGCCTGGTGGATGTGGCGTTCGGTTTATTTAATGAAACTTCCCAGACTGGTGAAGAAACTGCGCGTCATGATCGCCTGGACGCTCGATCTTCTATTCGGCCGCGACATCGAACAAGTGATCACGTTGCGCGATATCGAAGAACTAAGCGAACGTTGGGCGCGCATCCGCGCCACTCGACCAGCATCGTCATCGCCAGCTTTGCCGGAAACGCAAACGGCCAGCGTTATCTCACAAGACAAGGTCGCTCCGAAGATTCGTTAGGCTAAAACTGATCGACGTTCATTCGAATATTAACCTTTCGGCCAGGCGCGGAGTGCGATTTGAGCGACGCGACGAAGTTGACCGCGGCTGGCGCCGCCAGCTGACTGGACCGCCATGCCGCGCACGACAGTCATGACGTAATGGGCCAGTTCGGCTGGGTCAGCGTTCTTCGGCAAATCGCCTTCGCGTTTTGCTCGTTGGAGGCGGCGACGCAGTGCAACTTCTGCGGCCTCGCGGCGCGCCGCCACTTCCTTCCGAGCGGACGCACTCCCGCAGGCCAACGTGCCTTGAACGATCAGGCACCCCGCTGGAGCGCTGGGACTTTCTCCCATCCTCGCAGTGCCGAAAAATATTTCTTCGACCACATCGCGCGCCTTCGGTGCCGCCAGAGCTTTGCCAAACCAGGCGAGTGGTCCGCTAATGTATCGATCGAGAACTTTTCCAAACAACTGCTCCTTGTTACCAAATGCGGCGTAGAGACTTGGTCGATTGATTCGCATCGCCCGCGTCAGGTTCGAGAGCGAAGCGCCTTCATAACCTTTGCCCCAAAAGACGTGCATCGCGCGATCCAGGGCCGCCTCAGGATCGAAGGCGCGCGGCCGTCCAAGTTGGGTCGTGGCTTCTGATTTCATACCGATAGGTAAATAAATCATTTGACCAATCGTTTGTCGAGCCCGAGCTTTTTATACTAATCGATACAAAAAGAACTCAACCTCGAAGAAACCGGAGACAAACCATGAACAAGAGACTCGAAGGAAAAATTGCGCTGATCACCGGCGCCTCGCGCGGGATTGGCGCCGCCATCGCCAAACGCCTGGCTTCGGACGGAGCGAAGGTAGCCATCACCTACGCGAAAGGTACTGATGCAGCTGCGTCGGTAGTTAAAGAGATCGAACGCGACGGTGGAAAAGCGATCGCGATTCAGGCGGACGCCACCGACGCGAAAGCGGTCCGGAACGCGGTGGAAAAAACGGTCGCCACCTTGGGTCGCCTTGATGTGCTCGTGAACAATGCCGGCACAGCGATTCCGAAAAAATTCGAGGAGACAACATTGGAGGAAATGGACGCCATGATCGACCTCAACGTTCGCGGCACCTTCGCGGCAACACAGGCCGCGCTCAAACAGATGAACAACGGCGGTCGCATTATCACGATCGGCTCGTGCGTCGGCGAACGCATGATGACACCCGGATTAGTGGCCTACTCGGCGACCAAGGGAGCGCTCAAAATGTTTACCCAGGGCTTGTCCAGAGAAGTGGGCGACCGCGCCATCACGGTCAACAATATCCAGCCCGGTCCGATCGACACCGACTTGAATCCGGCTTCGAGTGAGTGGGCCGAGCCGCAGACGGCTAACACCGCCCTCAAACGGTACGGGACGGTGAATGAGGTCGCCGCATTGGTGGCTTTTGTTGCCAGCCCGGAGGCTTCGTACATCACAGGCGCCAGCTTAACGGTTGATGGCGGAACGAATGCCTGAGTCGAGCGCCTAAAAACGAAACAGGAAACATGAAAGAGAAACCGATTAAAGTGCCGGGTCCCGATCATCCGATTTCGATCGAGCGCAATCCTGCTCGCGTTGTCGTGTCGGTCGCTGGCCATGTGATTGCCGACACGCATGACGCGCTGACGCTTCGCGAAGCGGACTATCCGCCCGTTCAATACATTCCGCGTGAAGATGTCGATCTTTCCCAGTTGCAACGGACGGATCACACCACCTACTGCCCGTATAAGGGCGATTGCAATTACTACAGCGTTCCGAGTGGTGGAAAGAAGTCCGTCAACGCCGTCTGGACTTATGAGAACCCATATCCTGCCGTTGCGCAGATCAAGGAACACGTCGCCTTCTATCCCGACCGAGTCGATGAAATCGGAGAGCAGATATGAGCGAAACGATACAGGAGAAAAACAAATCGCTGCTGCTCGACGCGTTCGACACCTTGTTTAACCAGCGCGACTATACGGCCGCTGAGAAATATTGGTCGCCCCACTACATCCAGCACAGCGCCCATATTCCGCCGGGGCGAGATGGACTTTTCGATCTAGTCAAGAATTCGCCGGCCACATTGAAATACGAAAATCAGTTGATCCTCGCGAACGGAGATTTCCTCATGCTTCACGGTCGATTCTCAGGACTCGGTCCTGGCCTGCCAAACTGGATCGTGGTGGACATTGTACGGATTGAGAACGGCCTCTTAGTTGAACACTGGGATGTGATTGAAGACGAGGCCACGCGAGCCACCTCGAAAAGCGGTCTTCCGATGTTCGCGAGCGATTTTCCCAAATGAAAGCCATGTCTTACAACATCTCGACCTTGCTAACCCGCAATCTTCAGGACGTGTTTGGTGAAAACGACCCGGCGCGTCGACGTGCAGTCATCGACGAGATCTGGAACGAGGATGGTGTGTTCTACGATCCCAAAACGGGC
>DATBCW010000045.1:0-42825 GCA_036270255.1 Chthoniobacterales bacterium
AAACCCCGGGCGTCGAATGCACGACCGGGCCGCTGGGCCAGGGCGTCGGCAATGCCGTCGGTGTTGTGGTGGCGATGAAAATGGCGGCGGCGCGATTCAACACGAGCGAGCACCGCATCTTCGATCAGCACTGCATTTGTCTCGCCGGCGACGGTTGTTTGCAGGAAGGCGTTTCGGCAGAAGCGAGTGCGTTCGCCGGGCATTTCGGCCTCGATAATTTGATCCTGATCTACGATTCGAACGCGGTCACGCTCGACGCGCCGGCGACGGCAACGCAAAGCGAAGACACAGCCATGCGCTTCAAGGCCTATGGCTTCGACGTTCAGGAAATCAACGGCCAGGACATGCAGGCGTTCCTCGATGCGCTCGAGACCGCGAAGGCAAATAATAACGGCCGGCCGAAGTTCATCGTCGCGCACACCCTGATCGGGAAAGGAATTCCGGAAGTTGCCGGGACTTTCAAGGCCCACGGGGAAGCCGGCGCGAAATTCGTCGACTCCGCGCGCAAAGGTCTGGGCTTGCCGGACGAACATTATTTCGTCTCGAAAGAGACCTACGATTATTTCGCCGAGCACAAAAAGAAGCTGCTCGCTGAGTACGATACGTGGGAAAAAATGTACAACGCCTGGCGCGAGAAGAATGCGGACAAGGCGAAACAACTCGATGACGCAATCGAGCGGAAAGTTGATGACGATCTTTTATCCAAGATTCCGGAGTTCCCGAAAGATTCGAAAATCGCGACGCGCAAAGCGGGCAGCGAAGCGCTCCAGCCGTTGGCGGAGGCGATGCCGTTTCTGATCAGTGGCAGCGCCGATCTTCACGGCTCGACTTTGAACTACATCAAAGACGGCGGCGATTTTACCCGCGACAAACAAGCCGGCCGCAACATTCATTTTGGGATTCGCGAACACGGGATGTGCGCGATCATGAACGGGATTTCGTATCACGGAATCTTCCGCGCTTCGGGCGCGACGTTTTTGGTGTTCACCGATTACTGCCGGCCGTCGATCCGTCTCGCGGCGCTTTCCAAGCTGCCGAACATCTATATTTTCACGCACGACTCGATTGGCGTCGGCGAAGATGGACCGACCCACGAACCGGTCGAGACGGTGACGTCAGTCCGCGTCATGCCGCAGATCGATGTAATTCGGCCGGCCGATCCTGAAGAAACCGCCGGCGCGTTCGCCGCCGCTGCGCAACACATCGACGGCCCGACTTTGCTCGCTCTGACGCGTCAGGCCGTCCCGATGCTGAACGAAATCGATGTGAAGACACGACGCGAAGGTGTGTTTCGTGGCGGTTACATCGCCAAACGTGAAACCGGAAAGCTCGATCTGATTCTGATGTCGTGCGGCAGCGAGCTTCAGCACGCGATGAAGGCCGCCGGCGAACTTGGGGAGGGGACCCGGGTCGTTTCCATGCCGTGCTTCGAAAGATTCAACAGGCAATCCGCTGAATATCGGGAAGAAGTCTTACCGTTATCCTGCCGCCGTCGGGTCGCGATTGAAGCTGGCGTCCCGCAGATCTGGGATCAATTCGTCGGTCTCGATGGAAAAATCATCGGCTTGCACCGTTTCGGCATGAGCGCGCCGGGCGATGAAGTGATGAAAGAAATGGGAATCGACGCCGCGCACGTCGTCGAAGCAGCGAGGTCTTTGTAACGCTCGTCTGTAGCCGCTTCGCTGTGCGAAGCGCGAGACTGACTTCGCTGTTGTTGAGCGTGTTCCCGCGTCGCCCACAGGCGACGGCTACAGAATCACAGCGGCTCGGCGACGTTCCTGGCGCGATCTTCGAAGCGAGTGAATTCCTTGAGGAAGGTCAGCGCGATTTCACCGACGGGGCCGTTACGTTGTTTCGCGATAATCAGTTCGGCTTCGCCCGCCTTCTCCGCGCGGGCGTCTTCGTCTTCCTCGTAAATCTCCGGCCTAACGAGTAGTCCCACAAGATCCGCGTCCTGCTCGATTGAGCCGGATTCGCGCAGATCGCTCAGCCGCGGTTTGCCGCCAGTTCGCGCTTCCGGCTGGCGATTCAACTGCGCCAGGACCAGCACCGGAACTTTCAATTCTTTCGCCAGACCTTTCAGCCCCGAGGATATTTCGGAGATTTCCAATTGGCGATTGTCCTGCGCTCGCCTGGTGGTCGATCTAAGCAGCTGCAGGTAATCGACCACGATCAGCCTGATGTTCTTCTGCGCCTTGAGCCGGCGCGCTTTCGCCCGCAATTCCAGAATGCTCAGGCTCGCGCTGTCGTCGATGAAGATTTGCGCTTCAGCGAGCTTCGAAGCCGCGGCAGTCAAGCTCGGGAAGTCGCGCTCGGCCAGGAAACCGTCGCGAACTTTCTGCAGGTTCACTCGGGCGCGCGAGCAGAGAAGCCGTTGCACGAGCTGTTGGCTGCTCATTTCCAAACTGAAAACCGCCACCGGCAACTTTTCGTTGATCGCGACGTGCTCGGCGATGTTCATGGCGAGCGCCGTCTTGCCCATGCTCGGACGGGCCGCAATCACGATCATCTCGCCTTCGTGCAAGCCGTTCGTCATCCGATCGAGCTCAGCGAATCCGGTCGCGATGCCGGTGATGCCGCCGCGCCTCTCGTAAAGCTGTTCGATCGCCTCGATCGCTTCCATGACCTGGTCTTTCATCGAGATGACCTGGCCCTTGAAACGGTCTTCGCCGACGGAAAAAATCTTCTGCTCCACCTCGTCGAGGAGATTGTGGACTTCGTCCTGTTCTTCGAAGGAACGCCGGACGCTTTCGGTGCAGGCCGCAATGATTTGACGCAGGATGTATTTGTCCCGGACGATCTCGAGGTAATACGTCACGTTCGCGGCCGTCGGCACGAACGTGAACAGGCTCGTCACCGCCGCGGCGCCGCCGACCGTGTCGAGCAAATTCCGGTCGCGCAGGACCTGGGTGAAGGTGATCAGGTCGATGCCCTGCCCAGCATTCCACAATTCAACCAAGACCGTGTAGATCGTCTGATGCGCGGGAACGTAGAAGTAGTTCTCGTTAATTTTCTCGACGCATTCCGCGATGATTTCGCGCGGCGAAATGAGCATCGACCCAAGCACGCCTTGCTCCGCCTCGATGCTATGCGGCAGCGTGCGGTGAATATCCTGCGAGGAACTTGTGAGTGACTCGCCGTTTTGCGGGCCGCCATTCTTTTGCGGCCAGCCTCGGCCGGGCTCGTTGCCCGATTTTCTGCGAGACTGCTGACCTCCTCGGACGGATGGATCAGTAGCCAATTATTTAGAGTCGGTACGTTTGCGGAATGGTCGCGCTTTCTCGGTCACTTCGCCGGCCGGCTCAGAGGCCGCCACCGGGGATTCTTCTTTCGAAGGTTTAACCTGGAAATTGAATTTTGCGGTCACGTCGTGGTGCAACTTGATCGGCACCTCGTGTTCACCGGTGGTTTTGATCGGGTGCTCCAGCACGATCCGATGACGATCGATTTCGTTGCCGAGCTCGTTCTTCAACCGCTTTACGAGATCCTGCGCCGTGATCGAACCAAAGGCCTTGCCGGTCTCGCCGGTCTCCAACGTGAACACAACCCGCAATTTGCCGATCCGGCGGGCGAGTTCCTCAGCCTCATTCAGCTCGGCCGCTTCGCGGGCCGCTCGCTTGGCTTTTAACGAGTCGAGCTGACGAAGACTTTGTTTCGTGACTTCAAAAGCTTTCCCCTGGGGCAAAAGGTAGTTGCGCGCGTAACCACGGCGCACTTTGACGACATCCGCCTCAGCGCCGAGGCCGGGGATGTTTTCGGTGAGAATAATTTCAGTGGAAGGCATGACGCAACCCGGGAAGTTTTTCGCGCGGGGAGTGGTATGAAAGCAGTGCGCGCCCCGTCTGTCAAAAAAAAGGCGCGAAAAAAATCAAACCATGCCGAGTTTCATCCGGCCCGCTTCGCTGATCATGCTCTGGTTCCACGGCGGGTCCCAGACGAGCTGGACGTCGGCTTCATCGATACCATCGATCGTGAGGATTTTGCTCTGGGCATCGTGCGCGATCGCCGGTCCCATCCCGCAGCCGGGCGCGGTGAGCGTCATCTTTACATCGACCTTCGTGCCGCCTTCCGGGCGCTTGGTGAGCTGGCAATCGTAGACCAATCCGAGATCGACGATGTTCACCGGAATTTCCGGATCGAAACATTGCTTCAATTGATCCCAGACCATTTTTTCATCGACCTCGCCCGTACTGTCGGATGCAGCTTTTGAGGCGCCGTTTGGCCCGGCCTGCGTCTCAAGGCCCAGCGCGTCTCCATCTTTTTCCGCGACTCGCGCCAGCCCTTGATAGGTGGCGACGGTGTAACTGCCGCCCAGCGCCTGAGTGATTACGCCTGGTGTGCCCTCAGGAATTGTTGTCTTGGTTCCGCTCGGGATCTGGATCGCTTCCACGTCCCGCGACAAAGTGAATTCGGTATTTTCGTGCATGTGCTGCCCTCAATTATTCAGGACGATTTTGACTTTGCGCTCGCTCGATTGCGCCGCATTCAGTTGCCCTAGCAAGGTCGGCGCAGGCGAGACCTCCTTGTTCTCTGGTTTCTGTTCACCGCTCAAGGCCGAGCGAAGCGCGCCTTCAACTAATTGGGCGCAATGAATCTTTACCGGCGGCAACGGCCCCAGCGGCGCTGCCAGTTCTTCGCCCGACATCGATTGTGCTTCCGCCACGGTTTTTCCGGCCAGCATTTCCGTGGCAACACTCGCCACCGCGATCGCGGTCTGGCAACCGAAAGTCTGGAACGTCGCGCGGTCGATCACCTTGCGGCCATCCTGCTCTTTGAACTTCACCCACATCCGGAGCATGTCGCCGCAATCGGCGCTACCGACCGTGCCGATCGCGTCCGCGTCTTTCATTTCGCCGAGGTTCCGCGGATTCTTTACCGCATCCTCAATCTTTGCCTGGAGATCGTCGTTCATGCTTGCTCCACGTGATATCGCGGCAGTTTCGGATCGACTTCCACACTCCAGGCATCGATCCCACCGCGCAGACTTTTCACGTTCTCGAACCCGTGCCCCTGGAAATACGCCGCCGCATCCATGCTTCGAGCGCCGGTGTGATCGTAAATGATGAAAAGATTTGTGCGCGAACCGTTCCCAAGGATTTCCTGCATCAGTTCTTGCGTAAACAAATGCGCACCCGGCAGTTTCACGGTCTCGAATTCCTCGCGCGTGCGAACATCGAGCAGATAGATCGGTTCGCCCGCGGCAATGCGATCTGCTAAATCCCGCGGCTCGATCTGCATTGCGCGCTCTGCTTCCTCACTGGTGGTGATATGTTCGATGACTTCATCGACGTCGAGGTTCTCATTCCGGGCGCAAACTCCGGCCAGCGTCTCTTCAGGACTGAATCCACAGCTCGCGCAACCACCGATGTGATACTTCCGGAAAAGCGCCCGTTGCGCGCCGGGGAACTGCACGAGCAATTCCTTCATCGTGATGTTTGGATCGATGGCGGTTGAATTCATTCGCGCATCAAACCTATCGGCGCGCGAGCAATGCGCAACGATCAGCCTAACGCGGCCGCGGAGGCAACTGGCTATATCGAATTGTGTAAGTGATCGTCTTCTCTCCGTTAGGCGGGACCGAGAGGACAAACTCAAACGTCTGCTGGTTCAATTTTTTAAATGGAGAAGACTGCGCCGTGATCTCCCATTGCCGCCAACGGCATGGATGTTCCCACACGCGAATCTCCGCCGCGTCTTTCCGGTGGTTCCGTAACTTGATCTCGTAGGTCTCCGTCGCGGTCCGACTCTCTTCGTCAATTTGGAAGTCTTTCTGAACGCGCTCACCAACAAGGTCGAACGCGTA
The DNA here is from genome assembly GCA_036270255.1 of Chthoniobacterales bacterium. Classification (GTDB taxonomy): domain Bacteria; phylum Verrucomicrobiota; class Verrucomicrobiia; order Chthoniobacterales; family UBA10450; genus AV80. The sequence continues at coordinate 5,804 of DATBCW010000045.1, forward strand.
ACCCGTGCCGGCGCGCACGACCTCGTCTTGCGGAGTATTGCCGATAGTGGAATCGCCGGTGAATTGCCAATGCCCCTGCGAATCTGGACGATAGAAATGGACTTGCCCTTCCGGTAAAGGCACGCCCAGGTGATTGGCCGCATCGTTTCGAAATTCAGAAGTGATCGCGACTTTAGAGGTCGATTCCGTCCCAAAGCCGGCATCGAGCTGCGCGTAATCCAGTCCCAAACTATCGACCTTCAGGGTTGTTCCGTCATAAATGAACGAACGGGCAGCATTAATATCAGCGGCGCGCACTAGTTCTACTTGAGTCACCTCCCGGTCGGCGAGCGTGACCGGCTTTGGCAAAGTGTATTCGTGGTATTCATCGAAGGTCCGTCGCTGAATCGCAGGGCCGGATTCCTCAGCGGTCGCGATATAGGACCCAGTCACCGTTACCCGTTCGGTAGTACTGCTGGTTCTGCGCAGATCGCCACGGAGCCTCCTAATGTTGCCGGCAACGAGCTTTACATCGCTGTTCTCGAACCGCACACCGGTATTGTTCGTTAACGTGACCCAACCGGTGAATTGCGAAATTTTTCCATCAGGCGCCATGATCGCGTTGTAATCTGCGTGCCACGCCAAACCGCTTGTGCTGTAGATCAATTCCGCCGCAATGTTCACGGGCTTCGTCGCGGCGATTTTCCACCGAAGTTCTGGTTTTAGGATTTCCCCGTCGGGTAATTTTGGAAAAATTGGCGTGCCGGGAGTGGCAAATATGTAGCGGCCATCCAGTTCGATAATCGGGGCAGATGTTTCGTCGAGACTGTCGGATGAGCGCTGCCAATATCCGGCCCGAACGACTTTACCTGGGACTTCACGCGTCTTGTCTCCTTCGCGGATGAGGAACGAGATTGTTTGGCCCTCGAACCGCGCCAGCATCGCCTGTTCGGTCAATGCATCGGATCGAAATTGTTGGAGCAGAATTCGGAAGTCGTTCTTGCCCGTCGGATCTCGCAACATGACTGACGCTGGATCGAGTGAGGGACTAATGACTGGTGCGACGATGTCGTTCTCGCCCTGTTGCAACACGAGTGGAATAGTGTCGCGGACCAAGGCGAATCCCGAAGTTGAGTCATCCGAACCACTTGAGTGGCTAGCCTGGCTCGGCGCGTAAACGGTGAGAGCGGTCGAACCCGCATAGACGGCTGAGCTCGTAACGATAAAGAAAATCGTAATCAGCCGCCGTCGCATAATGTTTTGCTACAAAGCCGAAGCCGTTTCCAAAAGCTCGAGTATTCGTTTCAGCAATCGCCCCGCGCCGCCGCCATCGAGGCTGCGATGGTCGAAGCTGAGCGTCAGTTCGGCTTGGGTGACCGGCACGAATTGCTGCTTCTCGTCGTTCCAAACGGGCGCTTTTTTGCCTGCACCCAATCCGAGGAGGAGTGTCTGATCCGGTAACGGAATGGGCGTTCCCCAATCGAGGCCGAACGTGCCGAAGTTCGAGACCGACGCGATGCCGCCGGAAGTTTGCTCGCTCGTTAATCGCCGTCGCCGCGCGAGGTCAACGAGGTCTCCATATTGCTTGGCGAGGTCGGTGAGCGAAGTCTTGTCCGCGTTCCGGATGACGGGAACCATGATGCCTTCGCCCGCTTCCACGGCGACGCCGACGTCGATCGATTCGGAACGAATGGCGCGGCTGCCGATCAAGCGTGCGGCGGCCTCCGGCTGTTCGGCGAGAGCGAGCGCAAGAGCACGCAGAGCGTAAAGCGCGGGGCCCGGCTTCGGGTCGCGTTTCGCACGATCCTGCAACACGGGATCAAGGCACACTGAAACGCCCACTGTCGCCAGCGGCCGCGTCCAGCTGCGCCGCATCGCGTCGGCCACGCCGGTGCGGATCGCGCTCGGCTTTTCGGTTGGTTGTCCTTCGATTCCGGTGAGAAAATTTTCGAGATCTTTGATGGTAACGCGACCGGCCGTGCCCGTTCCGGCGACACCGGCGATATCGGCGCTGGTCAGACTAAGTTCGAGCATCCGGGCCCGAACGCGGGGCGACAGATAGCCGGCGCCTTTTGCGCTCGCAGGAACAGGGAGGCCGCCGCCTGAGCCGTCGCCGGCCGTCGTGGCGACCTGCGGTAGCGCAGTTTCGTCCACCTGGAAATGCGAGCCGCTGCCGTTCTGCGTTTTCACCGCCTTCGCCGACTCTTCCTGCCGGCCGGGAATTTCTTTCGCGACGTCGCCAGTCGGTTGGGGCGCGCGCTTTTGAAAACGTGCCGCGTCGGCATCGCTCGCTTCGACGAAACCGAGAATCGCGCCGACGGCGTAGGTGCCTTTCACTTCCGCCTCGATCTTCGCGATCTCGCCGGCGCACGGCGTGGTGACGCCCATCACGGCCTTGTCCGTTTCTACCTCGATGATTTCCTGATCGGCGGAAACTTTCTCGCCCGGTTTGACCTTGATGGAAACAATCGTGGCTTCGGCCATTGATTCGCCGAGCTGCGGCATGGTGATAGGAACTTGCGGCATAATTATTCAGCTAAAATCTGGCGCGCTTTCGCGGCGATCGTTTTCGCGTTCGGGCGATGCTCGCTCCAGATATTTGGATGGTAAGGAATGGGCGTGTCCTTGGCGTTCACTCGCCCGGGGGCGGCATCGAGCAGATGGAATCCTTCGGTTGTGACGCGCGCAATGACCTCGGCCGTCACGCCGCCCCAGGGGAAGGCTTCGCCCACACACAGCAGCCGGCCGGTGCGCGCGACAGAAGCGAGGATCGTTTTCGTATCGAGCGGCTTCACCGTTCGCAAATCGACTACTTCGATTTCGTAACCCTCCGCACTGAATTGCTTCGCGACCGCGAGGGCTTCGTGGAGCATCGCGCTGTAACTCACCAAGGTAAGATCACGGCCCGGCCGAACGATTCGCGCCTGGCCGATCGGCATTCTGTCCTTGGGGAGCGCGTCTGCCTTGAGATGGTAATAGAGATATTTGTGCTCGCAGTAGATGACCGGATCGTCGATCCCGACCGCGTCGATCAACATGGTGTATGCATCCTCGACCGTGGCCGGCGTCATGACGATCACCCCGGGATAATGGGAATAGAGGCCCTCCATGCTTTGGCTGTGGAACGGTCCGCTTCCTTTCGTGCCGCCGGACGGCAACCGCACCGTGATCGGCACCGGAACATTCGTCCGGTAATAGTGAGTGCCGGCGTTATTTAGGATTTGGTTCAGCGCGATGCTGGAAAAATCGGCGAACTGCATCTCGACAATCGGCCGCATTCCTTCGAGCGCCGCACCGATCGCCGTGCCGACCATCGCGTCCTCACTGATCGGCGTGTTCAGAACGCGCCCCGGAAATCTTTCCGCCAATCCTTTCGTCGCCTTAAACGCGCCGCCGAACTTTCCGGCCACATCCTGGCCGTATATGAAGACGCGCTCGTCTTTCTCGAGAAGGTGCGCCTGGGCTTCGCGGATCGCTTCGAGGTAAGTAACGCTCACAGGAGAAAGTTCGGCATTCGAGTTTCTTAGTAGAACGCCTGATCCGCCAATTCGCGCGTGGAAAGCGCGCACCAATCTTCGTCGCTCGCTTGCGGTGGATCTTCCTGTTGCGCCGTCGCGACGGCTTCATCGACTTCGGCGGCGATCTCGGCCCGCATTTGCTGCGACGCCTCGCGATCGAGTAATTCGTTTTCGAGGATAAATTTCTCCGCGCGTTGCAAGGCGTCCTGCGCGAAGGGCTCGTGTTTGATTTCGTCGGTGACGTAGCTGGCGTCATCGTGTTCGCCGTGGCCGGCGAGGCGTAAAGTTTCAGCAACCACGAGCTGCGGGGGCCGGCCGGCCCGGGCGCGTTTCACGGCTGTTTCGATGACATCGAGACACGCGGCCAAATCGGTCCCGTCCACCGTCGAGCCTTCGTAGCCGTAGCCTTTCGCGCGATCGACCAGGTCCGCGCAGGCGAAGGTGCGATCGTTCGGCGTGGAATAAGAATAATGATTGTTTGTCGCGACGACCACAAGCGGCACGTGCTCGACCGCGGCGATGTTCATCCCTTCATGCGCCGCGCCGGTTTGCATGCCGCCGTCGCCGATTGTCGTTAGGCCAACAAATCCCTTTTCGCCCTTCATCCGTTTCGCGAGCAGCTTGCCCGTGATGACTGACATCATCGCTCCGAGATGGCTGATCATCGCCAGTTGGTTATCGAGGGGCCGGCCGCGGTGAATATTGCCGTCTCGTCCGCGCATCGGCCCCGATTTCGAACCGAGATAGGTGCGAGCAACGTCGAGAAGCGGTTCGCCAAAGGCCGAGCGTCCAGCCTGATCGCGAATCAAAGGCGCGAACACATCGCCTTTGCTTTTGTCCAAAAACATTCCGCAAGCCGCGCTGACCGCTTCCTGTCCGCGACCGAGGTAAACGCCGCCGACGATCATCCCGCCGCGATACATGGCAGCGAGTTTCTCCTCGAAAATTCGCGCCAGAAGCATCCAGCGAAATGCTTCGAGATATCGTTCGTGCGGCAATTTCTTGGCAGTGGAAGCGCCGCGTTCGGCGGTCTGAAGCATCTGACGATTTAGCCATTGAGCCGGAAGCCGCGCAAAATGTTTTTTGCTCGGAGGGATGCGCTTCCGCGCGTCCCGCTCGTTTCAAACGCGTGATAAAGATCGGACGCGCGGAAGCGCGTCCCTCCGAACACTGCTACCGCCGCACCGCGTGTCGAGGTTCTTCGGCTTCGCCAGCCATGGCGAACTGTCCCTGACGCGCAACTTCGTGCGCCTTTGCGCCGTTTCCATTCGACGATCGCTGGATTAATTGCCCATCGCTGCCCCGATCGGCCTCAAGTTTCATCCCGACGAGTTTGCTCACGCCGCGTTCCTCCATGGTCACGCCGTAAAGAATGTCCGCCTTGGCGATCGTGCGTTTGTTGTGCGTGATAATGATGAACTGGCTCTGCCCGACGAACCGGTCGAGGACCTTGATGAACCGGTTGATGTTGCTCTCGTCCAACGGCGCGTCCATTTCGTCGAGAATGCAGAACGGACTCGGCCGCACCATGTAGATTGCGAAGAGCAGCGCCACCGCCGTCATTGTCCGCTCGCCGCCGGAAAGCAGAGACACGGTCTGCAATTGTTTTCCGGGCGGTTTGGCGGTGATCTCGATTCCGCAATTCAGCGGATCGTTTTCATCGAGCAGGGCGAGGTCCGCCCGGCCGCCGCCAAACATTTCCTGGAACATTTCGCTAAAGTTGAGCCGTACCTGGGCGAACGTTTCGGCGAAAAGTTTCTGAGTTGTGCTGTTGATCCGGCTGATGACGTCGAGCACTTCGCGGCGGGCCGCGGTCAGATCGTTATTTTGGGTTTCGAGGAAACGATAGCGCTCCTCGAGCTCATCGTATTCATGAACCGCGTCCAAATTCACCGGGCCCATATTGTCGAGCTGCCGGGTCAGATCGGCGATGATCTGTTCGAGATTCTGTTGGCGGATCGGCCGCTCCGCGGGCGATGCGTCGGAGGTCGTGGCTTCGCCATCATCAACCTCGAGCGGTCCAGCAGGCGCGGGACTCGATTCACCTTCCTCTGATTTCGCGCGCTTTTTGGTGATCACGCTCAGCGTTTTTTGGAACGCGAACGTGTCGGTGGCGAAATCGCGCAGATCGACCTGATAGCGCCGCGTCACGTGCTCGACCAGGTTTTCGATGCGTAACTGCAACTGCGTCTGGCGAACTTCTTCTTTGCCCCGGGAGTCGCGGAGATCGTTCAACGAATCGCGGAGCTTCCGGAGTTCAGCTCCTTTTTCGGTCACTACTGTGAGGCGTTCCGTGCGTTGATCCGCCAGGGCGGCGGCGTTCTGTTCCGCCACCTGCAATTCCGATTCGTGTTCGGTGATGCGCGCGTCCGCTTCCTCAGACTCCCGCGCCTGCCGCGCGATCCGGTCCTGATACGTCGCGATATCTGCGTGCCGGGCCGAAATCAAGTCGACCAGTTCAGCTTCACGCGCCGCCATCGGCGCTCGATGCTGCACCAAACTTTCGTGGCGCTGACGCTCTGTGGCGACCGCCAGACGCAGCTCGTTGAGTTTTTCAGCCGCTTCTTCTTCACGCAAGCGAGCACTCTCCCGGGCTTGCTCAGCAGAAGTCTGAAGGCCTTGCTCCTTTTCGAGATGTTCCTTGTCGGTCTGCATTTCTCGCTCGAGTTCCGCGATGCGATCGTCCGCCTGGCCCACTTGTTGGTCCAGGGTGTGCCTCTCGGTTTCGAGCTGAGCGAGTTTGCGTTCCTCATCGCTCACCGCTCGTTCAGCGGAAAGAATCTCAACTCCGCTTCGGGAAGATTTTTCGTGCGCGCTTTCGTGACTCAACCGCGCCTCTTCCACTGTTGCCTTCGCGGCTTCGACCTCTCTCGTCACTTCATCGCGTTCGATGATGGCGGCAGTGCGATCTGCTTCGAGCATTTGGCATTCGCCTTCAAGCCCGGTAATGATTGCCTTCCGTCCGAGCATCGAATCGCTGGCCGCGGCGGCCGTGCCGCCAAAAATCACTCCGGCGGCGGAAATGAATTCGCCGCCGAGCGTGGCGAATTGAAGCGACGGCGCGTTGCGTTTTAGCGTCAGCGCCATTGCGAGATCAGGCACAATCGCGACATCGCCCAGAAGATTCCGTACGAGATTTTTCAACTCGGCCGGCGCATCGACCTTCTCGATCGCCCACGCAACCGCGCCGGCCGGCAGCTCAGACGTCTCTTTCTCGCTCGACGAAACAGAAAGCTCAGCAATGGCCAGCGCCGCCTGACCCAATTTCTGGGCGGTGAGTTGCTGAAATATTTCGCTCGCCCGATCGGCGTCACGCAGAACGACGGCGTGCATGTTCCGGCCCAATGCCGCCTCGAGCGCGGGAACAAATTCCGATTCCACGTTCAGGCTCGCGACAAGCGCGCCCGCAATTGCCGGCCGGAGCCGATCCGGATCGTCGAGTCCCTTCAACACCGCCTGCGAACCTTTTTCCAGGCCGTGGCCTTCCTCGGTCATCTGTCGCAGGACTTCGAGACGCGCCTGCTTTTCCGCGATCGTTCGCTCGAGCCGGGTGATCTCCTTGTCCGCGTTCGCGACCAACGACTGGCTTCGCTGCAGCCGTTCTTCGGCTGCGCGCAAATTCTCTTTTCGTTCTTCAGCGGTAAGCCGCTCGGTTTCCATTGCGCTCCGGGCGCGGGCCAGGTTCGCGCGCGCCGCCTGCAGGCTGGCATTTGCTTCGCCGATTAATTTCGTTAGCTCGATGATTCGCGCCGCGGTGGCGTCGCGCCGCGCTTTCACGCCAGTCAGATCGCTTTCCAGACTGGTGATGCGATTTTCGAGCTTCGAGAGCGACAACTGCAAGGCCCGCAATTCCTCATCCTTCGCCGCGCGCTCGCTCCGCGCCGCTTGCAACGCTTCGTTCAGCCGCTCGACTTCTTCCTCTTTCGAAACGAGGAGCTGATTCGTTCGCGCAATGAGCGCGTCCGCTTCCTGGAGTTGGGTCGCTTGCTCGCTGCGTTTCGCTTCCGCGGCGGCGATGTCATTCGTGTAACGCTCGATCAGCTCGCCGGTCTCCTGCGCTCGTTGCCGATTAAACTCGATCCGGTTCCGCAGGCCCGCGATTTCGTTTTGCAATCGCTGCACCTCGGCGCGGGCGTCGCCGATTTCGCCGTCCACTTCGTCGAGGCTGCGGCGCTTCGCGGCCAGATCATTTTCACCCGCTTCAATCTTTTCGTGCGCGCCGGTTTCCGAGTCGTGAAGACGCGCAATCTCCGTCCGCGCCTGTTCCAGTTCGGCTTCCAGGTTGTCGAGCTGCGCGCGGGAATGATGCGTGTCGAGCACTTGGAGATCAGCGTGCAACGTCTGGTAGCGGCGCGCTTTTCCCGCCTGCCGCTGAAGCGAACCGATCTGGCGCTTCACTTCCTTGATGATGTCGCCGATCCGCAAAAGGTTCGCCTCCGTCGCTTCCAGTTTGCGGAGCGCTTCTTTCTTTTGGGTTTTGTATTTCGTGATCCCGGCGGCTTCTTCGAAAACGGTGCGCCGATCTTCCGGTCGCGAGCTGAGGATCAGATCGATCTTTCCCTGCTCCATGATCGAATAGGCGCTGCGACCCACGCCGGTGTCTGCGAAGAGCGCCTGGATATCGCGGAGCCGGCAGACGGTTTTATTGAGCAGATACTCTGAATTGCCGTCGCGATAAACGCGTCGCGTCACGCGCACGTCGTGCCAGTCCACGCCCAGTTCGCTGCCGCAATTCGTGAAGGTCAGCGAAACTTCTCCAAACCCAACTGGTTTCCGCGAATCGGTTCCGTTGAAAATAACGTCCGCCATTTCGCCGCCGCGAAGCGCCTTGGCCGATTGCTCGCCCAGCACCCAGCGGACGGCATCGAGCACGTTGGATTTCCCGCAGCCATTGGGGCCGACGATTGCGGTTACTCCTTCGTGAAATTCGAAAAGCGTTTTATCGGCGAACGATTTGAAACCGATGAGTTCGAGCGAATGAAGATGCATGCAACGGGCAGGGCGGCGCCCGGTCCTAATAAGGGTCGCAGACCCTCTCAGAGCAAGCAAATAATACTAAATAGCGAGGCCGCCCGCGCCCCGGCCACAAGATATGGGACAATCAGCGACTGGCCGGTGCTTGCCGGCGAAGGAAAAAGTGGACCCAATACAGGGCCGAGCCAATGGCCAAGACCATTCCAAGGACTTTCCATTCTTTCATTGTCGCGTGAGTAAGCATCCAGCCGATCAAGGCAATGGCGATGAACGGAAAAATTTGCGCCCCTGGAAACCGAAACGGCTCTCCATCCGCTCGCACGTCACGGCGAACCAACGTCCATGCCGCCGCGCTGCACAGGACATAGAGCAGAAGCGCGGCGACGTTCGCCATTACCGCCAGCCCTTCGAAGGTGGAGACAAGCGACAAAGCGAATGCGATGGCGGCGTAGAGAATTATGGCGACATCGGGAGACCGAAAACGCGGATGAACATGGGCGAGAGCACCCGGGAGAACGCCGTCCCGACCGAAAGCAAAAAGGGTTCGCGGCGTATTGAGAATGTCGCTTGCCAGATATCCGAAGGAGGAAATCGTGGCGCCGACCAAAAGGAGGAGCCGTCCGAAGTTTCCCAGAAACACACCGGCGGATTCTGCCAGTGGGGCGATGGTGTTGTGTCCCAGCCGGTCCGCGCCGAGCGTTCCCTGGGCCACGAGTTGAATCAAGATGTAGATGATAGTCGTTAGGCCAAGCGCCAGATAAATCGCGCGGGGAACGGTGCGCGCGGGATTTCGCACTTCGCCACTCGGGGTAAGTGAGCTTTCGATGCCGAAAAAGGCAAACATGAGCAGCAAGACAGCGTTACCTAACGACTGGTCATGGGCGGGAGCGGCGAACGTGATCGCATCTGGTTTGATGAAGAGAATGCCTGCTCCGACGAAGAGAAGGAGCGGCACGATCTTAATCACGGTGATAAAGGTGACCGCTCCTACGCCGGTGCGGACGCTCCGGACGTTGATCGCCGCCAGGAAGATGAAGACCATCAACATGATGACAAACCGCGCGACTCCGCCGGCAAACCATGGAGAAAATGCCGCGGCCGCGTCGACGAGCACGTTCATGACCGCTGAGACGCTCAGGATGGCGGTGGTGCAATTCATCAGGCCGGCGAGGAACCCGACGTAACGGCCGAACGCGACCTCAACGTAGGCGTAAAGTCCGCCGGTCAGCGAAACTCGCGAACCAGCCATCGCGAAACAGGTCACAAAAATGGCCTGGGCGATTGCGCAAACAAAGAAAGCAACCGGGGCGGCGCCGCCTAACATTTTTGCCATCGTTCCGGGCAAAACGAAAATGCTCGCCCCGATCGTGGTGTTGACGATGTTCGCGGTGAGTCCCGGGATCCCAATCGCGCGATCCAATTTAGCCTCGGCACTCTGCAATTTTTCCGGCGTCACGGTTGCAGAGTGGTCGTTGCCTCGCCGAGAAACAAGTCTCTCGAAATGCCCGGTAGCCAAACCCGCGCTCGTCGGTTTAGTTTGCGAACATGCGCGACAGTTATCTTGACGACTATTATTCGTTCCTCCGGTTCGCCAGTGTTTCCACCGACGATCAATACAAGGACAAGGTCAACGCCTGCGCCGAGTGGTTGGTGAAGAAACTGCAAACGATCGGGCTCGAGACGAAGCTCGTGCCGACGGCGGGGCATCCGGTCGTCTGGGCGCATAATAAACAGCAACCCGGACGGCGAACCGTAATGATCTACGGTCACTACGACGTTCAGCCGCCCGATCCGCTCGATCTTTGGGAATCGCCCCCGTTTGAGCCCGTGCTGAAAAACGGATATGTGTTCGCGCGCGGCGCGACGGACAACAAAGGGCAAATCCTCGCCCACATTCTGGGAGTCCAGGAGGCGATGGAAAAGGACGGCGATCTGCCGGTGAATCTCCACTTTGTCATCGAAGGCGAAGAAGAAATCGGCAGCGGCAATTTGCCGAAGTTTCTTTCCGACAATCGCGATGCGTTGAAATGCGACGTCGCGGTGGTCTCCGATACCGGCATGGTCGCGAAAGGTGTGGCGACATTGAGCTATGGTCTCCGCGGCGTGACCGCGCTCGAAGTGAAGATCACGGGCGCGAAGATGGATTTGCATTCCGGCGTTTTCGGCGGCTCGGTCGCAAATCCGGTCACCGCGCTGGCGCGATTGCTCGCGACGTTGCACGACGACAACGGCCACGTCGCGATCGAAGGCTTCTACGACAAGGTCAAACCGCTGGAAGATTGGGAACGCAAGGCCTGGCGGGAATTGCCCATCGACGGCGACAAAGCGATTCTCGATGAAACTGGCGCGCCCGCGCTTTTCGGCGAAGCCGGGTACAGCACCCTCGAGCGAATTTGGGGACGCCCGACGGCGGAGATCAACGGCATCGGCGGCGGCTACCAGGGCATGGGAACGAAAACCGTTATCGCGAGCCACGCCATGGCGAAGCTGACGTTTCGGTTGGTGCCGAATCAGGACGGCGACGAAATCCTCGGCTTGGCGGAGAAGCATCTGAAAAAACATTTGCCGCCGGGTGTGACGATGGAGATCACGCGCGGCCACAGCGGCCCGTGGTATCTCACCGATCCGCATTCGAGCGTCGGCGAAGCGGCGCAACGCGCGTTGCAGACAGCGTTCGGCACAGAGCCGGCGCTTATCCGCGAAGGCGGCAGCATCCCGATCGTCTCGCAGTTTCGCGATATTCTTGGCGTCGAGACTTTGTTAATGGGCTTGGCCCTGCCCGATTGCCGGGCTCATTCGCCGAACGAGAATTTTCCGCTCGAGAATTTGGAAGGCGGTATTCGGCTGAATAAAGCGGTGCTGGCCGAGTTGGCGAAGGAGTAATTCGCGCGACCAAGCGTGTCATCCCGAGCGAAGCGAAGCGAAGTCGAGGGACCCCGTTCGAAGTCGATCGACGTTCGGCGGGGTCCCTCGACTGCGCTCGGGATGACGGTCCTTCTTTGTTTCGCGATCTTGGCAAGTTTCGTGATTCAAGTGCGGGCCGCGCAATCGCTCGGGACCGAGTTGAAGAAAATCTTCGCGCCGACGCCGACCCCAACTCCGCGGAAACACACGAAGAAAAAATCGACGGCAGAGAAGTCGCCCACACCGAAACCCAGTGCAACGCCTGAGAAATCGGCTTCGCCGAAGAAAAAATCCGCCGAAAGTCCGACGCCATCTCCGAGCCCTTCGGCTTCAGTGAAGAAGAAGAAATCGTCGCCGAGCCCAACCCCGGAATCTTCCAGCCCATCGAGCAAGAAAAAGAAACACAAGAGTTCGCCGACGCCGAGTGCGTCGCCTGAAGAATCCGCCTCAGCGTCTCCCGGCCCCAGCGAAACGCCCAAGCCAAGCGCAACGCCTTCGGCTTCTCCGAAAAAGAAGGGCGCGCCCGCCACCATTTCAGCCGCTGAGATCGAGGGTTACGAAAAATATCCGGAACACATTCGCAATGTCATCGACATGGGGCTCGATCTGACGAAGCGGAACCTCGATTACAAGTACGGCTCGGCCGACCCGGCGAACGGTGGAATGGATTGTTCGGGATTTGTTTTTTATGTGCTGACTCAAAACGGAGTGCGCGATGTGCCGCGTGATTCGAGCCAGCAATATGTTTGGTTGCGAAAGGCTGGGACGTTTCGCGCCGTCAACAGCCGGCACGACGATACCTTCGAATTGGAGGAACTCGCTCCAGGCGATCTTTTGTTCTGGACTGGGACGTACAGCATCGAGCGCGATCCGCCGATCACGCACGCCATGATTTACGTTGGGCGGGAGAAAGGAACGAACCAACGCGTGATGATCGGTGCGAGCGACGGGCGGACCTACAAGGGTGAGTCACGGTATGGAGTCAGCGTGTTCGATTTCAAAGTCGCGCGCACGAGCAAGACGGAAGAGGGACGATTAACGCCGACATTCATCGGTTACGGACATATTCCGGGGTTATGAAACCAAGGAGCGGCGCTTTCCAAACCGCCGTCTTCTAATTCGTCGGCGGTGTAGACAGCGCCGATCCTTGGGGCGTAGGCCGCTCTGTGTTCTGCAAATCGCGATGATGTTTGAGCCAGGCGCCGGCCACGAGCACGAGGATGAGAACGATGATCAGCCGTTGCTCGGGCTGGGTGAGGAAGAAGAGATTGAAAATGCGCTTCATTATTGCGCGTAAGCAATTGGATCGATCAACCCCGCTTCACGAAATCCGGCGAGTCTGAGCTGGCACGAATCGCATTCGCCGCAGGCGAGGTCATTCGGGGTCGGGTCGTAGCAACTATGGGTCAGCGAAAGATCGACTCCAAGTTCCGTGCCTTTCCGAATGATGTCCGCTTTCGACATTGAGATTAGGGGGGCGTGAATTTGAAACGGCGTTCCTTCGACGCCCGCCTTCGTCGCGACGGCGGCGAGATCTTCGAAAGCCGAGATGAATTCCGGCCGGCAATCGGGATACCCGCTATAATCGATTGCGTTGGCGCCGATGAAAATGTCGGCAGCGCCCAGCACTTCGCACCACGCGAGAGCGTAGGAGAGGAAGATCGTGTTCCGCGCTGGAACGTATGTCACTGGGATTTCACTCTCCCGTTGCGTGTCCCGTTTCTTCGGGACGGCGAGGTTGTCGGTCAGCGCCGAACCTCCAAAAACGCGCAGATCGATTTTGGCGATCCGGTGATCACGCACAGCGGCGGCTTTTGCCACTCGCCGCGCGGCGTCAAGTTCGACCGAATGGCGCTGTCCGTAGTCGAAGGACAGCGCGTACGGTTCGAATTTCTGCTGACCGCAGATTGCCAGCGTCGTCGCCGAATCCAATCCGCCGCTGACCAACACCACGGCGCGTTTCATTTCGCATCGGGATATTCGGCGCGAACGGTGAGCGCGATTCCGCCGCGCGCGGAGAATTCCGCGGTCACGACGGCCTCGCGCGGCGAACACGCGCGGACGAGATCATCGAGAATTCGATTGGTTACTGCTTCGTTGAAGGCGCGCTCGTTTCGGTACGACGCGAGATAGAATTTCAACGACTTGCTTTCAACGCAGAGTTTGGCGGGAACGTACTCGATCGTGATTTGGGCGAAATCCATCTGGCCGGTGACGGGACAGAGCGAAGTGAAATCAGCGGTTTCGAATCGGATCCGATAACTGCGTTTTGCGGGGTTTGGGAAGGTTTCGAGTCGGGCGTCGGCCGGCGAAGCAGGAAGGCGCGTTTCGCTTTTGCCGAGTAAGGTCAGGCCCGCAGGTTGGTTTCGTTTTGCCACGCGGCAAGTAAACGCCGGGCGGCTGGCGGCTTCAATGCGATTCGATCACGACCACGAAGCAGATCAATCCGGATGGCGCAGCATTGGATCGGCGAGGGCTTTCTCGCGATCGCCGGGTTTGTTGTAGTTCCAGTAGGCGACCTTGAGGCTGCGTTTCATTTTTAGCCGGCTGCCATCGGCCGCGTTCCATTGCCGGAGCAAATTCGGGAAATCGCGATCGAGAATGAAATGGTCGATCCCGCCGGCGTGCTCGACCGCCACATCGATCTCGCGCGCGGTCGACTTGAAAGAAATCTTCGCGGGCTTGAAAACGAAGGAATCCTTTTTTGAGTTGATGATCGTTCCGGCGAGCTGGACCTCGACTGGCGTAGAAGGCTTTTGGAAATCGATTGTCCGAACGAGCCACGGTAGTTCGTCATAGAAATAACCGCTGGCCGGAAGGGTGACGTTTTCTTTCCCGCCCGCCATCCCATCCCAATACGTGTGATACTCGTAGGCGAACCGATCGGCGTCGCGGCGCGCTTCCTTGTAGGTGTTTCCGCAACTGTCGTTGCTCGTCATGGAAAATTTCAGGAGCTGTGTGTTATCCACTCGCCAGAAGCTTGAGTGCATTTGCTGGTAAACGTAGAGACCGGTCGGGACGTGAAGGATCTGGTTGAGCTTTAAAACCTGGGCGGCGTCGGCGTTAGGGGTCTCCGGTTTTACGAACTGCTTCAGGTCCATCGGTTCGCGCACAAGAATGTGGAGCACTTCGCACGGGCGCGGGATGCCGTAGCGGGCGATCTGGGCGTCGTAAATATTGAACTCAGCTTTGCCGTCGGCCCAGTAGCTGTCGTTCTGGAGCAAGGCGGGGGAGAATTGGCCGAAGACTGGACCCGCCAGTAGAACGAAGCAGAGCAGTGGTAAACGCACCATCGTGTGCCACTATTCCGCCCAATGCCGCAGGATCAAGAGCACGATCATGGTGGGGGAGCGACCGGGGTCGCGAACCCGGCCATCGTTGATCTTTTTGGGGTGGATGGAAAGACGGGCGAGGTCGTCCTCGCCATGCATGAAACGCGAGCGTGGGATGGTTCGGACGAGCGCCTCCATCAGCTTCAGGAAAAATTCAACGCGTATGTTTCTTTTCTCCTCGATGGCGAAATGCTGGCGGCGCATCCCGAGCTCGCCGGTAAACCGGCGCGGATCGAATTGCGATGCGATCAGATGCCGGACGACCGCGCCCTTGAGTTGCTAAATCTGATTCACGACCAGCTCGCGCTCCAGGAGATCAAGATGGAAGTGATCGTCCGAGAAGAGGGGTGCGGGGATGCTTGCAGTTGTCATGGAGGGACGGGCGCCGTCCCGTCCCTTTGATTGTTAGGGACGACACAGCGGTCGTCCCTCCACCTAATATTTCAGGAACGAAACGACTGGCGTCGATTCGAGCTTCTTTCGCCCGTGGAGGAATTCCAGCTCGATGAGGAACTGCGCCTCGATTAAGTCGCCGCCGACTTTGCGGATTAACGTCGCCGCAGACGCGGAGGTGCCGCCCGTCGCCAGCAAGTCGTCGATGAGCACAATCTTTTCACCGCGCTCGATCGCATCGACGTGCAGCTCCATTTCGGCTTCGCCGTATTCGAGCGAATACTTCGCGCTCTCCGTCTTGTAAGGCAGCCGGCCTTTCTTTCGCAACGGGACGAACCCTACCCCGAGATCGTAGGCGACAGCCGACCCAAAAAGAAATCCGCGCGCATCAATCCCGACAATCTTGTCGATCTTTTTGCCCCGACATTTTTCAAGGAAAGCTTCGATCGCCATCCGGAAAAATTTTCCGTTGCCGAGAATCGGCGTGATGTCCTTGAAGATGATTCCCTTCTTAGGAAAATCCGGGACGTCGCGGACCGCGGCGCGCAATTGCTCGAGCGAATCGGAATTCATGCGGCGGGACGCTAACGGCGTGTCTGGAAACGTCAACGGCGGCTAGCAAGCGATCCGCTTCGACGTTAACATCCTCGCCATGAAACGAATCGTTGCCCTCTTCAGTGTGGCCGCCTTCATCGTCGTAAGCGAAACCCGCGCAGCAGAATCATCCGCGACGCCGGAGGATTGCATTCGGAATTTCTACCATTGGTACGTCACCAACCTCGTCGCCAATCGCGATCCGATGAAGCAACGGAACGAAATTCGCCGATACGCGACCGAGCGTTTGCTGAAGGAAATCGATAGGATGGTGAAAGGACCGGATGGCCTCGACGGTGATTACTTCGTCGACGCGCAGGATTTCGACCCGCTCTGGGCGAAGAACATCGCGATCTCCGAGGTAAAAACTCGCGGGGACAAGAGCAGCGCTCACGTTGTCCTGAACGGTTCGAAAGGGATGCGAAAGAAGTTGGTCGTTCAGCTCGTGAAGGAAAGCGGCACGTGGAAAGTCGATAGGGTGCAGAGCGGGGGCGATTAGGCGCGCGAGGTTTGCCAAGCTGAGCGCCTCCCCCTAAACTGAACGCTCTCGATGGAACGCCAGCTCCTCCTTGGTTCGACGCTTTGCTTTTTGATCGCGGTCGCGCATACGCTCGCGACTTTGCGCGACGGCATGTTTCGGCCGCGACGCTTTAACTTAGTCGCGATCGTCCTGGGTTTCGCGTTGCAGAGCGCGTTCCTTTACGTGCGCGGGCACGCGCTTGGGCGTTGCCCGATCACGAACCTGTTCGAAGTGTTCGTGTTCCTCGCGTGGTCGCTCGCGCTGATTTACCTGGTGATCGGGCCGCCCTATCGGCTTTCGCTCATGGGCGCATTCACGGCGCCGCTGGTCCTGCTCATTCAAGGATTCGCGCTTCTCGCGCCGATCGATATCCAGCATCCAATCCGCGTGGCCGTGAATCCGTGGCTCGAATTTCACGCCTCGATGTCGATGATCGCATACGGGGCCTTTGCCCTCGCTTGCGTCGCGGGCGTGATGTACCTCGTCCAGGAGCGGCAACTGAAGACGCATCAGCTGCACTCGATCTTTTATCATCTGCCGCCGCTGACGAATTTGTTTTCGGCAATGACGCGGTTGCTCTGGCTCGGCTTCGCGCTCTACACGGCCGGACTCATTAGCGGGTTCTTTACCGGCGGGCCGTTGCCGCGATTGAAAATGATCTGCGCGTTCGCGGTCTGGATTTTCTACGGCACGATCCTTCAGGGCCGGCATTTGCATCGGCTCGCGCCAAAGCGAATCGCGGCTCTTTGCATTCTCGCTTTCACGGCGGCGGTCTCCGTCTTGTGGGCAATTAACTTCGTTTCCCAAACGCGGCCGACGTGATGAACCTGTTTTGCGTCGGCATCAGCCATCACACCGCCAGCGTGGAAACCCGCGAGCGCTACGCGGCCGCCTGTTCGGAGGAAGCGTTGCGTTCCGCTATCGGATGCGCAGAAGCGCTCACCTTGGCCACGTGTAATCGCGTCGAGATTTTCGCTTCGGCCGAGCGACCGATCGCGACCGCTGAGATTCTACGCGCGTTGCAACGGTGCGACCCCGAAGATGTGCAAAACGCCGAGGCGTTTTATCGCCACGATGGCGAGGCGTGCGCCCAACATTTGTTCCGGGTGGCCGCGGGATTGGATTCCATGGTGGTCGGCGAGACGGAAGTCTTGGGCCAGGTCAAGAAAGCATACGAAGCAGCCCGGGCCTCGGGGAGCGCCGGCTCGGTGTTGCACCGCCTTTTTCAGCGGGCGTTTCGGGTCGCGAAACAAGTCCGTAGCAGCACGGACATCACCCGCGGCGCGGTCTCAGTCGGATCGGTGGCGGTTGATTTGGCCGGAAAAATATTTGGCGATTTGCGTGCGTGCAGCGTGCTTGTTCTCGGCGCGGGCGAAATCAGCGAGCGAACGGCGCGTTCACTTAATTCGCGGGGCGTCGAGGACATTCGGGTGAGTAACCGCTCATTTGAGCGTGCTCAGAATCTGGCAGCGGTGGTTCGCGGCCGCGCGATTCCTTTCGCCGACTGGACGGAACAATGCCGTGAGATCGACATTTTGATTTCGTCGACGGCTGCAGACGAACCGCTCTTAACGCGGAGGGTCTTGGCGCCGATGCTCGCGGGCCGGGCCGATCGGCCGCTGTTCATCATCGATATCGCGGTGCCGCGGGATGTAGCGCCGGATGTGAACGAAATGGAGGGCGTTTATCTTTACGACATCGATTCGTTGCAATCGATCGCAGAGCAATCGCTCGCTCTCCGCCGTCAGCAAGTCTCCGCGGCGGAGAAGATCATTGCCGAGCATGTCGCGGATTTTGCCGCGCGTTTTGGCGAAAGAAACAGCGCGCCAGCGTCGTTGAATGCGCGCGCGTTGACCTCCGAACTGTAGCGGCGCGCTATGAGCGCCGAACCTTCGCTGGAAAAATCGATCGACGGTCATAGACCGCCGCCACCGAAGATTGTTCTCGGTTCGCGCGGGAGCGAGCTCGCGCGCACGCAAACGGCGTTGGTGGTCGAAGCGCTTAAGAAATCGTGCCGGCAGTTGGAGATCGCGACCAAAATAATTTCCACGCGCGGCGATATGCGAAACGCGGAGCCGTTAGATCCGAAGGCGGGACGGAAGGGCCTTTTCACCGGTGAGATTGAGCGCGCTCTTGCGGCGGGGGAGATCGATGTAGCGGTTCACAGCGCCAAGGATTTGCCGAGCGGAATGACGCCGGGACTTGCGCTTGGCGCCGTTCTGCCGCGCGCTCCGGTGGAAGATGTGTTGATCATCAAAGAGGCCGGCGAGCTTAAAGGGAAAGTCGCTACCGGGAGCGTGCGCCGCCAACATCAACTGCGCTGGAAATTTCCGCGCGTGGAAATCGTTGACCTTCGCGGAAACGTTCCGACCCGGTTGCGGAAATTTCTGGCGAGCGATTGGCAGGCGATTGTGCTCGCACGCGCGGGACTCGAACGTCTGGGCTTCGTCGTGGCGGCGGGCGCCTTCGAATTCGAAAGCGCTAACCTTCACGCCGAACTCCTGTCCACGGACGATTTTCTTCCCGCCGGCGGGCAGGGGATCATCGCGCTGCAAGTTCGAGCTGATGACGATGCAATTGTGCGGGCAATTGACGATACGGTGACGTTTTCGTGCCTTCAGGGCGAGCGCGAGTTTCTGCGCTTGCTCCAAGGCGATTGCGGTTCGCCAGTTGGCGTATTGGCGACAATCAGCAGGTCGACCATGACGATGCGCGCGCAGATTTTCGAGCCGTCGCGCGTTGAACCGCGCACAGCACGAGTCGAAGGTGACGCCTCGAAGCCAGAGAAGCTGGCGCGGGAATTATGGGAAGCGATTAATGGCTGAGAAGGGGAAATGTTTTTTGGTCGGTGCTGGCCCGGGTGACCTCGGTTTGCTGACGTTGCGAGCGAAAGAGTGCATCGAGCGCGCTGACGTCGTGGTTTACGATTATCTCTGCAATCCGGAGATGCTGCGTTGGGCGCCTGAAAGCGCCGAACGGATTTTCGCCGGCAAAAAAGCGGGCGCACACACCCTCACGCAGGAGCAAATCAACGCTCTGCTCGTTGAGAAAACCCGGGAAGGCAAAAACGTTGTCCGGCTGAAGGGTGGCGATCCATTTCTTTTTGGCCGCGGTGGGGAAGAGGCGCAGGCGCTCGCGGCGGCGAAGTTGGCTTTCGTCATTGTTCCCGGTGTGACGTCGGCGATCGCCGGGCCAGCCTACGCGGGCATTCCCGTAACCCATCGCGGGAAGAATTCACACGTCACGTTTTTCACCGGTCATGAAGATCCCGAAAAATCGGAAAGTGCGATCGATTTCGCGGTCCTGGCGAAGCTTGAGGGAACGCAGGTCATGTTGATGGGCGTCGAGCGGATCGGCGCCATCGCGCGTGAGATGATGGCGAATGGAATGCGAAACGATTTGCCGGTCGCCTTGATTCGTTGGGCGACGACAGAACGCCAGCAAACGCTCATCGGGACTTTGGAGAACATCGCGCAGAAGGTGATGGCAGCGGGCTTCGAAGCCCCCGCGGTCGCGGTTTTCGGTGATGTGGTGAACCTGCGAGACGAGTTGAATTGGTTCGAAGACCGGCCGCTCTCGGGCAAGCGAATCGTCGTCACGCGGACGCGAAGGCAAGCTGGAGCGTTAACGGATCAGCTGCGCGACCTCGGCGCGGACGTGATCGAGTTGCCGACGATTCGGATCGAGCCGCCGACCGACCTCCGCGCTTTCGCGGAGCTGGTCCAGGACGCGCATGGTTACGATTGGATCGTGTTCACGAGCCCGAACGGCGTAAACGCTTTCTTCGATCTCTTTTACAAGCTCTACGACGACGCGCGCGAGATCGGCGGGGCGCGGATCGCGGCGATCGGTCCAGCGACAGCGCAACGATTGAAGCATTTTCACCTGCATGTTGACCTGCAACCGGAGGAGTTTGTGGCCGAATCGCTCGTGCGGGAATTTCGGAAGGAAGGCGGGATTGAGAATTTGCGGGTTCTTATCGCGCGAGCGGAGAAGGCGCGCGATTTGCTACCGAAAGAGCTGTCGGCTTTGGGAGCTATTGTGGACGAAGGTTTCGCCTACAAGACGGTGCCCGAGACGCGCGACGATATCGGCGCGCGGCGCCGGTTATTGGAGGAAGGCGCAGATTTGATCACGTTTACCAGCTCATCCACAGTCGAAAATTTCCTGGCGCTCGAATTGCCCTGGCCGGCGAAAATGCAGGTCGCGAGCATCGGGCCGATCACCTCGAAGACGGCGCGGGATCGCGGCCTCGAAGTGGCGATCGAAGCGCGCCGTCATGATATTCCGGGATTGGTCGAGGCAATCCGCAAATTTTTCACGGCGTAATGAAGAGCCCGATGGAGATAAAGATCACGGATGAATTCGCCTCAGCGATGCAGCAGCTGAGCGCGGAAGCGGAGAAGACCTTGCCGGCGAACGCGTCGGCGAATAACCAGAGCGGTGCGCAGTTCGCTCAAATCCTGGTCGAATTCCGGATGTTGAATAACCGAGTGACGAGCTTCGAACAGACGGTCCTCGGGCGGTTGGAGAGGCTAGAAAAGTCGGAGCAGAACGATTTCGCCGAGCAATTCCGCAAGATGGACGAAAACATGGCCGCGCTCCGGAGCACGGAGACGGTCAACCAGCGACTCTTCGATTCGCTTCACGAAGAGATGATCAAGTATCGCGATAATTTTCTGCATGAATCGCTCCAGAAGCCGTTCATCCGCGACTTGGTAATCCTGTTCGACGATCTGAGCGGAATGCTGAGCCAGTTGCAGACAGCGGTCGACTCGAGCGATGGCAAACGTAACGCCCTAAAGCAGTGGCGCGACAATTTGGAAAACGCGATCCATTCTCTGACGGAAATTCTGCATCGGATGGAGGTCAGCGAGATCGAACCGAGGGAAGTGGTCGATCGGTCGCTGCACAAGGTGCTGAGCTTCGAGCCGGCTGATTTCGCGGAAGAAGACGGCCAGATCGTCATGCGAGTGAAACGCGGTTTTCTCTGGCGCGATCAGGTTCTGCGGCCGGAAGAAGTAGTCGCGAAACGCTTCGGATAGCCGCGCGAAATCGCGCGCCAAAAATACGCGGAGAATGCCCCGGCGCTGGGGCATGGAAATTGCAACTACGCTGGGTGCTAAGACCCAAGCTTCTCCTTATTGCGAAAATGACTCAGCCCGCGACGCGACGAAAAGTAGTTGGCATCGATCTCGGAACGACGTTCTGCGCGATGGCGCACATCGATCCGTATGGTAAGCCGCAAATCATCCCGAATAGCGAGAGCGAACGGCTGACACCCTCTGTGATCCTGTTTGACGGAACGAGCGTTATCGTCGGCACCTTGGCGAAGAACAATGCCGTAGCGGAAGCGGAACGGATCGTCGATTTCGTGAAGCGCGAGATGGGCAAGCCGAAGGAGCAATTTCAGCGTGAATTCGTCGGCAAGGTGTATTCGGCGGAAGAACTGTCCGCCCTGATTTTGCGGAAGCTAAAAGCTGACGCGGAAAAGTATTTGAAGGAAACGGTAACGGACGCGGTGATCACGGTGCCGGCGTATTTCAACGATGCCGAGCGGACGGCAACGATCACGGCGGGGCAGCTCGCGGGCCTCAACGTTCTCCAAATTATCAACGAACCGACCGCGGCAGCCGTCGCGTACGGACTCGATAAACTGAATGAAGACCAGACGGTTTTCGTTTTCGACCTCGGGGGCGGCACGTTCGACGTCACGATCATGCGGATAGAAGGGCAAGGCATCCAGATGATCGCGACCAATGGCGATCATCGGCTGGGCGGCAAGGATTGGGACGACATTATCGTCAATTACGTGGCGGAGGAATTCGATCGGGCTCACGGCGAGAATCCGCTGCTCGATCTGCAAAGTTACCAGGACCTGCAAAGCCGCGCGCTCGCCGGCAAGATCCAGCTCTCAAGCCGGCCGCGGACGGCGATCGTCCACAGCCACAACGGCAAGAGCGTTAAAGTCGAAATGACCCGCGAGGAATTCGAGTCAAAAACGCGGCATTTGGTCGAGAAGTGCAAAACCATTTGCGAAATGGTGCTCCAGGAAGCTCAGATGGAATGGAGCGATATCGACAAGGTCTTGCTGGTCGGTGGCATGACGCGCATGCCGATGGTGCGGGACATGGTCGCAAACCTGTCGAAATTGCCGTTGATCGACGACGTGAACCCGGACGAAGCAGTCGCCGTCGGCGCCGCAGTCCAGGGAATCCTTTCCTTGCTCAAGGAAGAAGAAACGACCGGCGAAAAGACGCTGTCGGAAAACACCAGGCAGCAATTTTCTTCACGCGATGGTGGCCTGATTCAAGTGACGAACATCACTTCGCACACGCTCGGTGTCGTCCTTTGGGATGAAGCGCACCTGGAGGAATACGTGTTCCCGATGATCCGCAAGATGACGGCGATTCCGGCGACGGCGCGCAATTCCTTTGGAACGGCAAGCGCGAACATGCAGCGCGCCGTGGTTCGAATTGTAGAAGGCGAAAGCACGTTGCCGGCGGAGTGCACGCCGTTAGGACTCTGCGATGTCGAGCTGCCCTCGTTCCTCCCCAAAGGCTCCCCAGTTGAATTGACTTACGAATACAACGCCAATCAGGTTCTCGAAGTTGCCGTGAACGCTTCGGGTAACCAGGCGAAGGTAAGGATCGAACGAAACACTGGTCTGGCGCCGAACGAAGTGGAGCGCGCGGCCAAGGGTTTGGGCGCCATCTCGGTGGTGTGAGATGATGCAATTCGAGGGGAGCTTTCCCGTTCCGCTTCCGGATGATCCGTACAAGTGGGACGGTTGGAGCAAGTATAAGTCGCCGAATTTCTACGAGCGGCTTTGCCTCGATCCGCGCGCGAACCCGAGCAACGAACTAATCGAGCAGCATTGTCGCGAGCTCATGCGCTGGTGGCAAAAGAAGCTGCCGCTCAAGAACCAGCCGAGTAATCCGCTCGCCCAGATCTTGCGGCCAGGCCTGGATGAATCTTCGCGCTACCTGACTGAGGCCCGGGTGGAATTACTCGACCCGGAGCGGCGGCGGCAGGTGGATTCCGAGCTGGCTGCTCAGGCGAACGAGCAGGCCGTTATCGAGTTGCACAAATACCTTACGTTCGCGCTCGCGGACGGTGCGTTGACTGCGGAGGAGGAGAAAAGCCTGCATCGTTTCGGTGCGGAACAAGGCCTAAGCGGCGACCAAATCCAGAATTATATCGAAGCCGAATTGAAGGATAGCGGGGCGCAACGCGTCGCGGCGGCCGCTCCGGCCCCGGTGGAAGCGCCGCGTGCGCCCAAACCGCGCCGACAAAAGTCCCTCGATCCCAAAGAAGATTTCCTGCGGATGCTCCGCTTGAGCGGCCTCGATAGCGACGGGATGGCGGACGAGACCCGAGACGCTTTCGTGAACATGGCGGAAAACCTTGGGCTTGAGGCGGCCGATGCCGAAGAGCTGGTGGATCTTTATCTCGAGGAAGCCGACAAGCTGGCGGAGCCGGAGCTAGTCTCTCAGCCGAGGGTCACGGTGGTTCACCAGCCGGCCAAGCCCTTACCTAATGGTCATGCGCCGGCACCGACAGTCGCACCTAGCCCGGGGCAGGACCAGCAGCGCTTTTCGAACTTCGTTAACTCACTTGGCAGCCAGATGCTGTTCATCACTTCAGGCGAATTCATGATGGGCAGCGACGCGCTTGATGCCGGTCCGAACGAAAAGCCGCTCACCAAAGTAACGCTCAGCAAGTTTTACATGTCGCGGCATCTCGTTACGAACGCGGAGTACGAGCAATTCGATCCGAGCCACAAGAACAAACGCGCTCCAGGCGCCACCGATCGGCACCCGGTTGTTTACGTCAGCAGTCTGGAGGCGATTAAATATTGCCAGTCGCTCTCGACCCGGGAACGAAAGAAATACCGGCTCCCGACGGAGGCAGAGTGGGAGTATGCGGCGCGCGGAGCGGACGGCCGGAAATTCCCGTGGGGTAATCACCAAAACCGGGGCGATCTGGCGAATTTCGCAGACCGGAACACCGTTTTCGCCTGGAGCGACCGGGACATTGACGATGGTTACCCGGAAAGCTCGCCGGTGGGCGCGTTCCCGTTTGGCGCGAGCCCGTTCGGAATCGAGGACATGGCCGGCAACGTCTGGGAGTGGTGCCACGATTTCTTTGAAGCCTATCGTGGCATTGCCAAAATCGATCCGCGCGGTCCGACGGCGGGAGCGAAGCGAGTGATGCGCGGCGGAAGCTGGAAATCACGGTTTGCGAGCCTGCGAGCGACGACGCGAAATTCAAACGCGCCCAACTACTCGTGCAACGATCTTGGCTTCCGGATCGTTTGCGAGTGCGACTAGTACAGCAAAAAGGCGTTCGCCACAGCGAACGCCTCTGAAATTCGATCGCGAGAACTCGCGCTTAGGACGGATTGAAGCGGAACTTCGTCCGCCCGCGTTTCGCGTTCGCCTTGGCTTTGCGGCGGCTCTTTTGGTTCGGTGTCTCGAACGCGCGCAGCCGACGCACTTCCTCCAGGATTCCCTCGGCATCCAGCTTGTTCTTCAAGCGCTTCAACGCTCGATCAACCGGTTCACCTTTACGAACGATCACTTCAGGCATTGTATTTTCCTCGTTTCAAATAGCCGGTCTCAGAACCGGTGCAGCCGAGGATAAGCGGGCGGCTGGCAGGCGTCAACTATTGTGAATAACTTTCGGCAAATTCGTCAATGCGGTCTGCTTCAGGACGGGCATTGAGGACCGATCCGAGCCGTCTAAGTCGTTCGACCTGAGGTTGCTGCCGTCTTTTCGGCGATCTCGCGGCGCAAGCTTGAAGTGCCGCCGCCGCGGGCTCTCGTCCACCAAAGAACAATCGGGGACGCAATAAAGATCGACGAGTAAGTCCCGACCACTACACCGATGATGATGGCCAGCGCGAAATCGCGCAAAACCGAGCCGCCAAAGAAGAACAGACAAAGGATCGGGATTAACGTCACCGTGCTGGTCAGGATCGTGCGGCTCAGCGTTTGGTTGATGCTGTCGTTCATGATCTGCTCGATGGAGCCACGTTTGGTGCTCGCCAGACCTTCACGGATTCGGTCGTAAACGACGATCGTATCGTTGATCGAATAACCGGCAATGGTCAGCACCGCGCCCACCATGGTGAGCGACAGCTCGCGGCCAAGGAGCGAGAAAACGCCGACCGTGATGATCACGTCGTGAAGCAAGGCGACGATCGCGCCCACCGCGAAGGACAGCTCGAATCGGAACGTAACGAAAATAAGAATGCCGAGGATTCCGAGCCCGAGTGCAATCAGCGAATTCTTCGCCAGCTCGCCACCGACGAGCGCGCCGACGCGGTCGGAACCTTCAACGTGAAACTGCGCGTCCGGCATGGCTGGGGGGAGCTGCTGCTTCACGGTATCGCTCGTGTGGAGAGGGGTGCGAACCGTGATGTAATATTTGCCGCCCTGCGCCGATTCCTGGATCGAGGCGTCCTCGATGTTCATCCCTTTTAGCGCGGTGCGCACCTGGCCCACGTCGATCAGCTTCGGCGAACTCAAGGTCAACAGATCGCCGCCCTTGAAATCGACGCCGAAATTCCTTTCGCCCTTCAAATAGAACGAGGTCGCACCGGCGATGATGAGCGCAAGCGAGCAGAGGACCGCGAGCAGGCCTTTGCCGAGGAAGTTAATGTGCTGCGACGAGATGAGGTGCAGCATCCTGATTTTTTTGACCCGTCCGTTGTCGATGAACCAGCCTAGCGCGTTGCGGCCGACGATGAGGGCGGTGAAGAGCGAAGCGAGAATGCCGAGGGTCAGGGCGATGGCAAAACCGCGAACGGGGCCAGTCGCTTTCCAGAAGAGGATCGTGGCGGTGATCAGGGTTGTGACGTTCGCGTCGAAGATGGAGCTGAACGCCTTTTGGTAAGCGGCTTGCACCGCGACCTGCAATGATTTGCCGAGCGCGAGTTCCTCTCGCAACCGTTCGTAGATCAGCACACTAGCGTCGACCGCGAGGCCGATCGTCAGGATGATACCCGCGATTCCTGGCAGGGTAAGAACGACTCCGCCGGGGATGAGCTGGAACGAGCCCATTAACAAGACGATATTGATGAGCAACGCGAGGCACGCGATCAATCCAGCGAACCGGTAATAGAGAAGCACGCAAACCAGGGTGATCGCCAGGCCCACTAAACCGGCGAAAATGCTGGCGCGAATCGAGTCGAGACCGAGGGTGGGGGACACGCTCCGTTCCTCCTCGATGCTAACAGGAGTTTGAAGCGGATTCTCCAAAACGCTGGCCAATCCCCGCGCTTCCTGCTCCGTGAAACGCCCGGTGATCTGGGCGTTTCCGCCATAAATCGCGTCGCGAATCACTGGAGCGGACCACACCACGCCGTCCAGGACAATCGCGAATCGAAACCCTTTCGATTTCTCGGTGATGTCGCCGAAGATTTTCGCGCCTTCGCTGTCGAATCGCAGCTGCACGCCCCAGCCTTCGTTACCGAAATAGGCGTTCGAGCCGCTGACGCGTTCGCCGCCGAGGTCGGCCTTTTTCTTTACCAGGATCCGTTCGGTCTGCGGTTTCTTTCCATTTTCCGCGTGCTCGGAAAGGGTCTCGACTTTGTATTCAGGAGGAACGACGTCCGTCCCGGCGTCAATCGCGCGCAGCCGCTCGCCGTTGTCCGGATAGACCATCCGGAATTCGAGCCGCGCCACTCGGGAAAGCTGCTGGCGCGCCTCTTGAATATTTTCGGTCGCAAGTCCCGGAATCTGGACCTGGATCCGATCCTTCCCGACCGGACTGATGATCGGTTCGCGGGCGCCCATGCTGTCCACGCGTTTGCGGATCACTTCGACGGCCTGGTCGAGTGTTGCGGGCGTGATCTGTTTATCGCCTGTTTCCTGTAATCGGATCAGGAAAGAAGTGCCGCCCTTGATGTCGAGTCCAAGCTGGATCTTGCCTGGCTTTATGACTTTTCCTTGGGCGTCTTTAATGTCGCCGGGGGGATAAATCATCACGATGCTGAGCCCAACGGCGATCGCGACCAGCAGGAACGCGAGGATCCGCTTCCGCACTCCGTAATCGGTGGCGAAATACCAACCGAAGAGCCCGAGCCACACGAGCTCAATCACAAACATCAGGCCGGGACTCATTGATTTGTTTTCACTACGTTAGTTACGGCGGTCTTCTCCATTTCCAGCTTCACATTGTCAGCGACCTTCACGATCACGGTCGTTTCCTTGACGTTGGAAATGAGTCCGTGAATGCCGGACGCCGTGACCACCTTATCGCCGGTCTTCAACGCCGATACGAGTTTCGCCTGCTCTTTTTGCCGCCGCATCTGCGGACGAATCATCACGTAGTACATGATGACGATGAGAAAAACGAATGGCAGCATCCCGAGCAGCCCCGAGCCAGGAGCGCTGGGCGACGCCGCGGGCGTTTGTGCGAGAAAAAGAAAAAGCATGGCTATGACTGTTGTGGGTTCGTGGCCTCCGCGATCACTCGCCTCCAAAGCCGGACGAGCGGATTCTTAGAGAGCACGGGCGCGCCTAAATTGCAAGGCGCACGATGCGAGTTCGGAGTATAACGATTCTGTGTCGAACGAACACGAGACTGAGTCAGATCATATCGACAAACCTGAGCCGCGCTGGCAGGCCTTGCTGGCGTTTGTCGCGGTAGGCGGAATTTATTTGGCGCTGCCAAGATCGCTCATTGTCGGTCCCACGTGGCTGCTGCCAACGTTGATCTGTGTCCTTCTGATCCCGACGGTAATTTCGCATCGAACCGGCCGGCGATCTCTCAATCGCGCCCTCGGCCTGGTCATCAACTCCATTATTACCGTCGCCTTGATCGGGTCGGTGGCCTTGCTGGTAGTGGCGTTGCCTTCTCATAAGGAAGAGCCGTTGCGGTTGCTCGGCTCGGGCGCGGCGCTCTGGGTGACGAACGTGCTGGTTTTCGCACTCTGGTATTGGCGACTCGATGGCGGCGGACCGACCGTTCGTCACGAACGCCGGGAATTCGGCAGCCGCAGTTTTCTCTTTCCGCAAATGCAAATCGAGAAAAGCGAGCGAGGCCGCTTTGCCTGCACCGGATGGCGGCCGCGATTCGGCGATTATCTTTTCCTGGCCTTTACGCAGAGCTCTACGTTTAGGCCAACGGATGCGCCGCTGCTCGCGCGCTGGTCCAAGATTCTGGCGATGATGCAGATTTTCATTTCGCTCAGCATCGTCATTCTCCTGATCTCGCGTGCCATCGGAGTTTTGTAAGCAAATTTCTATTTCACCGGTTCGCCCCAGCACGGTTCCTCCAATTGCACCCCCGGATCGTCGATCTCGCTGCGGTTGATCTTTTCGTACTGATCGGAGACGTCCGACCACGGGCGGAGGCGGAGCGTCACGTTATCACCGGGACGAAGATGCGCGGCTGAAGTGAGGAGGTTGTCGCGCATGCTCTCGAGGTAAACGATGGCTTCCAATCCGGCGGACTCATCGCGTCCTTCGATCCTGAGATCGGTCAGATGCAGGGCGAGAACGTGGTCTTTGTAAGGAACAGAACCGGGGCGTGGCACCGCTGAAATCGCTTCGACACTTCCGCTCGCTGTGACCGATTCGCCGGTTTTTGGAACGAAAAATTTGGCGGGGGGCGGCTGGCCAAGTTTCATATCGATCATCTTCCAATCACCAAAGGCAAGCTCGCGGGCCGCAAATTCCCAGATTACGAGTTTCTTCCCGGCTAACCGATCCCGTCCCCGCGCCAAGTCGCGGCTCAACATTTCGCGGGTCGCGAAGGCCGCGTCGCTGTTGCGAAGGATGCAATCCAGCGGTTTTCCTCCGAGCGCCGCGCTCAGATGCTCCGCGAATCCGGCTGATTCGCCCCAATCAAGTGCAGCGAGTGAAAAGATGTTCGAAAAGCTGTCGCCGAGTAGAAGGACTTCGGCGTCGCGACTGGGACGCCATGGGCTGTCGCCGGCGGCGACCCGAAGAGTCGGAACTGTTTGGGGGGCGTCGATGTTTCGGTTCGCCGAAGACACCTTCAACATCCGGGCGATGTCGCCGCGGCCGGAGATTTCCACAGGCAAAATTCTTAGGGGGCCAGCGGCACCATTCGGCGGCGCCTCATTGATGGACCAAGCCAAACGCTCGGCGACAAACTGCATCGCCTCCGGTCTCCAATGTGTGTCCTTTTCGAGAAACTGCGGCAGATCATTCGAACCTGCTTTGCGATCCATCAATAACGGGGCGGGATCGAAGAAGCGTACTCCTGCGGCGGTGAGCCGGTGCTGGAATTCCGCGAACGATTCGTTTTCCAGAAGCGCTTTGGCGCCCGCTCGAAAGCTCAACCGTTCTCCTTCGATGCTGGCTTTCGTCGGTACCGGGAGCAGGATTAGATCGACTCCGCGCGACCCGAGCTGATCGCGAAAGTCGATAATCGCTTTCACCGGATCCGGCTGCAGGCCCGCGGTATGCGCCCGATGCGTCATCACTTTTGGCTCGAGGAAGGGCGGACCGATCACGTAATCGACATCGGGTCGATAGAACAGCCACCCTTCGCGTCCGAGATAAACTTGTTCATTGCCGGCACCGAGTTTCACGAGCGCGAGTTGGACCCGCGGCAACAGCCATTCAGAAACGACTGACTCGGTTTCTAATTCCTTCTCGGCGGCTTTCAGTTCCGCGCCGCGCGGCAGCAATCGCCAGAGATCATGCGGGCCGCGCACGGCGCGGATTTTTTTCCAGGCGGGATACGCCTTGTAAAGATTGAACGTCCCGAGGCTCGTATCGCCCCGGGGCGTTTTTATTTCAAAGGCGAATTGAATCGCGGGGACGGACAAAATCGTGACGAGGAAGAGGAGGATGAGGAGCAATCGCGAGGGACCTGCGAACGCAGAGTTTTTGAGCGCCATCTCCGCCTCCTGTTCACGTGAAACCTTGCGATGCGTCTCCGGCGTCGGCTCGCTATAACGCGGCAGCGAATGCGTCGGCTTCAAGGGCTCGTCGTGACCAACTGGGATGTCAGGTTCGTTCGACACGTTTCGGTTTCCTAAAAAATGAAGTAGATAAAGGGGTTGTATTCCTGGGTGGCGAGGACGACCAGGGCGAGCCAGCCGAGCCCGAAACAAAGCGCGGTCTTGGGCAGCGTCATTCGTTGCGTCCAATCCCACGTTTGTTTCCCCGCCCAAACCACGACGGCCGCAATCGCGATCGAAAGCAGGTAATACGGTTTGTACAGAATGCCGCTTAGCAGCGTTGCGCCCGGCTGGGCGTGCCCGAATCCGAACATGCTGGCGAAATACGCCAACGCGCGCGGCAGATCGGCGGCCCGGAAGAAAACCCAGCCGAGGAGGACAATGAGAAACGTGAACGCGATCCGGAACGGGCGCGGCAGATTATGATAGAAACCTTCGCGGCCCTGGCTGCGCTCGAACGCGAGCATGCCGCCGTGTAATCCGCCCCAGATCACGAATGTCCACGACGCGCCGTGCCACAGTCCGCCGAGCAGCATGGTGATGATCAGGTTGATGTAGGTGCGGCGCGTGCCTTTGCGATTACCGCCGAGCGGAACGTAAAGATATTCGCGGAGCCAGGTTGAAAGCGAAATGTGCCAGCGCCGCCAAAAGTCGGTGATCGATTCCGAGCGGTAGGGCGAATCGAAATTTTTCGCGAACACGAACCCGAAAATAAGCCCGAGCCCGATCGCCATATCGGAGTAACCGCTGAAATCGAAGTAGATTTGAAATGAGTATCCGAGAGCGCCAAACCACGCGTCACTCGTGTGGACGGAGCCGGCATTGAAAGCGACGTCCGCGATTTTCCCGCACGGATTCGCGAGCAGGATTTTCTTTGCCAGCCCCAACATGAAAAAGGCGACGCCACGCGCGAACTTGTCGGAGGTCAGCCGGCGATATTTCAACTGCTCGGCGAGGAAGGAGAATTTCAGGATTGGTCCTGCGACGAGATGGGGGAACATCGAAACGAAGCAGGAGAAATCGATGAAGTTCGACATCGCTTCGGCTTCGCCGCGATAGACATCGATCGTGTAGCTCAACGCCTGGAAGGTGTAGAAGCTGATCCCGAGCGGCAGAACCACGCGGAAAAACGTGTCGAACTGCGCGTGCTCGAGGCCGAGCGCCTGAACGAGGTTGTTGTAACTCTCGATCCCGAAGTTGAAGTATTTGAAGAAACCGAGCGTGGCCAGATTCAGGAGGACCGAGATGAGAATCGCGCGTTTTTGGGTGCGAGTGCGCGAGCCGCGATGCGGCAATTGCTTCACGGGCTTTTGCCAGACGCGCCAGAACTGCCACGTGTCGTGCGCGATGATTAGGCTGACCAGCCAGTCGACGAACGTGGTCGCGAACATGAGCGGCATGAAGCGCGGCTCGGCCCAGCCGTAAAAGGTGTAGCCAGTCAGGATGAGCCAGAAATTTCGCCAGCGCTGGCGAGCCCGATAAAGCGCGTAGTAGCCGAGGAGCGCGATCGGCAGGAAATAATATACGAAAATATGTGAGCTAAAAACCACGCGGCCGTTCCGGAGCTAGCCGCTCACTGCGAATAAAAACAGCGAGCGCAGTTGAAAGAATGCGTATTAGCGTTACCGGCTTCCAACTCCAATGAGATTTTTGTCCGCTTTGCTTTTCCTGGCCCTGACTGCCGCCCGGCTGGCCGCGCAAAATTTCGCGGCCGACCTCACGACGACGGTTCAGAATCTCGAGAAAACCAAGGCCGCTGCGATCGCCGGCAGCGACGGCTGGCTCTTCTTTGGAGGCGAACTGCGGCTGCTCTCGCTAGGGCAGTTTTGGGGCGACGCCGCGACGAAGGTGAGCCGCGCGCATAAACCCGATTTAGCGGACCCGCTTCCCGCGATTCTCGATTTCCATCAGCAACTAAAAGCGCGCGGCATTGAGCTGTTGATCGTTCCCGTCCCGCCAAAAGCGGCGGTCTATCCGGAAAAAATCGTGGCAGGTGTCGATCCTCGAACGACGGATCCGGCGCCCGTCCTTCATCGCTTTTACGACAAGTTGCGCGCCGCCGGCGTCGACGTTCTCGACCTGAGTACGCTCTTCGTTCAAAACCGGGAAAACGCGCGCGGTCCTGTCTTCTGCAAAACGGACAGCCATTGGTCGGGGATCGGATGCGTGCTCGCGTCGGAAGCGATCGCGGAAAAGGTGCGCGCCAAAATTGCGAAACCCGGAGGCGCAAAAGAGTATGTCGCGGAATGGAAAGAAGCGGAACGCGAAGGCGACCTCGCGAGTCTGGTAGCAGGCGACGGCCGGAAATTGCCGCCAGAAAAAATCGCAGTCCAGAGCGTGAGCGAAAAAGGAACCGGAGCGCCGGTTCAGGACGATCCGAATAGTCCGCTCTTATTGCTCGGCGACAGCCACACGCTCATCTATCACGATCGTGATTTTCTGCCGGTGAACGCCGGGCTCGTCGACCAGCTCGCATTGCAGCTGGGGTTTGCGCCGGACCTCATCGGGACCAGCGGGTCGGGCGCGACGCCGGTGCGGATCAACCTCTATCGCCGGAGTGTGAAAGACCCGGGTTATCTCGCAAAAAAGAAAATGATCGTCTGGTGTTTCGCCGCGCGTGAATTCACGGAAGCGACTGAAGGCTGGGCGAAAGTGCCGGTGGCGAAGTAACCTGGCTTGACGGCGCGCGCGATTCGCTGGAAAAGCGTTGCCGTGTCGAATCGCTTCAAGCACCCATTCCTGATCTGCGTTTGCTGGCTGCTTGGGGCGCTTCCATTGTCCGCTGAGGACGCGCAACCGGTCGCGTTTCAAAACCCGCCACAATCGAACGGCGTTAGCGTTCTTATTCTGGGCGATTCCCTGGCGCTTTGCGGATTTGGGAAACGACTCGACGAACGTTTCCGCAAAAGTTCGCAGGTTAGAGCGACGTTTACCTATCTCGCCTGTGGGACGAATCCGTTGAGCTGGTTAAAGGACCGGCCCTACACCCACATCCAAACCCACTGCGGCTTCGTCAGCATCGAATCGACGTCTGGTCGCGTGAAGGAATTGCAGGATGTGTATGGCCAGACCCGCGGCCACGTTCCCGGCTCGCACGCCGTCCCGAAACTTGAGGACCTTCTCACCACCCTCAAGCCGGATGTGCTGATCATGCAAACCGGCACGAATCTCTTCGATCTTTTCCCCGATCATAAAAGCGTGAATCCCGGTCGCCACGGCGCGGCCCTCCGCACTTATTTGGTGCCCTTCATCAACAAGGCGGTCCACACGCCGTCGAACCTCCGCAAGATTTACTGGGTTGCTTCGCCTACGTCCGGCCGCGTCTCGAAAGAAATTCAGGACTTCGTTTTGCAGCAAACCCGCAACGACATCGGCCACGTCGCCGAGATTATCGATAGCCGGACGCTAGTTTCCTATCCGTATCACCACATGGAACCCGACAAGGAACATTTCATCGGGGCGGACATGGACCAGTGGGCGGACAAGGTTTTCGACATCGTCGAGCACGATCTCGCAACCCAACCCATCGCATCGCTGAAGCCGCTGGCCGAGACCGCGATAGTGCAAGCGCCGGTGACTGAGGCGACGCCACCGGCGGAAAAACCGAAAGAGCAAACGCTCCAGGTGCGCGCGAAGTTGATTGCGAAAACGCAGCCAGTCCCGGTGAAAGAGTTCCTGCCGTATCAGGAATTTTTGGTGGGCTACGTCTATGAAGTCACGCGGGTGATTGCCGGCGAGTATTCAGAAAAACAAATTTTGGTAATGCATCCGGCCTACATCAAGCTGCAGGAACAACGGCTCGGCCGGTGGCGGATCGGCCGCACTTACCGGCTGCAATTGCATGAGCTCGAAAACACCGTTTGGAAAACTGTGAAATCGAAGGATGATTCCGGCTTAATCAATCTCCAACCCTACATCCGGGTTCAGGACGAAATGAGACATCCAGACCATGCACGCTAAAAGAAACTGGTCGAAACTCCTTCAGCCGGTTCTTCTGCCGCTCGCCTTTGTTTTGGGCATCGGGAGTTTTATCCTCGTGGCTGACGGCAAAACAAAGAAGTCGACGTCCAAGCCGCCGCCGGATGCGCCGCCGCCGAGCATTCTCATGATCGGCGATTCCCTTTCGGTCGGAAAATTCGGCGAAGTCGTCCAGATGCATCTGGCGCTGAAGCATCGCGTGGCCGCTTACGCTTCTTGCGGCTCTTCGCCGGAGCACTGGCTTGCGGGCGAGCCGGATTTCATCACCAAGTGCGGTTATCGGCAGCGAACGAGCGACTCGGATTATTTCACGGATTGGGTGAACGGCCGCGCGCCGCGTCCGACTCGAACTCCGAAGCTGGCCGACCTCGTGCGAAAACATAAGCCGACGATACTGGTCGTTCAGCTAGGCACTAACTGGATGGATCGCAATTTGAGCGATGAGCAGATGAACGACTATCTGAGTCGCTTGGTTGACGAAGCGCGTCGCGGAACCGTCGAGAAAATCGTGTGGATTGCGCCGCCTGATTCAGCGCGGTTGCGGAAAGTACAGGGCCGCGTGCACCAGATCCTGCGACGCGCTGCGACTCGGAAGAATTTTGAAATCATCGATTCGCGGAACGTGACCCATTACGTCATGGGAAAGACCGGCGGCGACGGCATCCATTATAATAGTGAGTCGTCGGAGGCCTGGGCTCGCGCCATCCAGCGTGATCTCGATGCCAAGCTGGCGATGGGTGTCCGGGAGAAAAAATTCAGCCAGCTCACTCGCGACGATTCCGCGAACTAGAGCTCGTTCAAGCGGGTGAGGCACCCGTCATTATACTTCCCGCGTCCGGTACCCGCTGACGAAACGCGTCCGGAATTCTGAGAAACTGCCGTCGTCGATCGCGGCGCGCGCGCGCTTCATCAAATCGAGATAGAAGTGAAGATTGTGAATGCTAAGCAGGCGCAGTCCGAGGATTTCTTCAGATTTTAGGAGGTGGCGGAGGTAGGCGCGTGAATAACCCTGGCACGCTTCGCAGGCGCAGCCTTCTTCGAGTGGCCCGCTTTGCAGAGTGAACTCCGCGTTCTTGAAGTTGAGCGTGCCGGTGGTCGTGAAAGCGGTTCCGTTTCGCGCCAAACGCGTCGGCAGAACGCAATCGAACATGTCGACGCCGCGCGCGATCAACTCGATGAGTTGCGGCGGCGTGCCGAGCCCCATCGCATAGCGCGGTTTGTTTTCCGGGAGGTGCGGCTCGCTCCATTCCACCGCGCTCATCATTTCCGGCTCCGGTTCGCCCACGCTCACTCCGCCGATCGCGTAGCCGTCAAAGTCCATCGCGGCGAGAGTCTGTGCGCTCGACTTTCGCAGCTCTTCAAACGTAGCGCCCTGCACAATGCCGAAAACTAATTGTCTCTCCTGTTTCCTCCCGCTCTGCGTGACGTTTTCCGACTTCGCCTTGCATCTCTTCGCCCATCGATGCGTCATCTCCAGACTCCGCGCCGCGTATTCGTATTCGCATGGCCACGGCGGACATTCATCAAGCACCATCGCGATATCGCTCCCGAGCGTAGCCTGGATTTCCATCGCGATCTCCGGCGAAATAAACGCCGGCGAACCATCGATGTGATTTTGGAATTGCACGCCTTCCTCCGTGATCTTACGCAGCTTTGCCAACGAAAAGATTTGATATCCGCCGCTGTCGGTCAGGATGGGCCCGTCCCAATTCATGAAGCGATGGAGCCCGCCGACGGCGCGAATGACATCGAGTCCTGGCCTAACGAACAAATGATACGTGTTGCCAAGAACGATCTGCGCTTCCACCTCGCGCAGTTCTCGCGGGCTCACTCCTTTTACGCTGCCCTGCGTTCCCACCGGCATGAACACCGGCGTTTCGATCACGCCATGACTGGTCGTTAGGCGGCCGCGGCGCGCCCGTGAATTTTCGTCCTTCTTGAGTAGCTGAAACACCTCGCCGCACCTTGGGAGCTATTGGATTAGTCGCAAGGGACAATCTGCCCGTGTATAGGTCCACCAAACGGTTCGCCCTATGCGGACATTGAATTATTCCATCCTCGGCCTGGCGAGTTTTTGCGTCACCGCGTTCGCCTTGCATTCTCTCCTGCCGTTGCCGCAGGTGGCCGGTGTTACCCCGAAGCTCCTCTTTCTGGCGGCGCACCCGAACACATACGACACGATCTTTCTCGGCTCGAGCCGGGTCTACCACGGCGTCAACCCCGCTACGTTTGATGGCGCGATGGCGGCCGGCGGCAAGCCTGCCCACTCTTACAATCTTGGGATCGACGGAATGCTCCCGCCGGAAACCTTCTACGTTATCGACCAGTTGCTCGCCGCAAATCCGCGTGGGTTGCGACGAATTTTCATCGAACTGGAGGACGTTCAGATTTCGGTCGCGCCGGAGCATGTGCGGACTCGGCGAGCGCTTTACTGGCATGATTGGGAGCGAAGCGCGATCATCGCGCGAAAAATCTTGGAAATGAATGTGGCGGAGAAATGGAAGCAGAAAGGAAGACGACTTGCTCGAAACCGAGAAGCTTTCCTTGCGGATTATTTTCTGTTTGGCCAAAACCTCGCCAACACGGGGCGGGGTTTTGATTTGTTGGGTTTAACTCCAAGCGAAGATGATCTTTCCGAATCCGATTATGAACCGCGCGGAGACGGTTATGCGCCGGCCGTCGCTAATATGAAACCGGACCAGGCGGCCCGTTATGAAGCATGGCTCGAACGCGATTTGGCCGACCCACATCCCCGCGCCGTGGATGCTTATGCCGAAACCGCCTTCCGCCATTATGCGAACCGGTTCCGGTCGCTCGGCGTCGTGCCGATTTTCTTCGTTACTCCCGGCTCCGCCACCGTTCTCCCTTCGAAATTTCGAACCGCT
>DATBCW010000046.1:0-12488 GCA_036270255.1 Chthoniobacterales bacterium
GGCCGGATCGGCATCTTCGAGATCTTCGTCCTCGACGACAACGTCCGGCACATGATCAACAATCGATGTTCGACCTTGAGGTTGCGTCAGCAAGCCCGCGAGCTGGGTATGCGAACGTTGCGTGAAGACGGCGTCCGGAAAGTTCTGGCCGGGCTCACCTCGGCCGAGGAAGTGATTTCGATCACCCTGGGAGACGTGAGCTGATGAACGCGCGGCAGGTCATGGACATTTTCGTCGAGCAACGCGTCCTCCAGCCGTCGCAGGCGGAAGATGTTTTGGAGGAAGCGCGGCTCAATGGAAAAACCGCCGAGCAGGCACTAATTGATGGTGGATTTGTCGACCAGCGCGGCCTCTATCAGGTCATTGCTCAGGCGCTCGTGACGGACTTCGTTGACCTCGACCGAGACGAAATCGCGCCGGAGATCCTGCGATTAATTCCGGCAGCGCTGGCTCAGCTTCATCAGGCGCTGCCCTTGGCCCTGAACGGTCAAACTTTGAGCGTCGCCCTGGTTGATCCGCTTGATCTGCGCGCCGCCGAGGATTTGCGTTTCGCGCTCGGAAAAGATGTCCGCGTCGTGGTCGCACCCTCCGAAGAAGTGGAAGAGCGGATTAACCGATACTACGGCAGCGACGGCGCGAGCATGGAAGACGTTCTCAAACAGCTCGGCGAAACGGAGCTGCTGGTGACGCATGAAAGCGCGCATGCCGTTGAAGCGGAAGCGAACGCCACGCCCATCATCCGCTTCGTGGACCTGATTCTGTCCCAGGCGATCCGGGATCGGGCGAGCGACATCCACTTCGAGCCGTTCGAGAACGAATTCAAAATCCGGTATCGCGTGGATGGGGCGCTTTGCGAGATGCCACCGCCGCCGCCCCACGTCGCGCTGCCCGTGATCTCGCGGGTCAAGGTGATGGCGAACATGAACATCGCCGAGCGGCGCCTGCCGCAAGACGGGCGCATCCAGAAAAATGTTGAAGGCCGGAGCGTCGACTTCCGCGTTTCGACATTACCGACCCAATTCGGTGAAAGCGTTGTGCTTCGAATCCTCGATCGTTCGACGGTCAATCTCGATCTCGAGGCGCTGGGTCTGCCCGACTCCATCTACCAATCCATTCTCGAAATAATTAGTCGGCCCAATGGCATCTTCATTGTGACCGGGCCGACCGGTTCTGGAAAAACCACGACGCTTTACTCCTGCCTCCGCCGAATCAATACGATCGATGCGAAACTCCTCACCGCGGAGGAGCCGGTCGAGTACGACCTGGAGGGGATTGTTCAGGTGCAGGTGAATGAAGCGATCGGGCTCACCTTTGCGCGAACGTTGCGCGCGTTCCTTCGGCAAGACCCGGACCGCATCATGGTGGGTGAAACGCGCGACCTCGAGACGGCCCAGATTTCCATCCAGGCGGCGCTCACCGGTCACCTTGTTTTTACGACGCTCCACACCAACGACGCGCCGGGCGCGATTACGCGCTTAATCGACATGGGCGTAGAACCGTTTCTCATTTCTTCCACCCTCGAAGCGGTGCTCGGCCAGCGGTTGCTCCGCAGCATCTGTCCGCAATGCCGGACACCTTATCGGCCGAGCGACCTACTTCTCGCCGAGCTCGGCTTTTCCCCGCGAGACGTCGGCGACCGAGAATTCTTCCGCGGCAAAGGCTGCGACGC
The DNA here is from genome assembly GCA_036270255.1 of Chthoniobacterales bacterium. Classification (GTDB taxonomy): domain Bacteria; phylum Verrucomicrobiota; class Verrucomicrobiia; order Chthoniobacterales; family UBA10450; genus AV80. Next base: position 1,670 of record DATBCW010000046.1, read on the forward strand.
TTGCGACCAAACCGGCTACAAAGGCCGGAAGGGGATTTTCGAATTGCTGAAGATCGCCGACCCGCTGCGCGAACTGATCAATGAGCGCGCGCCAACCGTGACGCTCAAGGAAAAAGCGGTTGAGCTCGGAATGATCACGCTGCGCCAGGACGGACTCCGCAGCGTTTTCGCTGGCGACACGACAATCGACGAAGTGCTGAAGTACACCTGAGAAATTTCCAAATCCCAGATTCCAAATCCCAAACAATGTCCAAGGACCAGACTCTAAAAAGAACAAGACTGCTCGGAAGCAATTTGAGAATTGGAATTTGGAATTTGTTTGGAGCTTGGATTTTGGAATTTGGATTTTCACAGCGTTAGCTTTATGCCGCGATTCACCTACATCGCCCTTGATTCGCGCGGACACGAATCGACCGGACTCGTGGAAGCGGCCACCACGAACGAGGCCGTCGGCGAGCTGCGCCGGGCCGGCTATTTTCCAACGCACGTCTTAGAGGAAAACGCGGCCGCTGCGGCGCAACCGACGGCCGCACCCCAAACGAAAGCGAAAGAACCGCGGGCGAAAGGCAAAGCCGGCGGCCTGAACATCGTTCTGTTCCAGCGCAAAACGGTAAAGCCCAAGGTGCTGATGATATTCACCCGTCAACTCGCCACGCTGATCGATGCCGGTCTCCCGCTGCTCCGCGGATTAAACGTCCTCGCGCAACAAGAGCGCGATTCCGTTCTCAAAAACACGATCAATAAACTCGCCAACTCGATCCAGGGCGGCAGCACATTCTCCGAAGCGCTGGCGCAGCATCCGCGCATCTTCAACGACCTCTACGTCAACATGGTGAAAGCCGGTGAGCTGGGCGGCGTGCTGGAAGTGGTCCTTACCCGGCTCGCCGAGTTCCAGGAGAAAGCGCAGAAGATCAAGAACAAGGTAGTCGCCGCGATGGTTTATCCACTCATCGTTCTTGTTCTCGCGGTCGGGATCCTGGCATTCCTCCTCGTGTTCATCGTGCCGCGGTTCGAAGCAATCTTTCACGATATGCTCGGCGACAAGCCGCTTCCGGCGATCACAATCTTCGTCATCGCCGTGAGCGCCTTCGTGCAAGATCACTGGGCTGTTTTGCTCGGAGGGTTCGCTGCTCTCGTCATCAGTTACAAAGTCGTCGCGCGAACACGAACCGGACGAAATGTTCTCGATCGCATCAAGCTGCGCGCTCCGCTCTTTGGCGACCTGATCCGCAAGACCGCGATCTCGCGTTTCTCGCGCACGCTCGGAACGCTGGTCAGCAGTGGCGTGCCGATCTTGCAGGCGTTGACGGTCACGCGCCAAACCGCCGGGAACAGCCTCATCGCCCGCGCCATTACCCTGGTGCACGACAGCGTAAAGGAAGGCGAATCAATCAGGTCGCCGCTCGAAGTGAGCGGCGCGTTCCCACCCATGGTGATCAGTATGGTCGACGTCGGAGAAGAAACCGGGCAGCTGCCGGAGATGCTGTTGAAGATCGCCGAAGTTTACGACGACGAAGTGGATAACTCGGTCGCGGCGCTTACCTCGTTGCTGGAACCGATCATGATCGTGTTCCTGGCCGTCGTTGTCGGCACGATCGTCATCGCATTGTTCCTGCCGCTGATCAGCATCATCAGCGGGCTGCAGCAACAAAGTTAAGCCCGTGCTGCGGAAAATGGTTCGCGCTTTCACGATCATCGAGCTGCTGATCGTGATGACAATCATCATCGTCCTGGCTGGATTGATTGTAGCGACCACTGGTTATGTGCAGAAGAAAGGCCACCGCTCGAGAACCGAAGCAGAGATCGCCGCGATCTCCGCGGCATTGGAGAATTACCGGGCGGACAATGGCACGTATCCGCGCGATTCAGTCACGGACAACTTTGACGTCTCGACAACCAATGTCTCTGAATACGATGCTGCCAGCTTGACCCTCTACGAATACCTGAGCGGCGATATGACTCACGACCGAATCGCGGAAACGAAAACTTATTTTCCATTCAAACCAAACCAGCTCAATCCAGCCGATCAAACTCAGCCCGTCACCGGTGTCCGCGATCCATTTGGAAATTCGTATGGATACTCAACCGCAAAATCGGCGAACCCGACCGGCGCGGTAGGTTACAATCCGACTTTTGATCTGTGGAGCATCGCCGATGGCAAAGCCGGCCCGGACCAATCCAAATGGATCAAGAACTGGTAATCACCGCGCGTCCGTGTGGACGACGATGACGACGCGGCGATTCGGGCGTTGGCGCTCGATCTCGGCTTGTTCTTCGGGGGAATTCACGACCACGGAACGCGGAGCAACGAGAAACTTCGAGGCGCCATAGCCTTTCGTTTCGATCTGCGCGGGGTTAATGCCCATCACGTTCACGAGATAATCTTTCACGTTGTCCGCGCGGCGCTGGCTCAGCTCGAGATTGTAATCCGGCGAACCTAACGAATCGGTGTAACCTTCGACGGAGAAGGTCGCTTTCGGGTTACGCTTGATCAGGGTGCCGAGCTTTTGCAATTGGGTCAGCCCGCCCCCCTGCAAATCGGCGCTGTCATAATTGAAAAGCTGATCGTCAGGCATCCGCAGTTTCGTCCCCGACCCGAGCGGCCCCTTTTGCGAGAGGAGCGAATCGATATCGCTGAAGCCCGGCGCCTTGTTCCGGGTCGGGCCGCTGCTGTCGCCGGGGAGTTTGTTGAATGTGTTTGGCTTTTTGATTGTGGTGCTTGTCGCCAACTCGGTGCCGGTCAACGCCGGTTGCGGCCGTCCGGAAGTCGCTGAGTCGTTCAACAGATTCTGCTCGCGCGTCGCGTTCGGACTCTTCGCGAGCGATTGCGCGCTGCTCTGCTCGAGCTCCGTCATCACGGAATCCGGATTTTGTTCGACCTTTGGCGTGTCGGGCAAAACGTCGCGAGTGTCATCGGGCAAGGCCGTCGTCGCATGGACATCGTCCAATAATTGATCGAACGATTTCTTTTCGTCGGGCAACTGCACGTCCGTCTTGTCCGGCTCCGGCTTCGCGGCCGGATTTGCCTGGTCGGCGCCCGGCTTTTCAAGCGGCTGCATCTCGATGCTCTTCACCTTGAAAGTCGGCACCGGAACGCGCTCCTCCGCAACCGGGCCACTCGGCATGTAGAGGGTGCGATAAAAGTAACCACAGAGCGCCCCGTGCAGCGCGAGCGACAGGACCAGCCCGACAAGGAGCCAGTTACGCTGCTTGTTGCCCTGGAGCAGCGCCTCCTCGAAATCGAACTCGGATGTCCTCATTTGGCTGGGAAACGAACCGGCAGCCGGCAGTTCTTGTCAAACTTCACGAAATCACCAGACAGTCGCCGAGGCCGCCCCGTTCACTCCAAATAAGACGGGGCCTAACCGGATTTTGTTCGGCGAATAAAAGACTGGGCCGCACGGCGAATGTCATCGGCGACGCGGGCTTCGGGCGAGACGAATTTCGGGGTGAACCACGGGAACAGTCCGATCAGATCGTGCGTCACCAGAATCTGGCCGTCACAATGCGCACCAGAGCCGATGCCGATAGTCGGAATCTCGAGCTTACTCGTAATCTGACGCGCCGTTTCCGGCGCAACGATTTCGAGAACGACGGCGAACACTCCCGCCCTTTCGACAGCAGCAGCATCCGCAAGCAGCGCCTCGGCTTCGGCCTGCGTCCGTCCCTTCACTTTATAGCCGCCTTCTTTACGGACACTTTGGGGCAGCATCCCGATGTGACCCATGACCGGGATACCGGCGGCGATGATCGCCTCGATTTGCGCGACGTGGCTCGCGCCGCCTTCCAGTTTCACAGCCTGCGCGCCCGCCGCCATCAAAGCACGTGCTGATGAAACGGCGTGCTCGGCATCGTCGTAACTGTGAATGGGCAGATCCCCCACAAGCAACGCGCGTTTCACGCCACGAGCGGCCGCGCGGGTGTAATGGACCATGTCGTCGAGCGTAACTTCCGTGGTGTCCTCGTACCCGAGAACCACCATGCCTAACGAATCGCCGACGAGAATAACGTCGATCCCGCTTTCATCGAGGAGGCGCGCCGTCGGGTAATCGTACGCCGTCAGCGCCGTGATTTTTTCGCCGCGCTTTTTCGTGTCGCGAAAATCCTGCATCGGGCCACGAGCCTACCACTCGATATCGAGCCGCACCACTCCTGACGCAGGCAACCGCTCGAGCAGCGTCGCGACGGCTTCGGTTTGTTCGGGCAGGACGAGATCGGGGCGGATGTCGGCCAGCGGCCGGAGAACGAATTCACGCTCGACGATTCGCGGATGGGGCAATCGGAGCTCTGGCGTTTCAATGACGATTTCGCCGAAATAGAGCAAGTCGAGGTCGATCGGACGCGAAACGTTTCGTTCGTGACTTGCCGGCCTTCCCAGGACTCTTTCGATGGCGGCCAGCTCGCGCCGTAGTTCTTGTGGCTGGCCAGAATAACCGAATTCGATCGCCGCGTTGAAGAATTTCGCGGCGCCTTTCTCGCAATTCACCGGCTCTGTTTCGTAGATCGCCGAACTACGCAGCGGGGGCAGCGCATGATTGAGCGCAGCGATTTCTTTCCGCGCATTCCGCAAGTTGGCGAAGCGCTCCCCCAGATTTGAGCCAAGGGCGACGCCGGCTCTCAATGAAAAACGCCGTTGGACTTTCCGCGACTCGCCGCAACAACCGGAGATAGCGATAGACCAAGTACGTCTTCCATGCTGTAAAGACCGGGAGGCTTGTCCATCAGCCATCGTGCTGCACGCAAAGCGCCCAAGGCAAACGTTTCGCGGGAAGTAGCCTTGTGGACGAGCTCAATCCGTTCTCCCGGCCCGGCAAACATGACCGTGTGATCACAGATGACGTCGCCTCCGCGAATAGCATGCATGCCGATTTGCGCTCGTGGTCTCTTTCCAACCAAGCCCGCTCGCCCATGGGCAACGTTCTTGTCATAATCGAGATTTCGCACCTCGCTCAGGATCTCTGCGAGCCGTTTTGCCGTCCCGCTGGGTGCATCTTTCTTCGAGCGGTGGTGCATCTCAACGATTTCAAGATCGAAGTCAGGCCCTAACAATTCAGCAGCTTTCTGTGTTAACCAAAAGAGTGTGTTGATTCCGACGCTAAAATTCGGCGAGAGAATGATCGGTATGGACTGTGCGCTCTGGTCAATGAAAGCTCGCTGCTCATCCGAATGTCCGGTTGTTCCGACTACCAAAGGCTTTTCTCCCCGGAGGCATGCTTCGCAAATCTGCTCGATGGCCCCTGCACGGCTAAAATCAATGACCACATCGCAATTTTCAATGTGGTCGTCTATATCGTCTCCCCGGTTCAAGCTCGCTACGATTGTTGCGTCAGAGGCTGCGGCCGCCGAGGACACAGCCTGGCCCATCCGCCCATTTCCCCCAACTAAAAGAACATGCATTCGTATCATCTACCGACTTTCTTCGAGCACGTCGAGTGCCTTGCGTAACCGCGCCTGGTTCGCAGCGCTCATTTCGCAGAGTGGCAACCGGCATTCGGCCGACATTGCACCGCGCCAGGACAACGCGGTTTTCACGGGCACCGGATTCGGTTCAATGAAAAGGTCTTTAAAAATCGGCAACATCTTGATGTGCATTTCTCGCGCGCTCTTCGTGTCGCCAGTTCGGAACGCCTGGACGAGCGCGACCACCTCAGCGGGGAATAAATTCGAAGCGACACTCACCACGCCGACGGCGCCCACCGAGAGAAACGGCAAGGTCAGCGCATCATCGCCGCTCAAAATCGTGAACGCTTCCGGCAAACGGGCCCGTAGTTCGCTCACGCGATCAACGCTGCCGCCAGCTTCCTTGATTGAGACTATGTTCGCGCAATCCATCGCCAGCCGTTCGACTGTGTCCGGCCCTATATCGACCGCGCAACGGCCGGGAATGTTATACAGCATGATCGGCACGGAGGTCGCCTGCGCGATCGCCTGGAAATGCCTGAACAATCCTTCCTGGTTCGGCTTGTTGTAATACGGCGCGACGACCAGCATTCCGTCCACGCCCATCTTTTCCGCGGCGCGCGTCGCTGTGATCGTGGCGCTGGTCGAATTCGAACCGGTGCCCGCGAGCACCTGGCAACGGCCCTTCCCGACTTCGACCGTCACGCGAATGACCTGCTCGCGTTCGGCGGCGGACAGGGTCGGCGATTCGCCGGTGGTGCCGACAGCGATCACGCCGGTGACCCCGTCGGCGATCTGGCCCTCGACCAAAGCTTCGAGTGCGGGCACGTCGATCTCGCCGTCGCGAAACGGAGTCACGATAGCTGTATAAGTTCCTCGAAACATGATTTACCATCGCGCCAGCAAGCGCGCGATCCACCTAAACTTCGATCGTCCCTTCAAAGACGAACTCGGCCGGGCCCGTGAGCGTGACCCGCTTGAATTGGTCGCCTTCTTTTTCGAAGTCGACTTCAAGCTCGCTCCCACCGCGCACCAGAATCCCGATCGGACCGTCGACCTTCTTCACCGCCGAAAAAATCAACGCACTCGCGACGACGCCTGTGCCGCAGGCGAGCGTTTCGTCTTCAACGCCGCGCTCATAAGTGCGGATCGCAATCTGGCGCGGACCGCGTTCCTTTAGGAAATTCACGTTCGCGCCTTTCGGCGCAAAAAGTTCGTGCCGGCGAATCGCGGAACCGAGACCACGAACGTCGGTGTTTTCGAGATCGTCGACCGGAACGACGACATGAGGCACGCCGCTATTCACGAAATGCGCGGCGACCTGCCGGTCCGGCAAAGGAATCGTGATCCCGAGCCGCATGTCTTTCGGCTCGCTCATCTGAAGGCGCACCAGCTCCCCCTGTAACTCCGAGAAAATCACGCCGGCCGGCGTTTCGAAAGACAACGCTTCCTTCGCTCCCGCGACGCGATTGGCGTAGCGCGCGAAACATCGGGCGCCGTTTCCGCACATCTCTGCTTCGCCGCCGTCGGCATTGTAATAGCGCATCCGAAAATCGGCGCCGTTCGTGGCGCGCTCGAGCACGAGGACGCCATCCGCACCCACCCCGCGATGCCGATCGCAAATCTTCGCGATCTGGTTCGTCTCCAGCCGGAGGTCGCCGAGCCGGTTATCGATCAACACGAAATCGTTGCCGGCTCCGTTCATTTTCATGAAACGCAGCATTGCCAGTTGGTTACCACAAACTTGCGGCAAAGCCAAACCACGCCCGCGCGGCAGTTGCCCGGAAACCAATCGAGTTCTATCTGTGATGGAAGTAGTTTTGAAAAGGAACCTCGGAAGAATCATCTTCGGTCTCGCCCTCTTCCTCGACAGCGCTCGTCTCGGCGTCTCCCAAATTGCCCCGGGCAAATATAACAACCTGATCCTCGAGCAAATTCGCGCCATGCCCACCGGCGGCCGCTATTCTGCCTCGCGAGCCGCGACCATCCGGCTCCAGTCCGCCGCCCATTTCGAGTCGGGCATTTTCTCAGTCGTGCCCGACGCGGCCTCGCCGAGCTACTGCTCCGGCGCGACCTATCTCGTCTTCATAAAAACGATTGAGGCTTTGCGCTCGCGCGGCTCGCTCAAGCTCGATTACCCGACGCTCGAGAGCCTCCTCATTCGCAACCAGCGGGATGGCGAGGGCATCTGGGGCCGATGGAACGCCAACGGTCCCGGCACCGCCCGGCTCTTTCATGAAATGGATCTCGGCGAAAATTTTGACGACTTCGCCCAGGCCCAGCCCGGCGATTTCATGAAGATTTTCTGGTCGCCGGAAGTCGGCCGGTCCGAGCACGGCCATTCCGTGATTTATCTCGGGACCGAACGAAACGCCGGGCTCGATTACGTGCGATTTTGGTCGAGCAACATTCCGGGCGGCTATGGGGAGCGAAGCGTGCCGCGCACCAAGATCGTCCACGCGATCTTCTCCCGGCTTGATGCGCCGGCAAATTTGTCCCGCCCCGTCCCGGTCGTGGACAAATATCTGGCAGGCCTTCTCTCTTCGCGCTCTAGCTACGAAGAAGCGAAAGCGAAGTGCGGGATGTAAGGCGGCAGAGCCGCCGCACTCCTGCTCATGATCCTGATCACGCTCATGATCTTTCCTGCCGACGACGATCGCTCACAGGATCAGGAGCACGAATTTCTTTCACAGCGCTAACTAGTAGCGCAACGAACTCACTAATGTCCGCCGTTGCGTTCTCGCCAATTCGCTTCACGATCGCGCTTCCGACCACAACCGCGTCGGCAATCTTCGCCACTTCACGTGCCTGTTCCGCCGTCGAAATGCCGAAACCGACCGCGATCGGCAACTTCGTGTAACGCCGAATCTCACTCACCCGATCGCCTAACGACGATGCGACCCTGCTTTGCACGCCGGTCACGCCTTCATGTGAAACGTAGTAGATGAACCCGGCAGCGCGTTCGCAGATTTCCGCGATACGTTCCGGCGGCGTCGTCGGCGCGATGAGGCGAATGTGGACCGGGCCTGCGCTGGGTTGATCCTCTTCCGGCGGGAGATCGAGAAGCAGGAGCCCGTCCACGCCCGCCTGATCGGCTTCGCGATGAAAGCGCTCGAACCCGAATTGGAAGATTGGGTTGAGGTAAGTGTAGAGGACAATCGGGATTTGCGATTGTTGGCGAATCTGGCGGACGCAATCGAGAACGCCGGGAACGGTCGCACCCGCTTCCAGGGCACGTTGGGCGGCGAGTTGGTTGACCAGGCCGTCGGCCAAAGGATCGGAGAACGGAACGCCAAGCTCGAGAATGTCGACGCCGGCATTTTCGAGAGCCAACGCGAGGTCGACCGTGCGCGGCAAATCAGGATCGCCGGCGCAGATATAGGCGATGAAAGCTTTCTCGTTCCGCTTTGTGAGGGCCGAGAAACATTGGTCGATTCGATTTGGCATTCGCGGTAACCTGCAATGTTCAACGCCGAATGAAAGAGAACGAGCGCGAAAAGAGCCTCACGGTTAATGAAATCTACCACTCGATCCAGGGCGAGAGCACCTGGGCGGGCGAGCCCTGTGTTTTCGTGCGGCTGACCTTCTGCGATCTGCGCTGCAATTACTGCGACACCGAATACGCGTTCTACGATGGAAAAAAGCAGACGCTTGCTGAGATCACCGCCGCGGCGGCGGAGCTTCGATGTCCGCTCGTGGAAATCACGGGCGGCGAACCCCTCCTCCAGAAGAATGTTCTGCCCCTCATGACAATGCTCGCCGATGCCGGCCACACGGTGTTGCTTGAGACGAGCGGCGCCCACGATATCTCGCCGGTCGATCCGCGGGTCCATCGAATCATGGATTTAAAAACGCCGGGCAGCGGCGAGTGCGAACGCAATCTCTTCTCGAATATCGAGCATCTCACCCAGCGCGATGAAGTGAAATTCGTGATCGGCTCGCGCGAAGATTATGATTGGTCGCGGGAGCAGGTGCAGCGTTTCCGGCTCAACGAACGTTGCCGCGCCGTCCTGTTTTCCCCGATCTTCGGCCGGATCGACCCGCGCGAGATCGTGGAATGGATTTTGGCCGATCGGCTGCCAGTTCGCTTCCAATTGCAGATGCACAAGTTCATCTGGACGCCGACCCAGCGCGGTGTGTGATCCGGCGCCTGTCATCCCGAGGCGTGCGCAGCGCGCCGAGGGACTTCTCAGTTGGAAATTCCGCTTTCACGAAATATTGAGCGTCCATTGACGGTGGATGCCGAGTGTTTCGCGGAAGCGTAAGAGCGCCTGAGAGGTCCCTCGCCGTCTGCGCGGCTCGGGATGACAACGCCAGGAAAAATGCCACGTTCCGTCGTGCGCGTTCGCCTGACCAAGGATTTTCAATTCGAAGCAGCCCAGACGTTGCCCAAAGCGCCGGAGGGTCACAAGTGCCGTCGGATGCACGGGCACAGTTTCAAAGTCGAAATCTCCGTCGAAGGCGAATCCGATCCCGCAACTGGCTGGCTTTACGATCACGCGAAAATTTCCGAAGCGATGAAGCCGATCATCCAACAGCTCGATCATTCGTATCTGAATGAAATCGCCGGCCTGGAAAATCCGACGATCGAAAATATGGCGGCGTGGTTTTGGCAGAAACTCGATCCGCTTTGCCCGGGTCTTTGCGAGATCGTAGTGCACGAAACGCCGACGGCACGGTGCGTTTATCGCGGCGAGTAATCTCTTCTGTAGCCGTCGCCCTATGGGCGACGTTGAACGCGTGACCGATACGGCGTAGCCGCCCACAGGGCGGCTGCTACAGAAATCAATGTTTCGGCGCTCTTACCGTTCCGGCTTCGGCAGCTGATTTGCGCTGAGCCACGATGCGATTGGCAATCTCAGCCACCATCTCTTCGAGCAGCATTCGTAAATGGGTGCCTCGCCGATAGTCAGCAGGCGCGATGTGTTTCACGCGGTCGGCGTGGGTCGAAAGTTGATAGCACTTTTTAAAACCGACGCGCTTCGGGTCATCGGGGTTGTAAACGGCAATCGCTTCGCCGCCGTTTTTTTTCATCACCGTGAAGCACGGCACATCGGTTGGACCGTCGCCGACGTAGATCATGTTCGGGAACGGCACCGGCCGAATCTCGTCGTCCATGTGATCGTTCACATCCTGCGACATATCGAGCAGGCCTTTATTGATCCGGAAAAGATACTGCGTCTTCTGAGTGTGGCTGATGACTCGTTTCGGAAACGTGATCCGGTCATTTTGATCGACGTCGAACTCGCAGCCAAAAATGGCGCGCACGTACGGCATGAGCCGGCTGCCATCGATCAGGATCTTCAGGCCCGAGGAAATGATGTAATGCTCGACCTGAATGCCGTAGGCAACGTGTTCTTCGGTTAACAACCCATTCCGGAATTCCTCGAACATTTCCGGGATGCCTTTGTAAAAATTC
>DATBCW010000047.1:0-4907 GCA_036270255.1 Chthoniobacterales bacterium
CGAATGAAAGGCTGATGTAGTGACACCATGAAGGTCGTTAGTTTATTCCTTGGGTTGGTTGTTGCTTCCGGTCTTTCCGCCGCGGAAATTACCGTCCACGCCGCGGCCAGTCTGACCGATGCGTTGAAAGAAATCGGCGCGGCCTACGAAAAGCAAAGCGGCGATACTCTCCGGTTCAATTTTGGCGCCTCCAGTACCCTCGCCCGGCAAATCGAAGAGGGTGCGCCCGGTGATCTGTTTCTTTCAGCGGATGAGGCAAAGATGGACGGTTTGGAGCAAAAGGGCCTTATCGTTCCGGGAACGCGGCGCCGCCTGCTCTCGAATCTACTTGTTATTATTGTGCCGTCCGACGCGAAGCAGAGTCCGAAATCCGCCTCGGAACTGACCGGGCCGGAATACAAGAAAATAGCATTAGCGGAACCGGCGACGGTGCCGGCGGGCATTTACGCGGAACAGTATTTGCAACGCCTCGGGATTTGGGATGCGTTGAAAGAAAAGGTCGTGCCGACAGAAAATGTTCGAGCGGCCCTGGCGGCCGTGGAAAGCGGCAATGTCGAAGCGGGATTTGTTTACAAGACCGACGCGCTGGTTTCCAAAAAAGTGAAAGTTGCCGTGGAAATATCCAGAGACGAAGGACCCAAAATTTCGTATCCAATGGCGGTCCTGACGTCTTCGAAGGATGCGGAGCGCGCCAGGAAGTTTGCCGACTATCTCGCCGGGCCCGGGCGCAATACGTTCCAGAAGTTCGGGTTCACCCTCGCGCAATAGCGCGTTCCTGTGACGACTGAAGCGTGGCAGGTCGTTTTTTTCACGCTGGAAACTTCGGCGCTGAGCACGCTTCTCATTTTGCCATTCGGAATTGCGATCGCGTGGTTGCTGGCCCGCCGTGACTGGCCAGGAAAGGCCGTCCTCGAAACTCTGGTTATGCTGCCACTGTTCGTGCCACCGGTGGCGACGGGGTTGGTTCTGCTCATGCTCTTTGGGCGGCACGGCGCGCTCGGCAGGATTCTCCAAGACAGCTTCGGCATCGACGTCGTTTTCACCTGGCGAGCTGTCGTTATTGCCGGCGCGGTCATGTCTTTTCCATTGCTGGTGCGGAGCGCACAAACCGCGTTCCAGGAAGTGAACCGCCGCTTCGAAGACATTGCGCGCACGCTCGGCTCGAACGAACGGCGCGTGTTTAGGACCATCAGTTTTCCGCTGGCCGGGCGAGGCATTGTCGCAGGAGCAGTCCTCGCGTTCGCCCGTGCGATGGGCGAATTCGGCGCGACCGCAATTGTCGCGGGCATGATCCCGCGCCGAACGATGACGATCTCGCTCGCGATCTATCAAAACATCCAGCTCGGTCACGATCGAGCCGCCTTACCACTCCTGGTGGTCTCGATCGTTTTTGTTTTCATCGCGGTGTTCTTCGGACAAATGATTTCCCGAGGAAGTCGCCGATGAGCCTGCAACTTCGAGAGGTTCGATTGAAGCTTCCGGCGTTTGCCGTCGAGATCGACAGCACTTTCGACCGCGCCATTGTGGGAATTTTTGGACCTTCTGGCGCGGGCAAGACCACTCTGCTCGAACTGATTTCCGGTCTGCGCCGGCCCGATGCGGGGAGGATATTGCTTGACGACGGGACTCTATTCGACGCCTCCACCGCCGTGAACGTTCGGCCGCGCCTGCGCCGAATCGGATACGTCCCGCAGGACCTCGCGCTGTTTCCGCATCTCAACGTCCGCGCGAACCTGATCTACGGCCAACGCCCGGCCGGCGAGAACGGTCTGTTCACTTTGGAACATGCCGCCACCGTCATGGAGATCGAGCGGCTGCTTGATCGCGACGTGACGACACTTTCCGGCGGCGAACAGCAACGCGTCGCCTTTGCCCGCGCTATTCTTTCCGCGCCGCGTCTCCTGCTTTTGGACGAGCCGATGAGCAGCCTCGATTCACGTTTGAAACAGCGTCTCGTTCCATTCCTTCTCCGGATTCGCGATGAATTTCACATCCCGCTGATTTACGTCACTCACGACTCCCGCGAATTGTCGTCGCTCTGCGATGAAGTCCTCTTGCTCCATCAGGGCAAAATCGTGGGCCGAGGCTCGCCGGTGGAGTTGCTCGGCGCCGAAACCTAGTTGCTCAGGGCTCTTGGAAAACCGAGGACTACCGTCGTTCCGATTCCCGGCTGACTCTCGATCCTCGCAACGCCGCCGTGCAAATCCATGATCGATTTCACGAGGGCGAGGCCGAGCCCGACGCCTTCGGAGCTGCGGGCGGAATCGGCTCGATAAAAACGATCGAAGACACGCGGCACATGTTCGGCGGCGATGCCGGAGCCGTTGTCTTTGACCGAGACTTCGGAATTCGCGCCGTTATTTGCCACCCGGATTTCGATCGACCCGCCGGCCGCGGTATGTCGCACCGCGTTTTCGACGAGGTTGCTCACGGCGCGTTCGAACAACATTTCGTCGGCGACAAACGTCGTCTCGCCCGCGCAACGAATCGATAGCTGTTGCTCTTCCGCGATCGGTTCGTGAAAGGCTGCGATTTTTTCGATGGCGGCCCGGCCGTTGAAAGAAGTCCGTTGCAAATGTCCTTCCGCCGCTTCGGTGCGCGCCAGGAAAAGCAAATTGTCGACGATGTGGCCGAGGTGCTCGCATTCCGCAATCGTCGATGCGATCACGTCGTGATATTCCTCCGGTGAGCGGGAACGGGTGAGCGCGACTTCGGCTTCGCCGCGAATATTGCCGATCGGGGTGCGGAGTTCGTGCGCGATATCCGCGGAGAATTGCGATAGCCGCACGAACGAATCTTCGAGGCGCGCCAGCATCTCGTCGAAAGCCAGGGCGAGCGGCTGAAGTTCGCGCGGCCATCCGACGAGGGTAACGCGTTCGTGAAGTTGCTTCGGCCCGGCGCGTTTCAAGGCCCGCGTCATTTTGCCCAGCGGGCGAAGGCCGCGTTTTGTCACGCTCCACGCGATGATCGCCGCCGCCGCCACGCCCAGCGCGAGCACAACCACGAGTAGGGCGGCGAACTCTTTCATGAAGCGTTCATCCGCGCTCCGATCCTGCGCGACCTGAATTCTCAGAGAACTACCGCCGCTTTGATGCTCAGTGCTGAGCAACGAAAATAGCCGGCCCTGCGCGTGAAAATCAGCGGGCCTTTTCTTGTCGGCGAACACCCAAACCGGCAAAAGCGCGCTCATGCCCGGCGTCTCCGCCAGAACGCGACCGGTTGAATCGACCACACGCACCCAGTACGCGGTGCGTTCGCCGGGCCGGATGTTTTTTAATTCTTCGGTGACGACATTGATGCCGCCGGGAGGACTCAAGTCGGCCTGGACCGCCGCGATCTTGTCCGCGAGGACCTCGTTGTCCTCTTCGAAGGCGTGCCGGACAACAATCCAATAAAGCGCGCCGAGACCGCAGGAAAGAAGGAACGCGGCCGCGAGCGTGAAGAGCAGGACGAGCTGCGACGCGATGGAGCGCGGTTCAGCCGGCCTTGAGGACATAACCGGCGCCGCGCACCGTGTGGATGAGTTTGGGCTGAAACGGATCGTCCACCTTGGCGCGCAACCGCCGCACCATTACGTCCACGACATTCGTATTCGTGGCGAAATTAATGTCCCAGACCTGGCTCGCGATTTCCGCGCGCGAAACTACCTGGCCGGCCGAACGAACGAGATGAGTGAGGAGGAGAAATTCTTTCGCGGTCAGATTCAACGGCGTGCCGGCGCGGGTGGCTTTGTGCCGGCGGGTATCGATATCCAGGTCGCGAATCCGCAAACGTTCCTGCTGGTGATTCGGGGCGCGTCTCAAAAGGGAATGCACCCGCGCCATCAATTCGGAAAACGCAAACGGCTTCACAAGGTAATCGTCCGCGCCCAGCTCGAGGCCTTTCACGCGATCGCGAACGCTGTCCCGCGCGGTCAGGAACAGAATCGGGGTTCGCATCCCACTTTTGCGCAACTCGGCCACGACCGCCCAGCCATCTTTGTTCGGCAACATAACATCCACGATGAGCAGGTCGAACTTCTTCGCCCGCGCGAGCTCGAGGCCGGTCTCGCCATCGTGGGCCACTTCCACGACGAGGCCATCTTCCTGAAGGCCTTTCGCCAAGAAGCCAGCCGTCTTTTTCTTGTCTTCGATTAATAGGACGCGCATCGGGGCCACACTATAGAGATCGCTCAAATGGTTTGCCAGCCGCGAGATGGCCGCTCAAAATTGCGCTCATGAGCACACCAACAGAGTACGCGCATCCCGAGGCCCTCGTGGATGCGGAGTGGCTGGAAAAACATCTGACCGACGATGGGGTGCGCATCGTCGAGTCGAACGAAGACATCCTTTTGTACGACACCGGACACATTCCCGGTGCCGTCCATATCGATTGGCGGACCGATCTGCAAGACCCGGTGATCCGCGATTATATCGCGCCGGACAAATTCGCGGAGCTGTGCAGCCGCAACGGAATCACGCCGGAAACGACCTGCGTCTTTTACGGCGACAAGGCGAACTGGTGGGCGTGTTATGCGCTCTGGGCATTCCGGTTGTTCGGCCATGAGAAAGTGAAGATCCTCAACGGCGGCCGGGACAAATGGAAAGCCGAAGGCCGGCCGTTCACGCGCGAGGTGCCGAAGTATCCCGCCACCAATTATCCGGTGCCGAAGCGGCGTTTCGACAAAGAGATTCGCGCGTTCGCCGACGAAGCGCTGGCTCAAAGCAAGGCGGGCAAACCGCTCATCGATGTGCGTTCGCCGGGTGAATTTAAAGGCGAGATCACGCACATGCCGGAGTACCCGCAGGAAGGCGTGTTGCGCGGCGGCCACATTCCCGGCGCGAAAAGCGTTCCGTGGAAAACCGCGACGAACGAGGACAGCACGTTTAAGTCGGCGCCCGATTTGGCGAAGATTTATTTCGAAGGCT